>NZ_JAMYKT010000030.1:0-62222 GCF_040317515.1 Mesorhizobium sp. M1428
AGGTCATGCGCATCGGCCTCGCCGAATTCCACGCCATCAAGTACGGAACCAAACTCAATCTGCAAAATGTGTGAATCCGATAGGTGCAGAACGGGGGAGAAGGGGCTTGGACGCAACGCTGGCGACCCCCTCACCCCGTTCTTCACGGGGGTCCGAAGGACGGGCGAGACAAGCGGCTCGCCTCGGAATGGGTAAGGGTGAGGGGCGGCGCAAACCTGATGCGATTGCCCTGGCCTCTCCAGCCTGGCGACTAATTAGGAATTTGCGCGCTGCCGATGCCCCGATCAGGTCGCCTGCAGCAGGTTTTCGATATCGGGTATGCTGTGGTTGGTCAGCGTCTTTGGAATTTCCGCCATTATCTTGTCGATGACCTCCTTGTGCAGCTTCCTGCGCATGTCGCCCAGCACCGGCGGCGGCGCGATCAGCACGATCTCCTTGAAGGTGCCGCGATGCGCGAGTTTGTAGAGCCTGTCGGCAATCTCTTCGGCAAAACGCTCCTTGCCGAGACGGTGCCAGTCGGTGTCCTCGACCGCACTGCGATGGACGGAAGGGCCGTCGCTGTAGCGGCCGGGGCGATCCGTGCCTTGTTCCCGGGTTGCCGGATTTTCCTGCTCCATTTCGTGCACGACCTGAAGGTCGGGATATTGGACGTCTCCACGGTTCTCGAGGAACAGCGCCTTTTCCCCATCTGCCACCACGATCCACAGTCCGCGTTTCAGTCTGACGTTGCTCATGGGGCGCTCCTTTTTTGATTTTTCAAGCCCATCGCCAAGCCTTTGCCGCGGAGGCATGACCGGGCCTGGGCCCATAGGGCAAACGCGTGCCGAGGCGGGAATGTTCCGGTACTCGGACCCAGTATTCCGACAAGTGCCGGCGAGAGCGCCGGGCCGCCTTTGATGGCTCGGTTGGCATTCGGCGGCTTTAATCTACTAAATTGATAGAATTTAGAAAAATCTGTTTTGTAGCCGGCTCTGCCAGCCGCTAGAACGGCAGCGGATCAAGGGCCGCAACAGCAGCTTCAATCCGCTCCGCATTTGAATGTGGAATATTTTTCTCTTGGCCTTCATGCTTGCAGAAAAGAGATTGCCTGCTACGAAGCGATGCGCGAGTGGGTGCCTTCTGGTTTTTCGCGCCCGCGCGTAGAACTGATAAACGGTTCCAGGATTCCGCTCGTCATGCCGCAAGCCACGCCCAAGCTCAATGCCTTTCCCGTCTTCATGCGGGTCGAGGGCGAAGCCGTCGCCATCGTCGGCGGCGCAGAGGAAGCGCTGGCCAAGGCGCGGCTGCTCGCGCAGTCGAGCGCTGTGCTGCGCATCGTCGGCGATGCCGCAAGCGCCGATCTGCTGGCCTTTATCGCCGAGACGGGGGCCATCCACATTGCCGACGCCTACGATGCAGCACATCTCAATGGTGCGGTGATGGTGTTTGCCGCCAGCGGCAATGAGGCGCTCGACCGCCGCGTTGCCGGGGATGCGCGCCGGCTGGGCATTCCGGTCAATGCCGTCGACCGGCCGGAGCTCTGCGATTTCTTCACGCCGGCACTGGTCAACCGCGCACCGGTCGCCATCGCCATCGGCACCGAAGGCGCCGGCCCGGTGCTGGCGCAGATGCTGCGCAGCCGCATAGACCGCATGCTGGCGCCCTCGCTCGGTCCGCTCGCAGCCCTTGCCGCATCGTTTCGCGACGCCGCCGAAAAACTGCTGCCAAAAGGCAATGCCCGCCGCCGCTTCTGGAGCGATTTCTTTGGCGGCGCACCGGCGCGCGCCGTCGAGGCCGGCGAGCTTTCGCAGGCGCATGATGCGGCCGTTGGCCTGCTGCTTTCGAACGAACCGGCATCGGGCCATATCGCGCTTGTAGGCGCTGGTCCCGGCGCCGAGGACCTTTTGACGCTGCGCGCCCATCGCCTGCTGATGGAAGCCGACGTGATCGTCCATGACGCGCTGGTGCCGGAGGCGATCGTCGCCATGGGCCGCCGCGACGCCGAGCGCCTGCCGGTCGGCAAGCGCAAGGGCTGCCATTCCAAGAGCCAGGCCGAGATCAATGCGCTGCTGGTCGAGCTTGGCCACGCCGGCAAGCGCGTTGTGCGGCTGAAGTCCGGCGACCCGCTGGTGTTCGGCCGGGCCGGCGAGGAGATGGCGGCACTTCGCGATGCCGGCGTCGCCTACGAAGTGGTTCCGGGCGTCACCGCGGCCTTCGCCGCCGCCGCCGATTTCGAACTGCCGCTGACGCTGCGCGGCGTGTCGTCGTCTATGGTGTTCACCACCGGCCATGACCTCAAGGGAAATTCGCTGCCCGACTGGGCAAAGCTCGCCATTTCCGGCGCGACAGTCGCCGTCTATATGGGCCGCTCGGTCGCCGCCGAGGTCGCCGGCCGGCTGATCGAAGCCGGCCTGTCGCCGGATACCGCCGTCGCCGTGGTCGAGAACGCCAGCCTTGCCAACCGCCGCCGTTTCCACGGCACGCTCGCCGACCTGCCGTCGCTGGAGGCACGCGCCGACCTCAGCGGCCCGGTGATGACCATCATCGGCGACGCGGTCGCCGGCGCCAATTTCGAACGGTCCGAGCCGCTGGCGGCACACAGGCAGGAAGGCGTGGCCCGTGCTGCCGCGCAAGGAGTGAACCAATGAAAGTCCTGACCGCGAACCGCCTCGCCGACGGCATAGCCGTCTGGTACGCCAATGGCGGCTGGGCCGAGACCATCGACCATGCCGACATCGCCCATGACAAGGCGGCCGAGGACCGGCTGGAGGCGATTGGCGCCAAGGCTTCCGCCGCCAACGAGGTCGTTGACGTCAACCTGATCGACGTAATCGTGGCCAACGGCGTGGTCGAGGCGGTTCGGCTGCGGGAAAAGATCCGTGCCGCCGGCCCGACGACCCGCAACGATCTGGGCAAGCAGGCCCGTCCGCAAGCCGCACGCGCGGCATAGATGACACAAGCATGATCCCGATCATGCTCGAACGAAGAAAATAACGGGCGGACGCGCCCGGAAAGACCTGAATATGTACCGTTACGATGAGTTCGACCACGATTTCGTCAAGGCCCGCGCCGCCGAGTTCAGCGACCAGGTCGCGCGGCGGCTTGCCGGCGAGATCACCGAGGACCAGTTCCGGCCGCTGCGCCTGATGAACGGCGTCTATCTGCAGCTGCACGCCTATATGCTGCGCATCGCGGTGCCCTACGGCACGCTGAACAGCAAGCAGCTGCGCATGCTCGGTCATATCGCCCGCAAATACGACAAGGGTTACGGGCATTTCACGACGCGCCAGAACATCCAGTTCAACTGGCCGGCGCTGTCGGACATTCCGGCGATCCTGGCGGATTTGGCAAGCGTCGAGATGCACGCCATCCAGACCAGCGGCAACTGCATTCGCAACGTCACCGCCGACCACTTCGCCGGCGCCGCCGCCGACGAGGTTGCCGATCCGCGCCCCTATGCCGAAATCCTGCGGCAATGGTCGTCGGTGCATCCGGAATTCTCGTTCCTGCCGCGCAAGTTCAAGATCGCCGTGACCGGCGCCGAGCGCGACCGCGCCGCCATCCAGACGCACGACATCGGCCTGCACCTGAAGAAGAACGCCGCCGGTGAGCTCGGTTTCGCCGTCTATGTCGGCGGCGGCCAGGGCCGCACGCCGATGGTGGCCAAGAAGATCCGCGACTTCCTGCCCGAAGCGGATCTGTTGTCCTACTGCACGGCGATCCTGCGCGTTTACAATCTCTACGGCCGTCGCGACAACAAGTTCAAGGCGCGCATCAAGATCCTCGTCCATGAGACCGGCGTCGAGGAGATCACCCGCCAGGTCGAAGCCGAATGGCAGGAATTGAAAGACGCCGAGCTGAAGCTGCCGGAAGAAGACATCCGAGCCATCGACGCTTATTTCGCGCCGCCGGCGCTTGTCGACCGGCCGGAAGGCGACGAGGCGGTCAAGCTTGCCCGGCTCGACTCCAAGAGCTTTTCCGAATGGCTGGACCAGAATGTGGTCACCCATCGCCATCCCGACTACGCGGCGGTGACCATCTCGCTTAAGGGCATCGGCGAGACGCCGGGCGACGCCTCCGACAGCCAGATGGAAGCGGTCGCCGACATTGCCGAAAAATATTCATTCGACGAGCTGCGCGTCAGTCACGAGCAGAACCTGATCCTGCCGCATGTGGCGCGGGCCGACCTCAAGGCGGTCTACGACGCGCTTGTCGATATCGGGCTGGCGACGGCCAATTCCAACCTGATCAGCGACATCATCTCCTGTCCCGGCCTCGATTATTGCGCGCTGGCGACGGCGCGCTCGATTCCCGTGGCGCAGGAAATTTCGCGGCGCTTCGCCTCGCTGGAGCGCCAGCGCGAGATCGGCGAATTGAAGCTGAAGATTTCCGGCTGCATCAATGCGTGCGGCCATCACCATGTCGGCCATATCGGCATCCTCGGCGTCGAGAAGAAAGGCGCCGAGCTCTACCAGGTGACGCTCGGCGGCTCGGCCGACGAGAACACCTCGGTCGGCGAGATCATCGGTCGCGGCTTCAGTTCGGAAGAGATCACCGATGCCATCGAGCAGATCGTCGAGACCTATCTCGGGCTTCGGCTGGACAGAAACGAACGATTCATCGACGCCTACCGCCGAGTCGGTCCCGCGCCGTTCAAGGAGGCACTCTATGCTGGCGAAACCAAGGCCGCTTGACCGGATCGTCGACGTCGAGGCCGGCATCGCCGCCCAAGCGGCAGGTCTCGACGCGCTCTATGGCCATCTGAAGCCGCTGGAGATCATCGAGCGGTCGGCCCGGGAATTCTTTCACGGCGAAATCGCCGCCGTCTCGTCCTTCGGCGCGGATTCGGCGGTGCTGCTGCACATGATCGCCGAGATCGACCGCACGCTGCCGGTGATCTTTCTCGACACCGGCAAGCATTTCGAGGAGACGCTCGGCTATCGTGACGCGCTGGTCGCCGATTTCGGGCTGACCGATATCCGGGTGATCAAGCCCGACGATGCGGCGCTGGCAAGGATCGACCCGACCGGCAATCTGAACGAGACCGATACCGACGCCTGCTGCGACGTGCGCAAGGTCGAGCCGCTGGCGCGCGGCGTCGAGCCGTTCCGCGCCTGGTTCACCGGCCGCAAGCGCTTCCAGGCGGCGACCCGGGCAGCGCTTCCGGTGTTCGAGGCGGTCGGCTCGCGTATCCGTATCAATCCGCTGGCGCACTGGACGACATCGGACCAGGCCGGCTACATGCGCGCACATGCGCTGCGTGAAAACCCGCTGGTCGCCTATGGCTATCTGTCGATCGGCTGCTTCCCATGCACGCAGCCGGTGCAGCCGGGCGACGACGCGCGCAGCGGCCGCTGGGCCGGGCACGCCAAGACCGAATGCGGCATCCATTTGTCGGGGCTGGAAAGGTCGCTGACCGACGCCTCGCTTTAGGGTCTTTTTTGGGATCCAGGATTTTTGGCATTCAGATTTTGGACTTGGGAATTTCTTGATGAGCGACTTGATAGCCGAAAACGCCACGCGGCTGTGGACACCGGATGGGTTCCGCGAGGACGAGTGGGTTCATGCCGAAAGCGCCGAGGCGCTGGTCGGCAATGGCCGCGTCATCCTGCCGCTGCAGGCGTTTCTCGGCCTCGATCCGGAGGTGCGGCGGTCGGCAAAGGAACGCATCGGCGTGCTGCTGCAGCCCGGCGACCAGCTCGAAAAGATCGCCGGCCTGCTCGATCAGCTGTCGCTGGTGGCGCTGGCCTTCCCGGCGTTCAATGACGGCCGCTCGTTCTCCAAGGGCGAATTGCTGCGCAGCCGTTACCACTTCGCCGGCGCCATGCGCGCCACCGGGCAGGTGCTGGTCGACCAGCTGCCGCACATGCTGCGCCTCGGCTTCGACGAATTCGAGATCTCGCACCCGGTGCTGCTGAAGCGGCTCGAGCAAGGCCGCACCGGCGGACTGCCGCTGTCCTACCAACCGTCGGTGAAGCCGGAGGCCAAAGGCCCGAAATATTCCTGGCGGCGGGTGCGCGCCGGCTGATCCGCTCCAGGTGTCAGAAGCCCTATCTGGTCGGACCACATTCCCGATTCAGCCTTTTATTTTGCGCCTCTCCGCCTTACGATAGGCCCATTATTTCGCGATCCGAATAAATGTGGCCACAAGGGAGGAACCGGATATGGCTGGCAAGAAGATATTGATGCTCGTTGGCGAGTTCAGCGAGGAATACGAGATTTTCGTCTTTGAACAGGCCATGCACGCCGTGGGCCACACCGTCCATGTCGTCTGTCCCGACAAGAAGGCCGGCGATATCTTGAAGACCTCGCTGCACGACTTCGAAGGCCACCAGACCTATACGGAAAAGCTCGGCCACGACTACATCCTCAACAAGACGTTTTCAGAGGTCAACCCGGCCGAATACGACGCCGTCTATGCGGCGGGCGGGCGCGGGCCGGAATATATCCGCATCGACAAGCGCGTGCAGGCGCTGGTGCGGCATTTCCATGAAACGGGCAAGCCGATCTTCACCATCTGCCACGGCGTGCAGATCCTGATTGCAGTCGACGGCGTGGTGCGCGGCCGCGAGGTTGCGGCGCTGCAATATTGCGAGCCGGAAGTCACGCTGGCCGGCGGCATCTATATCGATGTTGCGCCGACCGGCGCTCATGTCGACGGCAATCTTGTGTCGGCCAAGGGCTGGCCGGGCCTTGCCGCCTTCATGCGCGAATGCCTGAAAGTGCTGGGCACCGAGATCCGCCAGGGCGAAATCCTGATGCGCGACCAACGCCGGGCGGCTTAAGCTCGGAATTTGGAGCCGCCGCACTCTTCGTGCGGCGGTGCGTCTACACGGCCATCCGCGCTTCGCGGAATGATACCAGTTTGCTGCGGCTCTCGTCCCACAGCGCCAGCTTGACGCAGCGCAGGCTGTCGAGGAGCGTGACGCGGCCGATCTCACGCAGCTCCGGATAGTCCCTCAGCACTTCCGGAAGCCGATAGCATGGCACCTTGGCCGAGAGGTGGTGCACATGGTGGACGCCGATATTGCCGGTGATCCAGTTCAGCACCGGCGGCAGGTCGTAATAGGACGAACCGTGCAGGGCAGCGTGCTGGAATTCCCACTCGGAGTCCTTTGTCCACTCCGTCTCCTCGAACTGGTGCTGGACATAAAACAGCCAGATGCCGGCCGATCCGGCGAGGATGACGATCGGCAAATGCACGACCAGGAACGCGCCAGGGCCAACGAACCAGATGAGCAGCGCGGCGATGACCGCGATGGCGAGATTGGTCGACATCGACGACACCCAGGGGGTGAGGCCGCCCCGCATCATGCCCAAGGGCAGTCTCTGCTCGAAAATGAAGATCCATATCGGGCCAAGGCCAAACATCACCAGCGGATGGCGATAGAGGCGATAGGCGAGCCGGCCCCGCCACGACAGTTGCCGGTATTCGGCGACGGTCAGTGTCTTGATGTCGCCGGTGCCGCGCTCGTCGAGATTGCCGGCGCTGGCGTGATGGGTTGCGTGGGCGCGACGCCAGCAATCGTAAGGCGTCAGCGTCAGCACGCCAAGCACGCGGCCGATCCAGTCGTCGGCATAGCGGTTGGCAAAGAAGGACCCGTGGCCGCAATCGTGCTGGATCATGAAGATCCGCACCAGAAAGCCGGCTGCCGGAAGGATGAGGACCAGACCCCACCAATGGCCATAGGCATAGGCGGCCGAGGACAGTGCCCACAGCGTGGCGAAGGGGATGAGGGTGATGGCGAGTTCGACGGCGCTGCGACGCCTGTCGGGCTTTTTATAGCGCGACAGGATTTTCAACCAGGCGCGCTTGCTGTTTGCCACAGCTTCGGGGGAAATCATGTTCATCATGAAACATAGGCGGAGCAGGGCGCTGCCGCAAGGCGGAGATCACGCAAAGTTACTGCGCGTAAATGTCGCGCGATGGCAAGGAATGCCGGCCACAACCGCCGGGCGCGGCGCCGGCAACGGCGCCTACCGACGGCGCCCGCCTGCGACCACCTTGGCTTCCACGCCGTCCAGGCGGTCGAGCAATTCCTTCAGACGGTCGGGAATATCGGACTCCGTGCGGAAAGCCGGCAAGGTGCGCAGAAAGCGCTTGGTCGCCTCGGTGCCGAGCTGGCGCCGGATATCGGCGGCGAGCCCGTCGCGTTTTTCGCCGTTCCTGCGGGGCATCATCTCAAAATCCTGTGTCGGCTTCGAAACTCTTCCAAGGGAGGAATGGTTCCCGCATTGTAGTAGCCTGGCAAGCAAAGCCGGCGGTCACGGTAAAGTTTGAATTAAAATCGAAAGGTTTGCGCGGCCCGCCATCAGGCCGCGACAGCGGCTGCAGTAGCGCTTGCCCCTTGATTTTTGGCCGCTAAACCTCGATATCGGGCGCAAATCCACACCATTCGAAAATGACGGGAAACGGCGATGAGCGACCAGGCAAAAGACGAACGCGCGCCCGACGAAGCCGAGAAGACCGAGGCTGCCGCGGAGCCAAGGGAAGGCGGCGTCGACGGCGACTATGAAGCGCTTGTGCGGCTTCTGAAGGAAAACGAAGAGCTGAAGGATCGCGCACTGCGCGTCGCGGCCGACATGGAGAATTTGCGCCGCCGTACCGCCCGCGACGTCCACGATGCGCGCGCCTATGCGGTCGCCAACTTTGCCCGCGACATGCTTTCGGTGTCAGACAATCTGCGCCGTGCCCTGGATGCCATCCCGGAGGAGGCCAAAGCTTCGGGCGATGCCGGGTTCAAAGCGCTGATCGACGGCGTTGAGATCACCGAGCGCGCCATGCTGTCGGCGCTGGAACGTCACGGCGTGAAGAAGCTCGAACCCGAGGGCGAGAAATTCGATCCGAATTTCCACCAGGCGATGTTCGAGGTGCCCAATCCCGACGTGCCGGCCAACACGGTCGTGCAAGTCGTGCAGCCCGGCTATTCGATCGGCGAGCGCGTGTTGCGGCCGGCCATGGTCGGCGTGGCCAAGGGCGGCCCCAAGCATGTAGCAAGCGAAGCACCGGTCGAGCCGGGGCCGGTCAATGAGCAGGCCGAGAAGGATGCGTAAGTTAGGGGAGTAGGGGAATAGGGCAGTACGGGAGTAGGGAATAACGCTACGTCGGGTAAGGTAGAGCAATTGCCTACTCCGGCCGTTGCCTTCTCTCCGCCTACTCCCCTACTCAGGCCGCAAACCGCTGCGCTTCTCCGCCATAATAATTGACGTAGCGGGCGCCGATCTCCTTGACCGGCATCACCACGAACACGTCGACCGTCGAGAATTCACGGTCGATGACGCAGCCGTCGCCGATGCGCGCGCCGACGCGCAGATAACCCTTGACCAGCGGCGGCATCGCGGCGATCGCCGCCTTGGCATTGACGGCCTCGATCGGCATCAGATCCATGGAACAATAGCGCCCGGCGACGGCACGCACGTCCCACGATGAATTCGTCCGGCAGTGGTGGGCAAGATAGGTCAGCGCCTCGGCATGTGCCGCCGGCACGGTGCCGTGGAACGACGCGCAACCGGTCATCACGCCGATGCCGTAATGGTTGATATAGGCCCAGATGCCTTGCCACAGCGCCTCGATGGTGCGCTTCGAGCGGTATTCCGGCAGAACGCAGGAGCGGCCGAGCTCGAGGAAGCGCTGGCCGGGATGCCGCGCGATCAGCTTGGTCAGCTCGAATTCGCCTTCGGAATAGAAGCCGCCGGCCGCCGCGGCAATCTCCTGCCGCAGCAGGCGGTAGGTGCCGACGATGCGGCGATGTTCGGGGCCGGAAAGCGAAGTATCGAAGACCAGCAGATGGTCGCAGAGGGGATCGAAGCGATCGGCATCGCGGCGGTCCTGCATCTGGAACAGGTCCTTCCTGGCACCAAGCTCGTCGTAGAACACCCGGTAGCGCACTTCCTGCGCGGCAGCGATCTCGGCCTCGTTGCGGGCGAGCCGCACTTCGAGATTGCCGATGCGGCCGAGCGATGCGCCTTTTATGACGGCATCGGCGTTCCGGCCGACGAGCAAAGGCCCGCTGGCGTTCGGCCGAGCATCACATTCCGGCATGACTGTATGCACGAGTGATTCTCCTTCGAGCCATCCCTCTTGGCACGGGGATACGGTGTAGGTGCAACAGGATTGTGACAGTACCGTGATACGGCTCTGCGGGCAATACTTCGTCGGCTGGGTAATCTATCGACCGTCTAGGTTGTGCCTCAGGCGGCCGCTTGCCCTTCGACCGCATGAACCAGGGCATCGGGGTCAAGCGGCTTGGTGACGAAGCCGCTGGCACCGTGAGCGAGCACGGCGTGGCGGGTCTTTTCCTGGCTGTCGGCCGACAGCACCATGATCGGTACCGGCGGCACCGCGGTCTCCTCCTCATGGCGGCGGATGGCGGCGATGGCGTCCAGACCGTCCATGACAGGCATATGCAAGTCCATCAGCACCACGTCGTAGCGGTGCTTGTGGCCGGTGCTGATGACCGCCTCGACGGCGGCCTTGCCGTTGCCAACCACTTTGACGCGATGCCCGGCCTTCAGCAGCGTGGCGCGAGCCAGCATGGCGTTGATGTCGTTGTCCTCGGCGATCAGCACCGACAGGCCTTGCTGGCGGCCGCCAATGGCGTGCCCAGCCAGCGCGCCGCGCTTTTGCAGCTGCGGCTCGGCGATGACCGGCGCATGGCTGGTCAACAGGACACGCAGCAGTGTTTCGCCGCGCACAGGCCTTGCCAGGAAGGTGGCGTAACCGTTGGCACGGAACTCGCCAAGCATGCCGCGGTCGGTCGGCGCGATCAGCGTCACCGCCTCGCAATCGGCAAATCCGCTCTGGCGCAGGCGCCTGAGCAGCCTGCCGTCGCTTTGCTCCATGGCAGCATCGATCAGCAGCACGTCACAGCTCTCGGCGAAAGCGGTGGCCTGGGCGGCGGCGGCGGCCAGATCGACCGTGCCGCCATTGGCGCGAATGGTGCGGGCGAGGGCTTCGGCCTCGACCAGGTTCTTCGATACGATCACCGCATGCCGGCCCGAAAGGGCGTCCTGGCGGATCTGCGGCGCCTCGACGGCGGAAATAGCGGGAATCTCGAAGACGAATTCGGACCCCTGGCCAAGCCGGCTCGACACGGAGATGGTGCCGCCCATGGCGGTCACCAGGCGCTTGGAAATGGCAAGACCGAGGCCGGCACCGCCATGCGCACGGGTCGAGGTGCCGTCAGCCTGTTCGAAGTCCTCGAATATGCGCTCCATGTCCTCCTCGCGCAGACCGGGGCCGGTGTCGGTGATGGTGAAGCGGATGCGGTCGGTGGATTCGGTGCGGACGCGGCCGATGCTCGCCAGGACGCCGCCGCTGTCGGTGAACTTGACGGCGTTGCCGATGAGGTTGAGCAGCACCTGCCTGACCCTGCCGGGGTCGGCGGTGATCAGCTGCGGCACGTCGGGTTCGACATGACAACCGAGGCCGATATCCTTGGCAAAAACCCGCGCCGCCAAAAGCTCGACGACATTGTCGGCGATCTCGCGCACCGACATCGGCTGCGGTTCGGGATCGAAGCGGCCGGCCTCGATCTTGGAGTAGTCGAGCAGGTCCTCGATCAGCGCCAGCAGCGCGCTGGCCGAGGTCGAGATGGCGCCGACATAGGTCCGCTGCTCGGGCGAAAGGCTGGTGTCGGCGAGGAGCCGGGCCATGCCCATGATGCCGTTCATCGGCGTGCGGATCTCGTGGCTGACGGTGGCGAGGAAGCGCGATTTGGCCTGGCTCGCATATTCGGCCCGCTCGCGGGCGGTGATCAGCGAGGATTCGGCGCGCTTGCGGGCGGTGATGTCGCGGGCGATGGCGCGATGCGAGACGGCGCCGCTGTCCTTGTCGCGCACCGACAGCTCGATCCAAGAGAACCAGCGTGGGCCGTCCGGCGTGCGAATGGCGACATCGGTGGAACTCAGGCATTCATGGTCGGAAAAGGCGGCGTCGGGAACGATGCCGACATCGATGCCCAGTTCGGCCAGGGTCTTGCCGGCGAGGTCGCGCTGGTCGGTTTCGACAAGGTCGGCGAAAACCTTGTTGGCGTAGACGATATGGCCGTCGCGGTCGCGGTGGACGACGAGATCGCCGAGTGCATCGATCAGCCCGCGAAAGCGCTCCTCGCTCTCCTGCATCTCCCACATGCGGTCGGCCAGTGTCTCGATTTCGGCGCGGCTGCGGGCGGTCGTGGCATCGAGCAGGGCCACCGCGCGGCGCTCGGTACGCCTGTTGCGCAGATGCATGGCGAGCCCGGCGATGGCTGTCGCCAAAAGGCCGATGGTGATGAAGATCGGCGCCCCGGTCAGATGCGACAGGCCTGCCAGCACGACGATGGCGACGAGCGTCAGGAAGGGCAGGCCTTCGCGGTTGGCGGCCGGTAGTTCCGGCGCCAGCGGTGGCGCGGCGACAAGTTGCCGTCCTGGTGCCTCGGGGGCCGTCCCGTCGGCCCGTTCGGCTGGTTCCGCATCTCTGATGCCGGGTTCCGCAATCATACGGAACTCCTGCCAGACAGAGCTTATCGAAGGTTGTGGTTGATCGTTCGAATTTTAGCGGTCGCGCTCTTTTTTGTCCCTTTGGAGGCTCATATGTCCACCACCACGCGGCCGCGGATCTTACCCTCGACGATGTCATGCGCGGCGCCGATGATGCCGTCGAAGCCGATGCTCGTCGACAGGCTGGCAAGCTTTGCGTGATCGAGATCGGCGCCGATGCGGCGCCAGGCCTCGAGGCGGACCGCCTTGGGCGCCATCACCGAATCGATGCCGAGCAGCGAGACGCCGCGCAGGATGAAGGGGGCGACGCTTGCCGGCAGGTCCATGCCGCCGGCGAGGCCGCAAGCGGCGACGGCGCCGCCATAGGAGGTCATCGACAGAATGTTGGCCAGCGTGTGACTGCCGACCGCATCGACGCCGCCGGCCCAGCGTTCCTTGGCGAGTGGTTTTGCCGGCTGGGTAAGCTCGTCGCGTGAAATCACTTCCGCGGCGCCGAGGTCGGTTAGATAGGGGCTTTCGGCACTGCGACCGGTCGAGGCGACGACGTGATAGCCGAGGCTGGACAGGATCGAGACCGCGACCGAGCCGACGCCGCCGGCAGCGCCCGTCACCACCACCGGGCCGCGATCGGGCACGATGTCGTGGCGCTCCAGCGCGATGACGCAAAGCATGGCGGTGTAGCCGGCCGTGCCGACCGCCATCGCTTCATGCGGGCTCATGCCGTCCGGCAGCGGCACCAGCCAGTCGCCCTTGACGCGGGCGCGTCCGGCATAGGCGCCGAAATGCGTCTCGCCGACGCCCCAGCCGTTCAATATGACCTTGTCACCCTTGCGCCAGTCGGGATTGGAAGACGAGATGACGGTGCCGGCGAAATCGACGCCCGGCACCAGCGGCCAGCGGCGGATCACCGGCGCCTTGCCGGTGATTGCAAGGCCGTCCTTGTAGTTCACCGTCGTCGCCTCGACCGCGACGGTGACGTCGCCCTCCATCAGGTCTGCCTCGGTAAGCTCGGTCACCGCGACCGACTGGTTTTTCTCGGCGTCGCGCGAAACGAGGATGGCTTTGAAGGTTTCGGGCATTTTTTCTCCTCGGGCTTGCAGATCAGAATGTGCGGCGCCAGGCGAGTGAGGTCAATCGCCCGACGTTCCGCGCCGCCAGCCAATGAGTTCGTCGAAGACGACCAGCACGGCACCGACCGAAATGAAGGCGTCGGCGAGGTTGAAGACGGCGAAGGACCAGACCGGCGTATGAAACAGGACATAGTCGATGACGTGGCCATAGGCAGCGCGGTCGATCAGGTTGCCGAGCGCGCCGCCGACGATCAGTGCGAAGCCGATGCGGGCAAGCAGGTGACCGGGCGGCGTGCGGGCCGCAAGACAGAGCACGAAAGCGACCACCAGAACCGCGACGACCACCAGGCCGGTGTCGCCGAAGGACGAAAACAGCGAGAACGCGATGCCGGTGTTGTAGGTGCGGTACAGCGCCAGGAACGGCAGCAGGTCGAGCCGTTCCTGAAAGGCAAGGCCGGTTTCGACCAGATATTTCAGCAACTGGTCGAGCGCTATCGCGGCGACGACCAGAAGAGCATACGGCCTCCAGGACTTCATGGTTTGCAGTTTCACGGCTTGGGATGTCACGATCTGGCGTCCTCCGGGCCGAGCTTCAGCGCGCCGCGCCGGATCTCGAACAGCATGACGCCGGTGGCCACCGCCAGGTTGAGCGAATCGGCGCGGCCCGCCTGCGGTATCCGCAGCAGCTTGTCGCAGCTTGCGGCAAGCTCGTCAGGCAGGCCTTGCTGCTCGTTGCCCATCACCAACAGCACCGGACCTTTTGAAAAATCGACCGAGCGGTAGTCGACCGCACCCTTCAAATGGGTGCCGGCGACGAGCCCGGGAAAGCTCGTTCGCCAGGCGAGAAAAGCTTCGGGCGACGCCTTGGCGACCGGCACGGCGAAAATCGAGCCCATGGTGGCGCGCACCGTCTCGACCGAAAAGGGATCGGTGGTCTCGCCGACCAGGATGACGCCCCTGGCGCCGACAGCGTCGACGGTGCGGATGACGGTGCCGAGATTGCCGGGGTCGCGCACCCGATCGAGCGCCACCCAGACGTCGCCGTCACGGGCGCGGATGTCTTTCAGCGGCAGGAATTTTTGCGAGAACACGCCGACGACCATTTGCGGATTGTCGCGGCGGGTGATAGCGACCAGCACTTTTTCCGAGACTTCAAGTACGGTGCCGCCGGCGGCGACCGTGCGCGCCGCGACCTTTTCGACTGCCGCATTGCCACGTCCGGCCTTGGCGAAGACCAATGTCCTGATCGACCAGCCAAGATCGAGCGCGTCGATGACCAGCTTCAGGCCTTCGGCAATGAAGGCATTCTGCTGGTCACGGAATTTCTTCAACGCGAGCGCCTTGATGTCCTTGACCAGCGGGTTGGCGAGGCTGGTGACTTCCTTCACCTGCCCTGGCGCGCCTGCATGCCGTTCGTACGCACTCATTCAAGCCACCCAGCGTGAGAACAGCGAGGTCGACAGCGCCCGGCCGGCGGAATTCTCGCGGATGATCAATTCGCCCGATTCGACCGTGCCGCCCATGCCGGCGAAGGTGTCGCGCATCAGGGCATGGATGGCGAAGAAAGAGGCGCGGATCGAATAGGCGGTCAGTACCACGGCGAGCGGCTTCGGCGTCAGGATGGCGCGGCAGATGTCGGTCAGCGCCGGCAGGTCCTCAAACAGCTGCCAGACCTCGCCCTTCGGTCCGCGGCCATAGGCGGGCGGGTCGAACAGGATGATGTCGTAGCGGCTGCCGCGGCGCTCCTCGCGTTCGGCGAATTTCACGGCATCGTCGACGATCCAGCGGATCGGCTTTTGCGACAGGCCCGCCATCTCCTGGTTTTCGCGCGCCCAGCCGATCGCCTTCTTGGAAGCATCGACATGCGTGACCTCGGCGCCGGCACGCGCCGCCACCAGCGAGGCAAGGCCGGTGTAACCGAACAGGTTCAGCACCTTCACAGGCCGTTTTGCCGCCGCGATCAGCCCGGCCATGTGATCCCAGTGCGAGGCCTGCTCGGGAAAGACGCCGACATGGCGAAACGACGTGAAGCGGCCGAGATAGTCGATGCCGTCGTGCTTCATCGGCCAGGTCTCGCCGAGCGGCGTCTTGGGGAAGCGCCAGCGGCCGATGCCTTCCTCGTCGGTATCGCCGGTGAAAATGGCGTCGGCGCGCTCCCAGTCCCTGGCCGGCAAAGCCTTTTGCCAGATCGCCTGGCCCTCCGGCCGAACGATGCGGTAGGGGCCGTATTGCTCGAGTTTTTCTCCGGCGCCGCTGTCGAGCAGCGCGTAGTCCTGATTGGGGCCGACCTCGAGGATCAGCGGCAGATGTTCGGCAGGCAGCGCACCATCGCGGCGGGATAGAGGGCGCGGCGCGGCTTTCGGCTCGGACCGGTCTTGCGGTTTAGGCTCCGAGCCGACGGTCAGGCCGGCATCGCGCCGCCGCGGCTGCTCCGCCCCGCCCTTCGTGGGCGGGCGGCTGTCGCGGCGTTTGTCGCGAGAAGGTTTCAAGAAGGCGCATCTCCGGAAGGCGGCTCGGCCGCTTCTGCCACAGCACATTGACCGGCGCAACAAAAGGGCTGCGGACGTGCGCAACCGGATCAGCCGCGCCTGATCGACAGCAGGCCGATTGCGAGCGCTATGAAACCAACGGCCTTGAAGCCGGTGACGACCATATGGCCGGTTTCCCAGCGGCTCCGGATAGTTTCGAAATTGTCCGGGATCGGTCCAGGCACCCAGGTGGCCAGGACATCGTTTGCCGGTTTGACCAGGGTAAACCACGCCACGAGGGCTATCAGATAAAGCACGGTGGCGGCCAAGACCCACCAGAATGCCGGGTGGTCGCTGCGCAGCATCCAGGCGAGAAGGCCCGGACAGACGATCGCGGCCACGTCCAGCGGTGCGCCGACAATCGCGAAGAATTGGAACTGAGCGTTGAAGACAGTGGTTTCACGCCAGAGCGAAGGCGACCACCTGGTCAGCCGCGGCACCGATTCCAGCACATGGGCGAAGGACGGCCCAAGGCTGAGCGCAGCGACGATGGCGGTCAAAACCGACCAGAACAACAGAAAACCGCGTATATCCATAATGGCCAGACAACGGCGTGAGGGCGCAGACGTTCCGGTCGGCGATCATCTTGCTTGCCGCCGAAAGTGCAGGCGCTATCGTCCATTCAAATTGGGCATCCATCAACCGGGTTGCGATCCATGTCCCGCGCCGAACGCCTGCTCGACCTGATCCAGATCCTGCGCCGGCATCGCCGGCCGGTCAGCGGCCGCAGCCTTGCGGGCGAAATGGGTGTGTCGATCCGCACGCTCTATCGCGACATCGCCACGCTGCAGGGGCAGGGCGCGCCGATCGAGGGCGAGGCGGGGCTGGGTTACGTGCTCAGGCCAGGTTTCATGCTGCCGCCGCTGATGTTCACCGATGAGGAGATCGAGGCGATCGTGCTCGGTTCGCGCTGGGTGGCCAAGCAGCCGGACTGGCGGCTCGCGAACGCCGCCACCGACGCGCTGGCCAAGATCGCCGCGGTGCTGCCGGACGATTTGCGTGAAGAGCTCGATGCCTCGACGCTGCTGGTCGGGTCGCGCACCGAGGTCACCGAAGGCATCGATCTCGGAGTGGTGCGGCAGGCCATCCGGGAGGAGCGCAAGCTGAGCTTTGTCTATCGCGACGCCGGCGGCGCTGCCTCCGAGCGCACCGTCTGGCCGTTCGCACTCGGCTTCTTCGACAAGGTGCGTGTCGTCGCCGCCTGGTGCGAGATGCGCCAGGATTTCAGGCACTTTCGCGCCGATCGGATATCCGGCCTCAACGCCACCGAGATGCGCTATCCGCGCCGCCGTCAGGTACTGCTCAAAGAATGGCGGGCGACGCTCACACGCCAAACTGAGGCTGCTGCTCAGTTAAGACTGCTGCCAGAATCTGGCAGTGGCGTACTCTATGCTCCGCCAATCGAAACCATCTGGAGAGCAATTCATGACACCGCCCAATTTCGTCATCCTCTATGTCGACAAGCCTGAGCAAAGCGGCGCCTTCTACAGCGCGCTGCTTGGGCGGCAGCCGGTCGAGACCTCACCGACCTTCGTGCTGTTCGTGCTCGACAGCGGCTTTAAGCTCGGCCTCTGGTCGCGTCACACCGTGGAGCCGGCCGCCGCGGCAGCAGGCGGCGGCGCCGAGATCGTCTTTGCGCTGCACACGCCGGATGCCATCGATGCCACTCACGCCGACTGGGCCGGACGCGGGCTGAAAATTCTGCAGACGCCGACCGACATGGATTTCGGCCGCACCTTTGTCGCGCTCGATCCGGACAACCACCGGCTGCGGGTTTATTGGCAAAAGGAGTAGGGGAATACGGAAGTAGGGGAGTAAGGCAGTACGTGACAGGAAATATAGCTGGCGCGGCGCCGCACGATCAGTACGGTTTCCTACTCCCCTACTCCCCTACTCCCCTACTCCCCTACTCCCCTACTCCCCTACTCCCCTACTCCCCTACACTTGCCCGATACACGGCAATGCCGGCGGCGAGGTCCTCGAGGGCCGCGCCAACCGACTTGAACAGCGTGATCTCGTCGTCGCTCTGCCGGCCTTTTTTCTGGCCGCGCGTGAGTTCATAGAGGTCGGCGACGATGGCTTCCGGCTTCAACACGCCGGATGCCAGCGGCTGGACGATATCGCCTGCTTCCTTGGTGGCGCCGGCGCGGGTGTCGACATAGACGCGGGCGCGTAGGATCGCGTCGTCGTCGCTTTCGCGCATCGCCGGCGTGAAGCCGCCAACCAGATCGACATGGATTCCTGGCTTCAACAGTGCCCCCTTGATCAATGGCATGGTGGTGATGGTCGCTGACGATACGATATCGGCCTTTCCGAGTTCGGCGTCGAGATCGCCTGCTGCTTCGGCCGAAAAACCATCGGCACGCAATTTTGCCGCAACCTTTTCGGCATTGGCCGGCGTGCGGTTCCAGATGCGGATGTTCCTGATCGGACGCACCGCCGAATGCGCCTTTGCAAGGAATGGCGACAACGCGCCGGCGCCGACCACCAGCAGCCGCGATGCGTCCTCACGGGCCAGATAGGAGGCGGCCAGCGCCGAGGCGCAGGCAGTGCGCCACTGCGTCAGCCGCTGGCCATCGATCAATGCCTGCGGTTCGCCGGTGGCGCCGTCGAGCAAGAGGTAAAGCCCCATCACCGCCGGCTTGCCGACGGCATTGTTGTTGGGCGACACGGTGACGATCTTGACGCCGATATGGCCATCGGCCGAGGTGCCGGCTGCGTTGAAGTCGGTCCAGGCCGGCATCAAGAGCAGCGTCGAGGCGGCGCCGTCGGGCCGCTCGACCGTGTGATGGTGCCTTACCGGCTGCACGGCGCCATCGCGAAAAGCGGCACGCAACGTCTCGACCAGCCCGGAAAAGGTCAGCGCGCGGTCGACCTCGGCGGCGGAAATGGTCAGCATGAAAGGCTCCGTGGAGAACTAGGCCGGTTGTGCTTCAGGCCCGAGCCGCGGCTCAGTTCGTCGGCTTCGGCAAGGCTGGGCTCTGCGACGCGGTGGGCGCGCGGCTGACCGCCTGGCGCAGGTTCTCGGCCTCGGCGCCGCGCTGGCGCGCCAGCTTGCGGTAGCGGCCCTGCTTGATCCAGGTCGCCAGGCTGCCGACGATCATGCCGATGGCCAGCGCCAGGAACAGGAAAATGAAGAGCGGCACGGTCAGCGTCAGCGCCGGATTGCCGGGATTGAACGGATCGAGCGTGAAGGCCACCGGTTCGCGGTTGGCGACGGCCAGCGCAATCAGGATGACGGCCAGCGGCACGAAAACCACGATGAGAATGAAGCGATTGAACATGTTTTTCCGTTCGGAAGAAAAGGCAGGAGCGGTGGCGGGCGCCGCGCCTATTTGCCTCCGTTCAGCCTTTCACGCAATTCCTTGCCGGTCTTGAAGAACGGTACCCATTTCTCCTCGACCTCTACGGATTCGCCGGTGCGCGGGTTGCGGCCGGTGCGGGCAGGGCGGTTTTTCACCGAAAACGCGCCGAAGCCGCGCAACTCGACCCGGTTGCCCTCGGCAAGCGCGTCGGTGATTTCATCGAAGATGGCGCTGACAATGTTTTCGACGTCGCGCAGGAAAAGATGCGGATTACGCGTGGCGATGATCTGCACAAGTTCGGATTTGATCATGAAAAGGCTCCCCGTAAAAGCAGTGCCGCCGAAATTATCAGAATGATTTTATTTGGTTTTTCACTCGTCCCAAGCGGTTTCTCAAGGGTGCCAGACGGAAACGAGACCGTCAAGAAACAAGCGGTCCGCTCCAATTTCGTGAAGGACATCGCCGCCATAGCCGGGCAGGCCAAGCGCAGCACCGACGGTCTGCGCCATCGCCTTGGAGAACAGGAAACCACCGCGTTTTTCCGTGTCCTTCCATTCCACCACCTTGAGCTTGGCATCGACACCCTTGCCTGCAAGCCAGTCGATCGCTTCGGCTTCGCCGCCGACCGCGTCGATCAATTTGTTGGTGACCGCCTGCCGGCCGGTGAAGATCGACCCGTCTGCGAGCGCCAGCGCCTCCGGCTTGGTCATGTTGCGGCGCTCGGCGACGATGCCGACGAACCAGTCGTAGCTGTCGAGGATGAGCTTGCGGACCATGGCGCGCTCATCGTCATTGGTCGGCTTGAAGGGAGAAGGCGAGGCCTTCAAGGGCGAGGATTTCACCTCCTCCAGCTTGACGCCGAGCTTGTCCATGAGGCCGCTGACGTCCGGGTACTGGATCAGCACGCCGATCGAGCCGACGATCGAGGATTTGCGTGCGACAATATGGTCGGCCGCAGTGGCGATCATGTAGCCCGCCGAAGCCGCGAGCGTGCCGACCTCGGCCACCACCGGCTTGTCGGCGGCGAGCTTGCGCACTGCCTCATAGATCGACTCGCCACCGACGGTGGTGCCGCCGGGTGAATCGATCGACAGGATCACAGCCTTAACGCGCGGCGACTGACGGATGGCCTCCAGCCGCTTGATCAGTTCTTCGTCTTCGGTGATGGTACCTTCGATCTTGACCTTGGCGATGTGGTCGACAGCCGCGCCGGTGAAGTCGTCACCATAGATCCACGCCGAGAAGGCGATCAGTCCGGCTGCGGCGACGATAATCGCCGCAACACGCCAGAACGTCAGCTTGCGGCGCAAGCGGCGGCGGTCGATCAGGTCGTCGGCTCTCAATGCCATGGTCAGCCTCGTAGTCGGTGGGAGCAGATGCTTTTAAAGCAACCATTCGCGCCCGGCTACCGTTTCCTGACGGCCTTGCGCCAAAGGCCGTTAGGCATTCGCGGCGAGCCTCGACCTGTCACGTTCCACAGGCTCTAACACTGTGCGCCCATATCTGGTATGAGGTACAGGCTGCGCTGGGGCCATTTTCATTGTACAGGGGCGGCTGTCACATTTTTGCGGTTTTCCTCGGCTTGTGCTTGCTTGAGGGCGCCGGCACCCCACCTATAGGGCGGCCTGGCGGGCAGGGGTTTAGAAGAAGCAGTCATGTTAGCGGGACCAATCGAACCGACCAACACCGAGACGGAGTTGGCTCCCAAGGCCGCAGGCCGGGCGCGGGGCGACGCCTTTGACATTGCGCAGCGTCATTCGCGCCGGGTCCGGATCCTCAAGCTGGCCGTGCCGCTGGTCGCTGCCGTGATCGCGGTCGCGTTTCCGGTCTATTCCTATCTCATGGCGCCCGCTGCAATCGAGGTGCAGGCCGACGGCGGCGCCTTTGCCGATGGCAAGCTGGTGATGGCCAACCCCAAGCTCAACGGCTTCACCAAACAGAACCTGCCCTATTCGATGACAGCCCTGCGCGCCATACAGGATGTCAGCAAACAGGGCATCATCGATCTGGAAGGCATCAAGGCCAAGCTGCCGATTGCGGCCGACAACACGGCCGCCATCAATGCCACGCACGGCACCTACGATCGCGACGGCAACACGCTCAGCCTGACCAGCGATGTGACCGTGTCGACCACGGATGGTGTGGTGGCAAAATTCAAATCAGTCTATCTCGACATGGGCGAAGGCACTATGAAGACAAGCGAGCCCGTCGATGTCAGCCGCGGCGGGTCGCGGATCAGGGCGGATTCGATGTCGGTCCAGGACAATGGCAAGGTCCTGGTTTTCGAGAACAAGGTGCGCGTCGACATCGATCCCGCCAGTTTGAAGGCGGCAGAGGCAAAGAGCGGAGAGACCAATGCGGTTCAGTAGTTCGGCACGGCGCCTCGCCGCGATTTCGGCGTTGACGCTCGGGTTGCCCTTGGGGCTGACCTTCGGGACAGCGCCGTCGCTGGCGCAATCCAGTGCCACCAGCCAAATGTCCGGTCTCAGGCTGTCGGGCGACAAGCCGATCCAGATCGAAAGCGACAAGCTTGAGGTGCGCCAGGCGGAAAGCGTCGCCGTCTTCACCGGCAACGTCAACGTCGTCCAGGGTCCAACCGTGCTCAAGGCCGGCAAAATGACGGTCTATTACGTTAGGGATGCAGGCGCCGCCAAAGGCGCCCAGCCCGCGGGTGCCGCGGCAATGACCGGATCCGCCAACATCGACCATCTCGAGGTCGACGATAAGGTCTACATCAAATCGGACAATCAGGTTGCCACTGGCGACCGCGGCACCTTCGACATGAAGACCGAAGTGCTGGTGCTTTCGGGCAGCAAGGTCGTGCTCTCGCAAGGCGACAACGTGCTTGTCGGCTGCAAGCTTACCGTGCAGATGAAGAGCGGCCTTGCCCAGGTCGACGCTTGCGGCGGCCGCGTCATGATGTCGATCACGCCGCCGGCGAAGTCTGGAGCAGCGAAACCCTGATGACCGGCATATCGTCGCTGCTGGCGCGTCTTCCAGGGCGCGCCGCCAGCAAACTTGCGGCACCGGCCAGGGTCACCGTCGAAGCGGCAAAGTTCAAGGGAACTTTGATCGCCAAGGGGCTGACCAAAAGCTACAAGGGCCGCAAGGTCGTCAGCGGCGTGACGCTGGGCGTGCGCGCCGGGGAGGCGGTTGGGCTGCTCGGCCCCAACGGTGCCGGCAAGACGACCTGTTTCTACATGGTAACCGGCCTGGTGCCGGTCGATGAAGGCACCATCGAAATCGACGGTTTCGACGTCACGTCGATGCCGATGTATCGCCGCGCCCGTCTCGGCATCGGCTATCTGCCGCAGGAAGCCTCGATTTTTCGCGGCCTGAATGTCGAGCAAAACATCCGGGCCGTGCTCGAAGTGGTCGAAAAGAGCCGCAAGGAGCGTGAGCGCCTGCTCGACGAATTGCTCGAGGAATTCCATATCAGCCATCTGCGCAAGGCTCCGTCGCTGTCGCTCTCCGGTGGTGAGCGGCGACGCCTCGAAATTGCCCGCGCCTTGGCAACCCGCCCCGCCTACATGCTGCTCGACGAACCGTTCGCCGGCATCGACCCGATCGCCGTCGCCGACATCCAGCAGCTCGTGCGCCACTTGACGGCGCGTGGCATCGGCGTGCTGATCACCGACCACAATGTGCGCGAGACACTTGGCCTGATTGACCGCGCCTACATCATCCATGCCGGCCAGGTGCTGACCCATGGCCGAGCCGACGAGGTGGTCGCAAATGCCGATGTGCGGCGGCTTTATCTCGGCGAGGGATTTACGCTCTAAATGCGAAATTCCGGTTCGAGCGGGATTTCCGGCGTAGTCCAGCAGCTTTTTCTTCAATTTTCTGCCTGAAAACGCGCCGGCAGGCGAGTTTTACGGCTCCTCGCCTTGACAAGCAAAAGCCGGGCCAGTTTCTATGCTGGCCTGGAAAATTCCTTCCAGCAGTGCGGGTGCGTAGACGGAGCGTTTGAAACCGAACCATGGCGTTGGCGGCAAAACTACAGCTACGACAGTCGCAGTCGCTGGTGATGACGCCGCAGCTGATGCAGTCGATCCGCCTGCTCCAGTTCACCCATCTCGAGCTGGAACGCTTCATCGACGACGAGATCGAACGCAATCCCCTGCTGGAGCGCGCCGAACCGCAGGAGGACGCCGCCAGCGACCAGGCGCAGAAGGGCGACGCGGCATCGGAACCGGCTGCCGACGGCGACTGGTTCGAGGCGGAGACGGCGTGGAGCGCCGAGGCGATTTCGGAAAAGCTCGATACGTCGCTGGAAAACCTGTTTCCTGACGATCCGGGTACGAGCGAGCGGCTCGGGCCCGACCTGACGGCGCAATGGAAATCGGCGTCCGGCAACGGTTCCACCTCTTCCTCCGATGGCTTCGATGTCGCGGATATGGCGGCGGCTGCCATCACGCTGCGCGACCATGTCGGCGAGCAGGTGGCGCTCGCCTTTGCCGATCCGGTGGCGCGCCTGATCGCTAGCGAGCTTGCCGACGGCCTCGACGAGGCCGGCTACATGCGTGCCGACATGGCCGAGATCGCGGCCCGCCTCGGCACGGACGCCACGGCGGTGGCGAGGGTCCTGGCGGTCTGCCAGACATTTGAGCCCGCCGGCATCTTCGCCCGCGACCTCGCCGAATGCCTGTTGCTGCAGCTTGCCGTGCGCGACCGGCTCGATCCGGCGATGAAGGCGCTGATCGCCAATCTCGAACTCCTGGCACGGCGCGATTTCCAGACACTGAAGCGGATTTGCGGCGTCGACGAGGAGGATCTGCTCGACATGCTGGCCGAGATCCGGGCGCTCGACCCGCGGCCGGGAATGGCGTTTTCGCGCGGTGCCAGCGATGCGATCGTGGCCGACGTCGAGGTGCGCGCAGCCAATGACGGCAGCTGGACGGTCGAGCTCAACGCCGAGACGCTGCCGCGCGTGCTGGTCGATCACATCTATTTCGCCCAGGTCACGCCACATGCGAAAAACCAGGCGGAAAAGGATTTCCTCGCCGAATGCCTGCAGAACGCCAACTGGCTCACACGCAGCCTCGACCAGCGGGCGAAGACCATTCTCAAGGTGGCCTCCGAGATCGTGCGCCAGCAGGACGCTTTTCTCGTCCACGGCGTGCGGCACCTGAAGCCGCTCAACCTGCGCACGGTGGCGGACGCCATCGGCATGCACGAATCAACGGTCAGCCGGGTCACGGCAAACAAATACATGCTGACGCCGCGCGGTGTGTTCGAACTGCGCTATTTCTTCACCGCCTCGATCGCTTCGTCAGGTGGCGGCGATGCGCATTCGTCGGAAGCGGTGCGCGACCGCATCAAGCAGCTGATCGACGAGGAGAAAGCCGTCGATGTGCTTTCCGACGATGCCATCGTGGACATGCTGCGGGAAAGCGGCGTCGACATCGCCAGGCGCACGGTGGCCAAATACCGGGAAGGCATGAACATACCCTCGTCGGTGCAGCGGCGGCGCGAAAAACGCGCTTTGGCCAGTGCCGGCCGTTGAGCTCCGGCGGAATTTCCACGGCTTTCGCCCTTCATTGACAAGCGGCAACGAAGTGGCTAGAAGCCCGCCCGCATGAGACGGGCTGGCGAGTGGATTTGAGTTCGCCGATGCCCGCACGAGAGATGGTCCGTCACGACGTAGGCCACGGGACGGCCAAGAAGGCGGCTTGTGATCAACCGGAAAGTTCGGATCTAAAATCGGCGCAAGTGACGCCGCAAAAGCTTGTGCGCGCGGACCACGAGTATAAACTCGGGACAGTTTGAAGCCTGAGCAAGGAAGGTCAGTTTTCAGATGACACTGCGCATATCGGGAAAACACATGGATATCGGCGATGCGTTCCGTACGCGCATCAACGACCGTGTCGGGGAAGTGATCGGGAAATATTTCGATCGGGGCTTTTCAGGGCAAATCGTAGTCGTCAAATCGGGGTCGCGCTACACGGCCGATTGCATGATCCGGCTGGACTCCGGTGCTTCGCTGCAGGCGACCGGCGATGCCCAGGATCCAACGCTTGCCTTCGATACCGCGGCAGACCGTCTGGAAACGCGCCTCAGGCGCTACAAGCGCCGGCTGAAGTCGCACAATTCAGGCAATAGCAACGGCGAGCTCACCGACGTCGCCTATACGGTGATGGCGCCGCTTGCCGACGACGAGGAGGACATACCGGAGAATTTCGCGCCGGCCATCGTCGCCGAATCGACCATGACGCTGCGGACCATGTCGGTGGCGTCAGCGGTGATCGAACTCGATACCAAGGACAGCCCGGTCCTGGTCTTCCGCAATGCCGGAAACGACCATCTCAACATCGTCTATCGCCGGCCGGACGGGAATATTGGCTGGATCGACCCGTCCACGGCCAAGGTCGCGCAGGGGTAAAGACCAGCCGCACGCGAGCGTGGGGACTGGCGACGGCAGGCGAACAAGGGATTTCAAGCATGGATCTGAGCGATCTCGTCAGCGTTCCGGCAATCATGCCGGCGTTGAAGGCGAACTCCAAAAAGCAATTGCTGCAACTGCTGTCCGAAAGGGCGGCGGCGATTTCTGGCATTCCGGAGCGAGAGGTGTTCGACACCATCCTGCAACGCGAGCGGCTCGGCTCGACCGGCGTCGGCAACGGCATCGCCATTCCACACGGCAAGCTGGCCGGGGTGAAGCGGATCGCCGGCGTTTTTGCCCGGCTGGAGACACCGGTGGACTTCGAAGCCCTCGATGATCAGCCGGTCGACCTGGTGTTTCTGCTTTTGGCCCCCGAAGGTGCCGGCGCCGACCATCTCAAGGCGCTGTCGCGCATCGCGCGGGTGCTGCGCGACAACGACACGGTCGCCAAGATCAGGGGCACGCGCGACGCCGTGGCCATCCATGCGCTGCTGTCAGACACGCAGGCCTCGCACGCCGCCTGAGGTTTTGATTAAGACTAAATCCGTTGAAGGGCCGCCGTGAGCGGCCCTGTGCGTTTCCAACCAGATCGCTGCGCCGTATTTGTCAGTGGATGGCGCCGTTAGTGGATGGCGACCGGGGTCAGGTCGTTTTCCAGCGCGCCAGCCAGTGCCCGGTCGCGAGCATCCGAAAGCAGGATCGGCTGGCCATTGGCGGCAAACAGGGCCCACAGTTCCAGCCCGGGGGCGATTTCGCCGAGACCCGGGAACCGGCCGCGCAGATCGTCGCTCGACACTTTCCTGAGATAGGCGACTGAACCTTCGCCGAGATGGGCGAATTCGCCGCTGGTCATGATGATATTTTCGTTAGTTCTGGTCATTTCAAGCCTCCTTGCCGCGAGACGCCGCTCAAGGCCATCCCGCATGAGAGCTATCGGCAAAAATCAGTCTTTCACCGATATGTTTATTTTTCGTACCAGCCGTTCGGATTCCGGCCGATCGAGATCGATCGACAGAAGGCCGTTCTTCAATTCCGCCGCAATCACCCGCATGCCGTCGGCCAGCACGAAACAGCGCTGGAACTGGCGCGCGGCGATGCCGCGGTGGAGAAATTCGCGCTCGGTGTCGTCGTTCTGACGGCCGCGCACGACCAACTGGTTCTCCTCCGTTGTGACATCGAGATCGCTTTCCGCGAAACCGGCGACGGCGAGCGTGATACGCAGCCTTTCGGTTTTGCCGTCGGCACCGCTGAGGCGCTCGATGTTGTAGGGAGGATAGCTGTCACCGGACTTTGCCAGGCGCTCCAGCGTCTTTTCCATGGAATCGAAACCGAGGAGAAGCGGGCTGGAAAAAGGCGTCATTCGGCTCATGTTACAGTGTCCTCTTAAGAGCGACATAAAGTGGAAAAACCCGGATGGCATTTTTCCCGATGGTCTTGATATGGTCCGTCGCCCGGCAGACTTCAAGCCGTCACTCGTCCCGCCCAAAAAGACTTGCCAAAACAAGGAATTGAAATGCCCCAATCCCGCAGGATCATCATCGACACTGACCCCGGCCAGGACGATGCCGTCGCCATATTGCTGGCGCTCGGCAGCACCGAGCTGGAGATCGTCGGCATCACCGCGGTGGCCGGCAACGTGCCGCTGAAACTTACCGAAAAAAACGCCCGCAAGATCTGTGAGCTGGCCGGCCGGCCGGACGTCAAGGTCTATGCAGGCGCCATCCGGCCGCTGGCGCGCGAATTGGTCACCGCCGAAGAAGTGCATGGCAAGACCGGCCTCAACGGACCGCAACTGCCCGAACCAAAGATGAAGCTGCAGGACGAGTATGCGGTCGATTTCATCGTCGAGACGCTGATGAGAGAGGAGAGCGGCACAATCACGCTGTGCGCGCTCGGGCCGCTCACCAACATTGCGCTGGCGCTGATCCGCGAGCCGAAAATCGCGCCGCGCATCAAGGAGATCGTGCTGATGGGCGGCGGCTTCTTCGAGGGCGGCAATGTCACGCCGACCGCCGAATTCAACATCTATGTCGACCCGCATGCCGCCGATGTCGTGTTCAAATCCGGTATTCCAATCGTGATGATGCCGCTCGATGTCACCCACAAGGCGCTGACCACCGCCAAGCGCACGAAGGCCTTCCGCAAGCTCGGCACCAGGGTCGGCACGGCCACCGCGGACATGCTGGAATTCTTCGAACGTTTCGACGAGGAGAAATACGGCACCGATGGCGGCCCGCTGCACGATCCTTGCGTCATCGCCTACCTATTGAAGCCAAAGCTGTTCAAGGGCCGCAACTGCAATGTCAGCGTGGAAACCGCCTCGGAGCTCACCATGGGCATGACGGTGATCGACTGGTGGGGGGTGACCAAGCGGCCGAAGAACGCCATGGTGATGCGTGACATCGACCATGATGCGTTTTTCGAGCTGTTGCTGGAGAGGCTGGGGCGGCTTTAGGGCCGCTCAGTCGTTGAGCAAGCGGTAGGTGTTGGTGCCGTCCTGGCGATGTTGTTGTTCGATAGAGACTCCCGATCCGATCATGTGGGGTGTTTCCACCTCACCATCGACAAATATCCGAGCGTTGCCGTCATGGAGGCGGACTTCATATCTATAATAAAGTCCATGGCCGACGGAACCCTTCGGATTTAGAGGCAGTGTCGCAACATCTTCGACGGTACCTCCTACGAGTTGTGTGCCCGTGATCGGACTGTTCTGTCTTGTTACAATCGGCACAGCGATCGCGAGAGCGAGCGCGCACAAGATTGGGATGCCAACAACTCTGTCGCGAAATTCTTCCCGAAGCAAAAGAATGCGGGTTCTAAGAGAAAGATTTGTCAGCCCCATACTTTAGAGTTGAGTAGCGTAGGGGCTTTGTTCAAGAGCGATTCCCCGAAAAAGCCTCGTCACTCGCTTCACCTTGAAAACAGCTTATCGATCGATCGTCGTTCAATTTGCAAACCGGTAAAAGACGAAGCCATTGTCGCGCGTTACGCGCTCGATGCCGACGCGCGAGCCGATCAGATGCGGGAGGTCGTCGTCGATGAAAACAGATGAACCGTCTTCCACGACCAGCATATAGACACTCTGGTCTTTGCCCCAATGGGCACTTTTGACGGTTGCGTCGATTGGGTCCACGGAGCGGATCGGGCTGGCGTCATTCGCCCACTTGTGCGGATCCAAGGCAAACACGGCCACAAACAAAGCACCGATCAGGATCACGCCAAACGCGTTCCTTTTCAAATCCGCGTAAGTCCACGGCATAGACATGAATCCCCAGCTGTTGATCCATGTAGTGGCCTGAAGGCCGACTTTCAATCGGCCTTCCTATTCCAGGATGTTGCTGTTGGCGTCGCCGGGCTCGCGGCTGTTACTTTGCCTTGGAAAACGCCAGCCACAGGCCGCCGCCGACCAGGAAGCTGCCGCTGATCCGTGAAAGCAGCTTGACGCGGCCGGCCGACAGCAGGCGTCCGGCGCGGCCGGCGGCCAGCGCATAGGTCGAATCCGACACTGCGGCGAAGATCATGGCGGTGAGACCCATGACGCCGATCTGTAATGCGTAATTGCCTTCAGGCGCGATGAACTGCGGAAAGAAGGCGCCAAAGAACACCAGCGTCTTTGGATTGCTGATCGCCACCAGCAGCCCCTGCAAGAAGAAGCCGCCACGCGGCTTTTTTGCCGATCCGTCGGCGTTAAGCTTGCCTTTCGAGCGGAACATCTGCACGCCCATCCAGATCAGATAGGCGGCGCCGATCAGCCGGACCCATTCGAACCAGTGGCCCATGCCCGCGATCAGCGAAGTCAATCCGATGCCGACGATGGCGATCATGATGGCCAGTCCGGCCTGGGTGCCGGCGACATTGGCGAGGCCGGCGCGCGAGCCGTGGCGGATGCTGTTGGCGATGATCAGCGTCACCGTCGGCCCCGGCACCAGGATGATGACGATGCAGGCGACGACATAGGTGGCGTAGAGTTCCAGCGACATTTTTTCCCTCCGCAGAATGCCGCTCGTGCGGCGCGCTGTCGCGATCAATGCATGGCGATGAGTTGCGTGCAAGTCGGCGAGGCGCCGACAATGCGGAGCTGATGTCAGCAGGCGCCGGCCTGCCATGGCAGCGTTGCCTCATAGGCGGCAGCCGCCCTCAGCACGCAGAGGTCACCGCGCGGCCGCCCGATCAATTGCATGCCCATTGGCCTGCCGCTGGCGTCGAAGCCCGCCGGTACGTTGACCGCCGTGCAGCCGCCCAGCGTGGCGAACGCTGAGACCTGCATCCAGCGATGATAGCTGTCCATGGCACGCCCAGCCACTTCCCTTGGCCAGTGGGTGACGACATCGAAGGGAAAGACCTGTGCGGCTGGCAGCGCAATCAGATCGAAACGCTCGAAGAGCGACAGCAGCACTCGATGCCAGGACGAGCGCCTCACCGTGGCGGCATGGATCTGCGGCGCGGTGAGGCGCAGTGCATGTTCCACCTCCCAAACAGCCTCCGGCTTCAGCAGACTGCGTTTCAAGGGATCATCGTAATGCGCCTTGAGGGCACAACCGCTGCTCGCCTGGCGAAGCGTCACAAAGGCCTGCCACAGCACTTCGAAGTCGAATTCCGGCATCAGTGGCTCGGCCTCGAAGGATACATCCGCGAACCGGCCGAGTGCTGCCTCGCAAAGCTGTAGAATGCCTGCTTCAACCGGCAGATGGCCTTCGAGATCGCCGAGCCAGGCGATACGCCCGCTGGCCGCCGGTGCTTCCAGCCCTTCGAGGAACGAGCCTGGCTTATCATGCGACAGCGGCGCGCGAGGATGATAGCCGGCCTGCACGTCGAGCAGCAGCGCCATGTCGCGCACGTTACGGCCCATCGGCCCTTCGACGCCCATCTGCGCATGAAACACATCAAGGTCAGGGCCAGCCGGCACCAATCCCTGCGACGGGCGGAAGCCATAGACATTGTTGTAGGCAGCGGGATTGCGCAGCGAACCGCCGAAATCGCTGCCATCCGCAACAGGAACCATGTCGAGCGCCAGCGCGACCGCCGCGCCGCCGCTCGAGCCGCCGGCGGTCAGCGCCGGGTCGAATGCGTTGAGCGTCTGTCCGAACACGGTGTTGTAGGTGTTGGAGCCGAGCCCGAATTCGGGAACGTTGGTCTTGCCGATGATGATGGCACCGGCCTTGCGGACGCGCTCGACGAAGAAATCGTCTTCCTCAGGCATGAAATCGGCGAAGATCGGCGAGCCGAAGGTGGTTCTCAAGCCTTTTGTCAGCGCAAGATCCTTAATCGCGATCGGCAGGCCGAACAGCGATCCGATGCCTCCTCCTCGCGCCAGATGGGCGTCAGCGCTGTTGGCCTCGCGCAGGATGTCGGCACGCTCACGCAATGAAACGATAGCGTTGACCAGCGGGTTCACTGCCTCGATCCTGTCGAGAAATGCCGCGACCACTTCGCGCACCGAAAGCTGCCGGCGCCTGATCTTCTCGGCAAGCTCCACGGCAGACAGGCGGCAGATGTCGCCGGCGGGCGGCACCGCATGCTTCGTGGTCGGGCGCACGGCTGTCATCCCGCTTTAGCCTGCAGATTTCTGCAAGGCAGCATCGACGTCCCTGGCCAGCGGGATCGCCGGTTGTGCACCGGCTTTCAGGCAGGCCAGCGAACCGGCTGCGGCAGCGCGGGCAAGCGCCTGGTCGAGCGGCAGGCCGGCTGCCAGCCCGGCAGCAAAATAGCCGCAGAACGTGTCGCCGGCGCCGACCGTGTCGAGCGGGGTGATCTGCAGCGCCGGAACCATCAGCAGATCGTCCGGCGTTGCCGCCAGAACGCCGTCCGGGCCAAGCGTGACGACGATGGTACGGCCGGTTCTCGCGGCATAGTCGCGCATCCGTGCCGGGCGGTCGCGGCCGCTCAACGACAGCGCCTCGCCATAGAGGTCGAACTCGGTTTCGTTGGCGACGAGATAGTCGGCCTTGCCGAGGAAGCCGGCCGCGTCGCTATGGAAAGGGGCGGTGTTGAGCACGGTGACCGCGCCGGCCGTCCTTGCCGCGTCGAGCGCCGTCTCGACCGTTTGCAGCGGGACTTCCAACTGCAACAGCACGACATCGCCGTTTTTCAGGAAAGCCTTGGAGAGATCACCCGGCACGACCGAATCGTTGGCGCCCGGCACAACGGCGATCACGTTCTCGCCGTCGGCGCCGACCATGATCAACGCGGTACCGGTCGAGGCAAAGGTCTCGCCAACGCCGGACAGGTCGATCTTGCCGTCGCGCAGCAGCGCCAGAGCGTCGCTGGCGAAGCTGTCCTTGCCGACCGCGCCGACCATGCGCACCTTGGCGCCGGCGCGGGCGGCGGCCAGCGCCTGGTTGGCGCCTTTGCCGCCGGGGGCAGTGGCGAAACCGGAGCCCCGCACGGTCTCGCCGGGACCGGGCAAGCGGTCGACACTGGCGATGAGGTCGAGATTGATGGAGCCGATGACGACGATCAAGAAGTGCCTCCCGCTAGCGCATATCACTCTAATTGCGCGGGAAACTACTCCGTAAGATCGCTGCTTGTCACCCTAGCGGTCCTTGCCTCGCTTCAAGAGACCTGTCCCGCCTCCCAGCCGAGGATGGCGCGTTTGCGGGTCAGGCCCCAATGGTAGCCGGTGAGCGCGCCGGACTTGCCGAGAGCCCGGTGGCACGGCACGACGAAGGACATCGGATTGGCACCGACCGCGGCACCCACGGCCCGGCTGGCGCTCGGTGCGCCGATGCGCGCGGCGATCGAGGAATAGGTGCAGGCCTGGCCCATCGGAATACGCAGCAAGGCCTCCCAGACACGGACCTGGAAGTCTGTGCCGATCATGACGACGCGCAGCGGCTGGTCGGCGCGCCACAGCGACGGATCGAAGATGCGCGCGGCATAGGGCGCCGTCGCCGCCATGTCCTCGACATAGGTCGCATTCGGCCAGCGGCTGGACATGTCGGCAAAGGCCGCACGCTCGCCGCCGGGGTCGTTGAAGGCGAGGCCGGCAAGGCCGCGGTCCGTCACCATGATCAGCGCGATGCCGAAGGGCGAGATATGATAGCCGTAGCGGATAGTGATCCCTGCGCCGCGGGTCTTGTAATCGCCCGGCGACATCGCTTCGTGGGTGACGAACAGATCGTGCAGCCGGCCTGGGCCGGACATGCCGAGTTCGAACGAGGTTTCAAGCAGCGGCATGCCGGCATCCAGCAGTTTGCGCGCATGATCGAGGGTGACGGCCTGCAGAAAAGCCTTGGGCGACAGGCCGGCCCAGCGGGTGAACAGCTTCTGCAGTCCCGTCGGCGTCTCGCCGACCTCCTCGGCCAGCACCTCCAGCGAAGGCTGGTCGCGATAGTCGAGGCTGATCTTTTCGATGGCACGACGGACGATTTCGTAGTCTCCACCTTCAGGCGTGATGTCTTTCTGAAGGATTGCTGTCGTTTTGAGAGGCGTTTGGGCGTTCATGGCAGTATCTCCTTGAGTGCGAATATCGTCCTTCGCGGCGCCGATCACCACCCGAAACTTGCTTTCCCGCGGCATGTACCCAGATAGAGCTGGGCTTTGAATGGGGAGGACGGTCGTGGCTGGTGAAAAAGTAAACCTGACCGGGGCAAAGGAGACTTTGCTTTTGACACTTTACGGCAAGGCGCTGGAGAGCCGGCTGCCCAATTCGCTGCTCAGGGACTACTTTGCCGACGAGGCGGTGCGCAACATCGACTATGATTTCTCACGGCTCAAGGTCGACAACAATCTCGGCATCGGTCTGGCAATCAGGGCAAAGACGCTGGACGTCTGCGTTCAGGACTTTGTCGCCCGAAATCCTGACGCCATCGTACTGCATCTGGGGTGTGGGCTCGATACGCGCATATTCCGTATCGACCCGCCAGCCGGCGTGGACTGGTTCGACGTCGACTATCCCGAAGTCATCGAGCTCAGGCGCAAGCTCTATCCCGTGCGGGATCACTACCACCTGATCGCTTCGTCGGTCACCGAACCGGGATGGCTGAACGAAGTGCCTCGGGATCGCCCGGCCATAGTCGTGGCGGAAGGCCTGACTCCCTACCTGGGTGTCAAGGAGGGGCAGCAACTGTTTTCTCGTTTGGTGGGACATCTTTCGAGCGGCGAACTGATTTTCGATGCCTATAGTCGCCTGGGCCTGAAGATCATTCGCCTCAATTCCTCCTTCCGCGCCACCGGCGCCGAGGTCCATTGGAGCATCGAGAACCCGCATGAATTGGAGCGAGCCGTTCCGAAGCTGCGGTTCGTCGAGGACATCCCCGCCTATAAGCCGGAACATGCCGCTCGCATGCGCTGGTTCGCGAAACTGTTTGTTCGCCTTTGGAAATACATTCCGGCATTGCGCAAGATCGGCAGGCTGTTGCGCTATCGGTTCTGAAACGCTGGCTCAGCGTGCCTTGGCGGTCGCCAGAGCGCGCGAAAATGCGGTGGCAAAACTCTCGCGGTCGTCGGGGTTGAGAAAGCCGCCGATCGAGACGGTTTTTCCTTGCGCCTCGACCGCCATTCTGGTGATGCCGATCTCGGCGTGGCGGGCGATCGAAAAGCGTGCCCAGAATGGATTGAAGCGATGTGCTTCCGATTTGCCTGACGGGGCAGTCTTGCGGATATCGAGGCTGGTGCGCGACACCGACACCTCCTCGCGAGCTCGGGCTGCACGATAATTGGCGCGGAAGGCGATATAGACGGCGATCACGTCAAGGCCGAAGAAGCCGAATACCGGCCAGGCGCCGCGCGACAGAAAAAACGCTCCGGTCACCAGCCACCCGAACAGCAGTGCGCCCATCAGGATGGCAAAGCCGGTCTTGCCCAGCGACCGGTGCGGTGTCAGCAGCGCCTGGAAGAATGGCTCGTCGGCCTGAAATGAGGCGTTTGTGTCGCTCATTACAGAATATTATAGGAGAGCAATGACAAGCCCCAAGCCCAAAAACTCTTCGGCGCTAAAAAAAGATCTGTTGCCCGGCCGCCGCGATGGCTCGAACGCCAAGCCGCGTCCGCGGCCGGCGAGGTCGCGGGCGCTTTACAGCCGCGCTGAGGTGCATGAGATTTTCCGGCGCTTTTCCGTTCAGCGGCCGGAGCCGAAAGGCGAGCTCGAACATATCAACGCCTTCACGCTGTTGGTGGCGGTGGTGCTTTCAGCGCAGGCGACGGACGCCGGCGTCAACAAGGCGACGCGGGCGCTGTTCAAAATTGCCGACACGCCGCAAAAGATACTGGCGCTGGGCGAGGCCAAGCTCGGCGACCATATCCGCACCATTGGGCTGTGGCGCAACAAGGCCAAGAACGTCATAGCGCTGTCCGAGGCGCTGATCCGTGACCATGGCGGCAAGGTGCCTGAGGATCGCGATCAGCTGGTCGAGCTGCCGGGTGTCGGGCGCAAGACCGCCAACGTCGTGCTAAACGTCGCCTTCGGCCAGCATACGATGGCGGTCGACACGCATATTTTCCGCATCGGCAACAGGCTCGGCCTGGCGCCGGGCAAGACGCCGGAACAGGTGGAGCAAGGTTTCCTGAAGATCATTCCGGATGAATATATGCGGCATGCGCATCATTGGCTGATTCTGCACGGCCGCTATGTCTGCAAGGCGCGCAAGCCGGATTGCCCGGCCTGCGTCATCGCCGATATCTGCAAGGCCAAGGAAAAGACGACCAGCGTGCCTGCACCGCTGGTCGAGATCGCGCCGCTCGGGCCAGTAGGGCCGGCTACTGAATCAGTGCCAGCCAAGTGACTCTGAAGTTCCTCCTATGTGGCTCCGTCCACATTCAGGAACTCTCCTCGACGAACACCTCCTCGCGCTTCTTCTTGACCGCGGGGAGAAACACGATGACGAGCACAGCAAGCGCGATGAGGAGCAGGCTGGCGCTGATCGGCCGCGTCACGAAGGTGCTCGGGTCGCCGCGCGAGAGGATCATGGCGCGGCGCAGGTTTTCCTCGAGCAGCGGGCCGAGCACGAAGCCGAGCAGCAGCGGCGCAGGTTCGCAGCGCAGCTTGGTCAGGAGGTAGCCAAGCAAGCCGAAGAAAGCGACGGCATAGAGGTCGTAGACGTTGGTGTTGACGCTGTAAACACCGATCGAGCAGAACGCCATGATGATCGGGAAGAGCACGTAGTAGGGGATGGTAAGAAGTTTCACCCAAAGCCCGATCAGCGGCAGGTTTAGGACAATCAACATCAGATTGCCGATCCACATCGAGGTGATGATACCCCAAAACAGCGCAGGCTGTTCGATGGCGACATTGGGACCGGGCACGATGCCCTGGATGATCATCGCGCCGATCATCAGCGCCATTACCGGGTTGGCCGGAATGCCGAGCGTCAGCATCGGAATGAAGGAGGTTTGGGCGCCGGCATTGTTGGCCGATTCCGGCCCGGCGACGCCTTCGATGGCGCCCTTGCCGAATTCCCCGGGATTTTTCGAGACACGTTTTTCGACGGTGTAGGAGGCAAAAGCGGCAAGGATCGCGCCGCCTCCCGGCAGGATGCCGAGCGCCGAACCGATGATTGTACCGCGCACGATGGGAGCCGCCATGCGCCGAAAATCTTCGCGGCTCGGCATAAGGCCGGAGATCTTTCGGATCAGCACGGAACGCTCATGCTCGTTTTCGAGGTTGCGCAGTATCTCGGCGACGCCGAAGACGCCGACCGCCACTGCGACGAAATTCAGCCCGTCGGCATATTCGCGGATACCGAGCGTGAAGCGGGGCGTACCGGTGTAGATATCGGTGCCGACAAGTCCGAGCAGCAGGCCGAGCACGACCATGGCCAGCGCCTTGACGATCGAGCCGTGGGCGAGCGCGACGGACGAGACCAGGCCGACGATCATCAGCGAAAAATACTCGGCCGCGCCGAATCTCAGCGCTATCGCCGTCAGCGGTGGAGCAAAGATGGCGACGAGGAAGGTCGACACCGTGCCGGCAAAGAACGAGCCTATCGCCGCGGTCGCCAGGGCTGCTCCGGCGCGGCCGTTCCGGGCCATCTGATAGCCGTCGATTGCGGTGACGGCCGACGAGGATTCGCCGGGCATGTTGATGAGAATGGCGGTGGTCGAGCCGCCATACTGCGCGCCGTAATAGATACCGGCGAGCATGATGAGAGAGGAAACCGGGTCGCCGATCTGGAAGGTGATCGGCAACAGCATGGCGATGGTTGCGGTGGCGCCGATGCCGGGCAGGACGCCAATCAGCGTGCCGAGAAGAACGCCGATCAGGCAGAAACCGAGATTTACCAAAGATGTGGCCGTCGAAAAGCCGAGTGCGAGGTTGTTGAGGAGTTCCATTTCATCTCCTCACAACGACAGTGGCAACCACGGGCCGAAACGCCGAAACGGCAGGCCGAGTGCGTAGCTGAAGACGACGAATGCGAACAGCGTCAGGCCGGCTGACAGCACGAATGCAGTCAGCGGCTTCATACGGCCGCTACCGAAAGATGCGATCAGCGACGTCAGGAAGATCGACGGGATGAAGCCGAGGCCGCGCACCGTCAGGCCGAAGAAGATCGGAGCGGGCAGGATGAACAGCATGCCGCGCCACGCAATGTAACCGATCGGCTCGCTCTCAAAACGCACCGCTTGGACGAGGATGGCGGCGCCAAGCAGGATCAGCACGATCGCCAGCACCAGCGGGAAATAGCCCGGCCCCATGCGAAAGGCGGTGCCGATTTCCAGGCTCAGCGACTGCAGCGCGAAAAAGGCGCCAATAAAGATCAACACCGCGGCGCATATGCCGTTGGTTCTGTCGATTGCGAAAGGTTTCATGGCGTCCTCCCGGCCCGCCTCACGGGCGTGCCGATGCCGGTGTAAAAAACGGGGCGCTGGCGGCGCCCCGTTAAAACCTTTAGTCGGCGTACTGGCCGGCCGCCTCGATGATCGGCTTCCAGCGCGCGATCTCACTTTCCAGCTTGGCCTTGAGCGCGGCCGGCGTGGCATCGGCCTCGGGCGACGGCTTGGTGCCGAGTTCGGCAAATCGGGCGACGACGTTCTGGTCCTTCAGCGCCACCTGCAGCGATTTCGACAGGCGTTCGGTGATCTCGGCCGGCGTGCCCTTGGGTGCATAGATGCCGTGCCAGATGCCGACCTGCACCTGGGGAAGGCCGGCTTCTATCGTCGTCGGCACGTCCGGCAGCACGTCTAGCCGTTGCGGCGAGGTTACGGCATAAGCCTTGATCGTGCCGCCCTGGATCTGCTTGGTGGTATTGGTCGTCTGGTCGCACATGATATCGACCTGGCCGCCGAGAAGATCGGTCATGGCCGGGCCGGTGCCCTGGTAGGGCACGGTGACGAGCGGCGTGCCGATGGCGCTCATGAACAGCATGCCGCACAGATGCGAGGCCGCGCCTATTCCGGCATTGGCGACGGTGACGGTGTCCTTGTTGGCCTTGGCGTAGTCGACCAGTCCCTTCAGATCGGTCGGGCCGAGGTCCTTGCGGGCGACAATGGTCATCGGCACCTCGGTGACGAGGCCGACATATTCGAACGCGTTCAGCGTGTCGTAGGCGAGATTCCTATATAGCGTCGCACTGGTCGCCATGCCGATGTGGTGGAGGAGCAGCGTGTAGCCGTCAGGCTCGGCATTCGCGACGCGGCCCGCGCCGAGCGTGCCGCCGGCGCCGCCGACATTCTCGACGATGACCTGCTGGCCGAGATCTTTCGACATAGCTTCCGCGACAAGACGCGTGACGGTGTCGGTCGGGCCGCCGGCCGAAAACGGCACGACAATGGTGATGGTGCGTTCGGGGTAGGTCTGCGCGCCAGCGGCCGACGGGTAAATCATGGCGGCCCAGCGACAGCCAGCGCGGCGATGAATTTTCGCATCGTGTTTCCTCCCAGGATATGAATGCCAACCGCTGCGCGGATTCCTCTAAAACCAACTGTAGATGGAGCAATAACTAGCGCAACCCGACAAATGACAATCGGGCTCAAACGGCAAACTGCACGTCTGTCCGCCCAAATGAGTGGGAAGGTTGGGCCGTGCGATGCCCTTCGTCCAACCTATTCTAATAGCCGTAGCCGCGCGCCATCGCCGCCGCGAACAGCGGGATCAACAGGAAGATCAATGCCTCGATGCGGACATAGGTGCGAACGGACGCCAGCTCCGCCGCAGGCACCTGGAAGCCGGGACTGACGCTCGCCTGCCTGTTCCAGGACAGGAAACGGATGGTCGGGATAATCGACAACAGGCCGACAATGGCGAAAGCGGCCATCTTTGCCCAGAACATCCAATTGTAGACGTAGAATTCCCAGCCTTTCAGACCATAGACGACGCGGCCGATGCCAACGACGATGATCAGCATGGCAACGATGCCGTAGTGGCGGTCGATGCCGACGAGCCGCTTCAGCGTCGCGGCGGACAAGTCGCTGCGGATCAGGACGAATTCGGCGCCGATGATGCCTGCCAGCGAAAACACCAGGAGATGATGGAAGATGGCAAGCACAAGGTCGGTGGTGTCCATGCTGTTTTCCCTCTGTCGGACGGCAGCGCCGAAACCCAACGCGCCTGAACCAATACTGGAGAAAAACTAACACTGCCTGGTAGGATTCACATCAGCCTGGAAGATGATCTACACAGCCTTGGCTCTTGTTTTTCGCAACGGATTTGGATTTCCCGTCTCGTGCGTGTCGCTGTCCCCACTTTTGGAAGACCTGCATTAGGCACCGGCAACACAACCGAGACATGACCATGGCCAGTCCGCAGACAATTGTCGCTCCAGTGATTGAAACCTCGCGCACGGTCCTGCGGCCGCACCGGCTTGACGATTTCGACGCCTATGTCGCCATGTGGGCCGATCCCGTTGTCACCCGCTTTATCGGCGGCAAGCCGCGCACGCGGGAGGAAAGCTGGATGCGCTTTCTACGCCACGCCGGCCTGTGGTCGCTTCTGGGCTACGGCTTCTGGGCGATCGAGGAAAAGGCGACCGGCCGCTTCATCGGCGAGGCCGGCTTTCACGATCTGAAACGCGACATGACGCCGTCGATCGAGGGCATTCCGGAGACCGGCTGGGCTCTGGTTTCGGGCGCGCATGGCCAGGGGTTGGCCAGCGAAGTCGTCGCACGGGTGCTTGCCTGGGGCGACGAGACGTTCGGCGCCGCGAAGACCGTCTGCATCATCGATCCGGAAAACACCGGATCGCTGAACGTCGCGGCAAAATGTGGTTATGGCGAAGTGCTGCGAACCGTCTACCAAGGCAAGCCGACCATCCTGCTGGAGCGGCAACCCTGACGGATGCTGTTTGGCACTGCCTGCCACGTCGTCGTCGGGCATCGAGTTCGCCAGCCTGAAATCGCGCAGGCCGATTGTGCCGCATGCAGCGCCTTCTGTCTTTGACAGGAGGACGCAAACTCTGCATGAATTTTGTCGAGCGGGTCTGAAGTCAGGCCACGTTTCTGGCAGGCACCGGAGGAGGTGTCGCGATTTGGAGGAATCCCATGCTGAACAGACGCCGATTCTTGATGAGCACCGCGGCAGCAGGTGCTGCCGGACTCGCAGCATCGCATTTTGTCCCCGCCTTCGCGCAGGACGCGCCGCAGCTGCAGATTTTCGTGCCGGCGGCGCCGGGCGGCGGCTGGGACCAGACGGCGCGCGCCATGGACCAGGTGCTGCGCAGCGAAAAACTGATCTCCGGCTCGCAGATCACCAATGTCGGCGGTGCAGGCGGCACTGTCGGCCTGCCGCAGTTCGTCAACCAGTGGAAAGGCAAGGGCAATGCGCTGATGGTGGCCGGCATGGTCATGGTTGGCGCCATCATCGCCAACAAGGCGGCCAACAACCTTACCGAAGTCACGCCGATCGCCCGCCTCACCGGCGAGTTCGAGGCGCTTGTGGTGCCGGCCGCCTCGCCGTTCAAGACGGCCGCGGACTTTGTCGCTGCCCTCAAAGCTGACCCGACGCAGGTTCCGGTCGCTGGCGGTTCGGCCGGCGGCTCGGACCACATCTTGTTCGGCCTCATCGCCAAGACCGTCGGTGTTCCGGCTACCAATCTCTCCTATGTGCCGTTTGCCGGCGGCGGCGAGGCGCTTTCGGCGCTGCTCGGCAACCAGGTCGCGGCCGGCATCTCCGGCTATGGCGAGTTCGCCGAACAGATCAAGGCGGGTGCGCTGCGGCTGCTGGCCATCTCCGCCGACAAACGCCAGGACGGGATCGATGCGCCGACGATGAAGGAAGCCGGCATCGATGTCGAGTTGTTCAATTGGCGCGGCGTCTTCGCACCGCCCGGCGTCTCAGACGCTGACAAGGCAGCAATGATCAAGCTGATCGAGACCATGGCCAAGAGCGACGCCTGGGCCACCGAATGCAAGAACCGCAACTGGACGCAGATCCTGCTTACCGGTGACGATTATGCGAAATTCGTCGCCGAAGACACGGCCCGCATCGGGACAATCCTCAAGGACCTCGGCCTGGCGTGATGCTCTCGGCAAGGGGCGGCCTGCGCCAACCCTTGCCGACTTTCGCCAGCCGCATGGACATACGCGGCGCCGGAGGTGAAACTACGAGATCGGCCGAGTGAGACCGGTCCAAGGAGAACCGGCCCCAAGGGACCGACATTGGGAGGACGATCATGAGCACCAGCGACCAGCAGGCGCCGCCGCGCCTTGCAGTGCCCGAACTGCTGATCGGCGTTGGGCTCCTCGCCTGTGCGGGTGCGGTTGCCTGGCAGACGCTGGCAATCCCGGTGTCGCCGCTCTATTCCAAGGTCGGTCCGACCGTATTTCCCTACATCACCATGACCGGGATGGCGATCCTGTCGCTGCTGCTCATCATTGCCGCCTTGCGGGGCGGATGGCAGCCGGAGGACGAAAAGGAGACGCCGACCGACTGGAAGGCGATGGGCATCGTCGCCCTCGGACTGATCGCCAATCTGGCGCTGATCCAGCCGCTCGGCTTTACCGCCGCATCTGTCATCATGTTCGTTCTCATCTGCCACGGTTTCGGCAGCCGGCGTCCGCTGCGTGATGTGCTGCTGGGGCTGATCCTGGCGCTGGCCGCCTATTTCGGCTTTGCCAGGGCGCTCGGCGTCAATATTGGCGCCGGCTTCATCGAAAACCAGCTGAACGCGATCGTCGATTCGGTCGTCGCCATGCTGAGGGGCTGACGCCATGGAAACGCTCGGCCATCTCGCGCACGGATTTTCCGTCGCCTTCTCACCGATCAACCTCATATGGTGCCTGGTCGGCACCACGCTGGGGACTGCGATCGGCGTGTTGCCCGGCCTCGGACCGGCACTGACCATCGCGCTGCTGTTGCCGATCACCTATCAGGTGGCGCCGGAGGCATCCTTCATCCTGTTTGCCGGCATCTACTACGGCGCCATGTATGGCGGCTCGACGACATCGATCCTGCTCAACACGCCTGGCGAAAGCGCCACCATCGTCACCGCGCTCGAGGGCAACAGGATGGCCCGCTCCGGCCGCGGCGGCGCGGCTCTGGCGACCTCGGCGATCGGCTCCTTCGTCGCCGGCACGCTAGGCACGATCGGCGTTGCCTTTCTGGCGCCGATCGTCGTCAAATTCGCGCTGGCCTTTGGCCCGGCCGAATATTTCTCGCTGATGGTGCTGGCCTTCATCACGGTTTCGGCGGTGCTCGGCTCGTCGTCGGTGCGCGGCCTGACCAGCCTGTTCGTCGGCTTCGTCGTCGGCATGATAGGCGTCGATCTGCAGACGGGGCAGCCGCGCTTCACCTTCGGCATGAGCGAATTGTTGGACGGCGTCGACGTCATCGTCGTCGCGGTTGGCCTGTTCGCCGTTGGCGAGACGCTTTACATGGCCTCGCGCCGCTATGCCGGCAAGGACGACATCGTGCCGTTGAAAGGGTCGCTCTACATGACCGCGGCCGAATGGTCGCGTTCGTGGAGGCCATGGCTGCGCGGCGCCCTGATCGGCTTCCCGATCGGCGCCATGCCGGCCGGCGGCGCCGAAATCCCGACCTTCCTGTCCTATGCGATCGAGAAGAAACTCTCCAGACACAAGGAGGAGTTCGGCACGGTCGGCGCCATCGAGGGCGTTGCCGGGCCGGAAGCGGCCAATAATGCATCCGCCGCCGGCGTGCTGGTGCCGATGCTGACGCTCGGGCTGCCGACCTCGGCGACGGCCGCGATCATGCTGTCGGCATTTCAGAGCTACGGCATCAATCCGGGGCCGCTGCTTTTGACGACGCAGGCCGACCTGGTGTGGGGGCTGATCGCCAGCTTGTTCATCGCCAATGTCATCCTCGTCGTCCTGAACCTGCCGCTGATCGGGCTTTGGGTGCGATTGCTGAAGATCCCGGCGCCGCAGCTCTATGCCGGCATTCTGGTGTTTGCCACGGTCGGCACCTACGGCATCTCGCAATCGCCGATCGACCTCGTCATCCTCTATCTGCTCGGTGCCGCCGGTTTCCTGATGCGGCGTTTCGATTTCCCGACCGCGCCGGTCATCATCGGCATGATTCTCGGGCCGCTTGCCGAAACGCAGTTCCGCCGCGCGATGACCATCTCCAACGGCGATTGGACGGTGTTCTACAAGCATCCGCTGTCGCTGACGCTGCTGACGCTGGCCTTCATCGGGCTGGTCGGACCGCATATCTGGGCCTACATCGAGCACAGGCGCGTGCGCGGACCGGAGCACGTGCCGGGCGATGCCTGAGCTGTTCGTGACGTCATGACAGACCTGCTTTCCGGCATCCGCATCCTTGACCTGACCAATGTGCTGGCCGGCCCCTATTGCGCCTACCAGCTGGCGTTGCTCGGGGCCGACATCATCAAGGTCGAGACGCCGCAAGGCGGCGATCTGGCGCGCCAGCTCGGCGCCTCTCCGGAGCTCAACCGGGCGGGCATGGGCGCTTCGTTCCTGGCGCAGAATGCCGGCAAACGCTCGGTGGCGCTCGATCTCAAGCAGGAGGCCGACCGCGAACGCTTCCTCGATCTGGTCGCTTCGGCCGACGCGCTGGTCGAGAATTTCCGGCCCGGCGTAATGGACCGGCTGGGGCTTGGCCATGCCAGGCTGAAAGAGGTCCGGCCAAGCCTTGTCTATTGTGCGATATCGGGCTTCGGCCAGACCGGGCCGATGCGCGACAATCCAGCCTACGACCAGATCATCCAGGGTCTTTCCGGCATTATGAGCATCACCGGTACACCGGAAACGGCGCCGCTGCGTGTCGGCTATCCCGTCGCCGATACGCTTGGCGGGCTGGTCGGGGCGTTCGCCATTACCGCCGCGCTGGTCAGGCAGAAGACGACAGGCGAGGGCGCGTTCCTCGACGTCTCGATGCTCGAATGCACGCTTTCTGCGCTCGGCTGGCCGGTGTCGAACTATCTGACGGCGGATATCGAGCCGCAGCCGATGGGCAATGAAAACATGACGGCCGCACCGTCTGGCGCGTTTCGCACCGGCGACGGCTTGCTCAACATCGCCGCCAACAAGCAGGAGCAGTTCGTCGCGCTCTGCCGATTGATCGGCCGGCCGGAGCTGGCCTCGGATGTCCGCTTTGCCGAGCGCGAAACGCGCAAGCAGAACCGCATCGCCTTGAAGGCGCTGATCGAGGACGCCCTGGCGAGCGGCTCTGCCGCCGCCTGGGAGGAGACGTTCAATCGCGCCGGCGTGCCGGCAGGCCGGGTGCTGACGATCCCGCAGGTACTGCAGGAGCGACAGGTGATCGAGCGCGGCATGACGGCGCGCTTCCAGGCTGTGTCCGGGATGGACCGGCCGCTAACCGTGGTGCGAGGCGGCTTCATGGTTGATGGCGAGGCACCCTTGCCGAGCAGGCCGCCGCCGAAGCTCGGCGAGCATATGGACGAGGTTTTTGCCGGCCTGCCGCCACGCGCCAAGAAAAGAGCGAAGGCATGAGCGGCACGGAAAAGAAGGCATGAGCGACACGGAGAACAAGACTGGCCGTGCGCGCGGCGAGGAATGGTGGCAGACCGGCATCATAGAGATGCGCCCCGGCGTCATCCGGCTGCGCGGCTATGAAATCCAGGATCTGATAGGCCGCGTCAGCTTTCCGGCAATGATCTGGCTGATGCTGCGCGGCGAACTGCCGAGCGAGGAGCAGGCGGCGCTGCTTGGCATCGCGCTGGGTGCTGCCGTCGACCATGGGCCGCAGGCGCCGTCGATCGCCATCGCCCGCATGGCGATAACCTGCGGCGTCGGCATCAACAGCGCCATGGCCTCTGCCATCAACGTGCTTGGCGATGTGCATGGCGGCGCCGGCGAACAGGCGCTTTCCTTCTACGGCGACATCGCCGCCGAACTGGACGCCGGCGTGCCCCTCACGGACGCCGTGTCACTGCGGGTTGATCATTTCCTTGCTGGGGAAGACGGTTATGTGCCGGGGCTCGGCCATCGCTTCCACCCGGTCGACCCGCGGGCGCCCCGCCTCATCGAGCTGACCCGCGACTTTGCCGCGCGCGGCGTCGTCAGCGGGCGCTTCGCCGACATCGCCGAGAGGGTCGAGGCCGAGGTTGCGCGGCGCAAGCGCAAAAAAATCCCGCTCAATATCGATGGTGCCACGGCCGTCATCTACGGCGAGCTCGGCTTCCCGCCGCCTTTGACGCGAGGCCTTTTCGTGCTGTCGCGCTCGGTCGGCATCCTCGCCCATGCATGGGAACAGTCGCAAGAAAGCGACCGCAACAAGGGGCCGCTGCCGCGCGAATGGCTGTGGGCCTATACCGGCACGCCGGCGCGGCCTCTGGCCGAGGAAGACGATGGCAATCAGTGAGGCATTGGTCCAAGAGACGGCGGCGGGCGCTGGAACCAATTCCATCCCGACACAGCCGGGGCGGGGCTCCATCTTCTATTGGGCGTGATCTTTTCCGAGAACCGGATTCTGCTTTTCGGGATTATGCTCCACCTCGGGAATCCCGATGTTCCTCACCAGCGTCGAAAGATCCGGCTCGTCGATCAGCAATGCCGCGTCGGTCGGCGTCAGCCATGCCCGCTGCCGTCTCTTGGCTTCCTGCCAATTGGCAAGTTCCTCGGTTACCTCAAGCAAATAGACGACGACGTCGACGCGAACGAAGCGGTTCGTCAGCCGCTTCCAGTAGTGGTAGGTGCCGGCCGGCTGTTTCAGTGTTTTGCCGAGAACACCGGCTTCTTCCTGTGCTTCGATGGTGGCTGCCTTGCGGCCGCTCTTGCCCTTCATCGGCCAGCCCTTCGGTACGATGAAGCGCCTCGTCGTTCGCGATGTGACCAGCATGACCTCGACATCGCCGTGCTCGTTCAGCCGAAAGGGAATCGCCGCGACCTGATGAACCCCGTCGCCCTTCCTTGTCTTGCGTACGACCTTCTTCTTGCTGGCTGCCATTCGATAATCCAGTCGAGGCGGTGCCCAGACGGCAAGGGCAGCGTTGCAAAGTCTGCCGCTTTCAAGGGGCGCAAGCGGAGCGGCTTCCCCAGTATATAAGTCGGCTAAATAAATGAAAGGGCCCGGTCGTCAGCGGCAGGTGCTGACAAAGCCGCTCCCCGACGGCAGCAACTGGCAAGTTGGCCTCATCTGCGGCACCTCCGGCCGTTGCGGTATTGGGATTTGGCGATCCTGGGCACGGTACTGCTGTTGCTGCTGCTGGTATTGCTGCCGCCGCAGCCTGTTCTCCAACATCTGCAACTGGTCTTGCTGGATCAACACGTTGCGGTCGGCCGGACTGACGACCTGTGCCGATGCAGCCGGATTTACGCCCGACAGCATCGCCGCAGTCAGCATTGCCGACCCAAAAGACTGCAATAGGCGAAGCCGTGGCATTCGATCATTCCCGCACAAAACCAATCTTCCCTTAATATAGGGCTTTTGTCCGGCGACACCATGGCCGCCGCTGATTTGAAGCGGATTGGAAGAGGCATTTCGGCTTCGGATGCTCGTCGCGTCAATCGACTTCGCGCAGCCGGTATCCGACTCCGGTCTCGGTGGTGATATAGCGGGGCTGGTCGGGCATTTTTTCGATCTTTTGCCTGATCTGCCGGACGTAGACCCTGAGATATTGAACGTCGGTGGAGTCGCCCCAGACCTGCTTCAGCAGGAACTGGTGGGTGAGAACCTTGCCGGCGTGCTGCACCAAGGTGCGAAGAATGTCGTACTCCTTCGGCGAGAGCTTTATCTCCCTGTCCTCGACCTTGACGATGCGCTTCACCAGATCGACCGAGAGGTCGCCGGTTTGGAACACCGGCCTCTCACCCTGCTGCTGGAACTTGTGCCGAAGCGCGACGCGGATGCGTGCGACAAGCTCGTTCATACCGAATGGCTTGGTGACATAGTCATCGGCGCCGAGTTCGAGGGCCGAGACGATGCCGGCCTCATCAGTGCGGCTGGAAAGAATAACCACGGGAATGTCCAGGCCATCATCCCGCCATTTGCGCAGCAGCTCATGCCCGCTCATGCCGGGCAGGCCGAGATCGAGCAGCACAAGGTCCGGTTTTTCCGCTTCCATGAGTTCGATCGCCACCCTGGCGTTCGGCGCCTCGCTGATGGCATAGCCTTGGCTGCCGAGCCCGACGCGAAGCAGTTTTCGGATCGGCGGTTCGTCGTCGACCACCAATATCCTGACGTCCAGGCTCGTCATGCCAGGTGGTCCGTGTGTTGATCGTCTGCAGTGGTTTCACCGAGATCAGGCAGTTCTGCCGGCAGCGGCATCCTGATGGTGAAAACCGCACCGGTACGGTCGGTCCTGTTTGCCGCTGAGATGGTGCCGCCCATCGCTTCGATGAAGCCGCGGCAGATCGATAAGCCGAGCCCTGTGCCGGCACGCACCTGGTCGCCCTTACGTACCCGATAGAATGTATCGAAAACGCGCTCCAGATCGGCTGGCGGAATGCCTGGTCCTTCATCCATGATCTGCAGGATGACGAAGCCATTGTCTAGCCAGCCCTGCAGGCGGATCGTCGAACCTGGCGGCGCGTATTTTGCAGCATTGTCGAGGAGGTTGAACAGCACCTGTTCGAACAGAACGGGGTCGACCCGCAACATCGGCAGATCCGATGGAATATCGATCTCGGTCTTGTGCTCGCCGACGATTTTGCGGGCCCGACGCAGGGCTGAGCCGACAATGTCGCCGACATAGTGGAACGCATAATTCGGCTCCATCGTGCCGGATTCGATTTTGGTCATGTCGAGCAGATTGGCGATGAAGCGGTTCAGCCTCTCCGCTTCATCGAGCACGGTCGACAGCAGGTCCGCCCGGTCCTGCTCGGGAAGTGCGGCCTCGAAGTCCCTGAGCGTTCCGGCCGCTCCCATGACGGCGGCAAGCGGCGTTTTCAGATCGTGTGAAATGGAGGTGAGCAGGGCCGAGCGCAGACGGTCTGCCTCGGCCGCAAGCTTGGCCCGGTCGACATCGGCGACGAGCTGGATGCGCTCGATGGCGACCGCCGCCTGGTCGGCGAGCGCATCGAGCAGACGCTGCTGCTCGGGTGTCAGCAGCGGACCTTGCTTGTCGTTGTCGAGGCCGACGACGCCGACCGCCGTGCGTCCGGTCCGTAAGGGCAGATAGAGGCGTTTTGCGCCCGGCAGCGTGTCGGCGCCGCGTCCGGCGGCGCGGTTATGCTCCCACGCCCAGCGCGCCGCGGCAATGTCTGCCTCGGCCAGCGTGTCGTCGGGTGGATAGCCGGCCTTGACCGCAATCGTGCCGTTCTCCGGCAGAAGCAGCACCACACGCAGCTTCAGCATCGAGGCGATCTGGAAGGCAGTCGCCCAGAGAACGTCGTCGAGCGTGCCCGTTCCTGCCAGTTTCTTGGAGAACAAATAAAGATCCTCGGTAGTGCGGGCGCGGGATTGTGCCGCCACGACCTGGCGCTGCACCCGAGCCGTCAAATTGCTGGCGATGATCGCCACGCAAAAGAAGAAGCCGAGTGCGACGGCGCTTTCAGGGTCGCTGATATTCAGCGTGTAGAGCGGATCGAGGAAGAAGAAATTGAAAACCACGGCGCTGAGAACGGAAGCGAATATCGCCGGCCAAAGCCCGGCCGTGACCGCCGACGCCAGCACAGCCATGAGAAAGACGAGAGCGATGTTGCGCACATCCAGCACGCGCGACAGCAATTCGCCGAACAACAGCCCTGCCACAACATAGAAGACGACAATCAGATAGGGCCTGATGTCGAGGCGCGGTGGTTGAGCGGGGGTCAGCCCCCGCGACGGCGCGACTTGCGCCTGGGCGTCGCCGGAGACGACGTGAATGCTGATCTTGCCGGCATCGCGTATCAGGTCATAAGTGACGGAGCCGTCAAACAACTGCCGCCAGCGCGGCTTGCGCGGCTTGCCGGTGATGATGTGGGTGACGTTGTTGGCCGCCGCGTAACGCAGGATGTCGGAAGCGATATCGTGGCCGGGAATAGTGACGGCAACGCCGCCCAATTGTTCAGCAAGTCTAAGCGTCGATGCCAGCCTGTCGCGATCCTGCTCGGACAGGCCGGTTGAGCGTGGCGTCTCGACATAGAGCGCCAGCCACGAGGCGCGCAGCCGCTCTGCCTGGCGGCGGGCATAGCGCACAAGCGACGCGCTGCGCGGATCCTCATCGACCCAGACCAGGACACGCTCGCTGGCCGCCCACGGCCCCGGAATGGCGTGGGCCTGCATATGGTTGAGCAACTGCTCGTCGACACGCTGGGCGGTGCGGCGCAACGCCAGTTCCCTAAGCGCCGTCAGGTTGCCCGGCGAGAAGTAGTTCTCGATGGCGCGCTGGGCGGTGCTGGGGATGTAGACCTTGCCGTCCTCAAGCCGCTTGATCAGGTCGTCGGGGGTGAGGTCGATGATCTCGATGTCGTCGGCCTGGTCGATTATGGAGTCGGGGACAGTTTCCCGCACCCTGACGCGGGTGATCTGCGCCACGACATCGTTCAGGCTCTCGACGTGCTGGATGTTCAGCGTCGTGTAGACATCGATGCCGTGCGTCAGGATTTCCTGGACGTCGAGGTAGCGCTTGGGGTGACGGCTACCTGGCGCGTTCGTATGGGCAAGCTCGTCGACGAGGACGAGCGCCGGGCGCCGGGCGAGGATGGCGTCGAGGTTCATCTCCTCGAGCAGCCGCCCCTTGTAGTCGATCTCAAGGCGAGGAATGACCTCGTAGCCTTCGACCAGCGTCTGCGTCTCTTTGCGGCCGTGCGTCTCGACGATGCCGATCACCACGTCGACCCCGTCGGCCAGCCTGGCGCGGCCCGACATCAGCATCTCGAAGGTCTTGCCGACGCCGGGGGCGGCGCCGAGAAATATCCTCAGGCGACCGCGCTCCTCCCGCTCGGCATGCTCGAGCAGCGCGTCGGGAGAGGGCCTGGTTTCGGCGGTGCGGCTGTCGTCTGGCATAAGGGTCAATCATGAACGGTGCCGGCTTCGGTGTCGATCCCGGCGCCGGTCCTTCACTGTTTCATCGCATCGTCCAGCGCAAGGTTGAGGGCCAGCACATTGACCACCGGCTCGCCGATGAATCCCAATTCGCGATCCTCGACATGGCCGTCGACAAGCGATTTGATCCTGGATTCATCGACGCCCCTGGCCTTGGCCACCCTGGCAATCTGAAAATAGGCCGCATCGGGGCTGATATGCGGATCAAGCCCGCTGCCGGACGTGGTGACCAGATCCATCGGCACCGGCTGGTTCGGGTTTTCTGCTCTCAGCTTTTCGGCGTCGCTCTTGATGCGGTCGATGAGCTTCGGGTTGGTCGGGCCGAGATTCGAGCCGCCCGAGGCGGCGGCATTGTAGCCGTCGCCGGCAGCCGACGGGCGGCCATGGAAATAGCGGTCGCTCGCGAAAGCCTGGCCGATCAGCTCGGAACCGACGAGCTTGCCGTCCTTCTCGATCAGGCTGCCATTGGCCTGGCGCGAAAACAGCGCCTGGGCAATGCCGGTCATGCCGATCGGATAGACCAAACCCGTCAGAACGGTGAAGAAGACGATCATGACGATCGCGGGCCGGATTTGATTGAGCATCGACGTGGTTCCTTATGCGAGACCGAGAGCAGTGATGGCCATGTCGATCACCTTGATGCCGACGAAGGGGACGACGACGCCGCCGAGGCCATAGACAATGAGATTGCGGCTGAGCAGCGCACCGGCGCCGACCGGGCGGTATTTGACGCCCCTTAGCGACAGCGGGATCAGCGCGATGATGATCAGTGCGTTGAAGATGATGGCCGAGAGAATGGCGCTCTGCGGCGTTGCCAGATGCATGACGTTGAGCGCTTGCAGCGGCCCGGCAGTCTGGCCCGGGGCGATGTAGAAGACGGCGAATATTGCCGGGATAATGGCAAAATACTTGGCCACGTCGTTGGCGATGGAGAAGGTGGTCAGCGACCCGCGCGTCATCAGCAGCGCCTTGCCGATTTCGACGATCTCGATCAGCTTGGTCGGATCGCTGTCGAGATCGACCATATTGCCGGCCTCGCGCGCCGCGACCGTGCCGGTGTTCATGGCAACGCCGACATCGGCCTGCGCAAGGGCCGGCGCATCGTTGGTGCCATCGCCGCACATCGCGACCAGCTTGCCTTTGGCCTGCTCGTCGCGGATCAGCTTCAACTTGTCCTCGGGCGTCGCCTGAGCAAGGAAGTCGTCGACACCGGCTTCCGCCGCAATCGCAGCCGCGGTCATCGGATTATCGCCAGTGATCATCACCGTGCGGATGCCCATGCGACGCAACTCGGCAAAACGTTCTGCGATGCCGCCCTTGATGATGTCCTTCAGATGGACGACGCCGAGCAGGCGCCCGTCGCGCTCGACCGCCAGTGGGGTGCCACCCGATTTGGCGATCTCGTCGGCGATCGCCTGGAGGTCGCGGACGGTGTCGCTGCCGGGGCGCGTACTGCCTGTGGCAACGGTCGAGAGGTTGACGTGGGCAAGCACCGCATCGACTGCGCCCTTGCGGACCGAGGAGCCTTCCAGATCGACGCCGCTCATGCGGCTTTGCGCGGTGAAGGGCACGAAAGTCGCGTGCAGGCTTGCCATATCGCGGGCGCGGATGGCGTATTTTTCCTTCGCCAGCACGACGATCGAGCGGCCTTCCGGCGTTTCGTCGGCAAGCGAGGCAAGCTGGGCCGCGTCGGCCAGTTCCTGTTCGGTGACGCCCTTGACCGGACGAAATGCCGTCGCCTGACGGTTGCCCAGGGTGATGGTTCCGGTCTTGTCGAGCAGCAGCGTGTCGACATCGCCGGCCGCCTCGACGGCGCGGCCCGACATTGCTAGCACGTTGAAGCGCACCAGGCGGTCCATGCCGGCAATGCCGATCGCCGACAGCAGGGCGCCAATTGTGCTCGGGATCAGGGTAACGAACAGGGCGACCAGCACGGTCACCGAGATATAGCCGCCCGAATACGAGGCGAAGCTCGGGATCGTCGCCGTCGCTAGCACGAAGATCAGCGTCATGCCGACGAGCAGGATGTTGAGCGCGATCTCGTTGGGTGTCTTCTGGCGCTCGGCGCCCTCGACCAACGAGATCATGCGGTCGAGGAACGTATGGCCGGCAGCCGCAGTGATGCGCACGCGGATCCAGTCCGACAAGACCTGCGTGCCGCCAGTCACCGCCGAACGATCGCCTCCGGATTCGCGGATGACCGGTGCGGATTCGCCGGTGATCGCCGCCTCGTTGACCGACGCCACGCCTTCGACCACCTCGCCGTCCGAGGGGATGATGTCGCCGGCTTCGACAAGCACGATGTCGCCGACCTTCAGGCTGGTGCCGGGCACCAGTTTGAACTTGCGGCGGTCGCCGCCGTTCAACAGCTTGGCCTGCGTCTCGGTTCGCGCCCGGCGCAGCGAGTCAGCCTGCGCCTTGCCGCGGCCTTCGGCCACCGCTTCGGCGAAATTGGCGAAAAGCACTGTGAACCACAGCCAGATGATGATCTGCAGCGTGAAGCCAAGATCGCCGCCGCCGGTGACGAGGTCCTTGACGAACAGCACGGTGGTAAGTGCCGAGACGACGGCGACGACGAACATCACCGGGTTTCGCATCAAAGTGCGCGGGTTCAGTTTTCTGAAGGAACCGCCGATAGCGGGCCACAGAATGCGCGTGTCCATGATGCTCACGGATTTCGACGGGCTCATTTGGTGGCTCCAGTGTCGGTAATGTTGGACGGCGCCGGGTGCTCGCTCTTCGGGAACAGGCGCGGAAGGGCGGAGGCCAGCAGCCACAGCACGAACAGCACGGCTGCCATGCCGAGGAAGGTGGAGACCGTCGGAAAAGGACGAGGCGTCTCGTCCCTCCCGTCATCCGGCCTTCCGTCATCGGGTTGGTGACGGTCGTGCCGACGTATGAGGTTGAACCAGGGCATCGCCGTTTCAGAATGTCTGACCGTGAATCATCGCCAGGTGCTCGACGATCGGTCCGACCGCCAGGGCCGGGAAGAAGGTCAGGCCACCGACGATCAGGATGACACCGACCAGCAGCCCGACGAACAGCGGACCGTCGGTCGGGAAGGTGCCGGCGGAGGCAGGGACGGTCTTCTTCGCAACCAGCGAGCCAGCAATCGCCAACGCCGGAATAATGACCAGGAAGCGGCCCATCAGCATGCCGATGCCGAGCGTTATGTTGTACCAGGGCGTGTTGCCACTGAGGCCGCCAAAGGCGGAGCCATTGTTCGCCGCGGCCGAGGTGTAGGCATAGAGAACCTCGGAGAAGCCGTGCGGGCCGGCGTTGGCGCTGGAAGCAACGCCGGTCGGCAGCACCACCGCGATAGCGGTGAAGATCAGCATTGCCAGCGGCAGGCAGAGCACGGCCAGCATTGCCATCTTGACCTCCTTGGCCTCGATCTTCTTGCCGAGATATTCGGGCGTGCGCCCGACCATCAGCCCGGCGACAAAAACGGCAATGACGATGAACATAAGGATACCGTAGAAGCCGGCGCCGACGCCGCCGACAATGACCTCGCCGAGCTGCATGTTGATGATCGGGATCATGCCGCCAAGTGCGGTAAAGCTGTCATGCATGGCGTTGACCGCGCCGCAGGACGCGGCGGTGGTGATGACGGCAAACAGTGCCGACAAAGCGATGCCGAAACGGCTCTCCTTGCCCTCCATGTTGCCGCCGTCGATGCCGAGGGCATGGACCAGCGGATTGCCGGCGGCCTCGGCCCAGTAGCAGACGGCAACGCCGGCGATGAACAGCACGCCCATAGCCGACAGAATTGCCCAGCCCTGGCGCTGGTTGCCGACCATGCGGCCGAAGACATTGGTCAGCGCCGCGCCGAGGGCAAAGATCGTCACCATCTGGATCAGGTTGGAGATCGCATCGGGATTTTCGAACGGGTGCGCGGCATTGGCGCTGAAGAAACCGCCGCCATTGGTGCCGAGCATTTTGATGGCAACCTGGGAAGCGACCGGCCCGACCGCGATGGTCTGCTGCGCCCCTTCGAGCGTGGTCGCGTTGACGTAGGCAGCGAGCGTCTGCGGCATGCCGAGATAGACACAGATCAGCGTCAGGACGATGCAGAACGGCAAAAGCAGATAGAGCGTGCAGCGGGTCATATCGACCCAGAAATTGCCGATGGATTTGCCTGAGGCCCTGGCAAAGCCGCGGATCAGTGCGACCGCAATGGCGATCCCGGTCGCCGCCGACAGAAAATTCTGCACGGTCAAGCCGGCCATCTGCACGAGATAGGACATCGTGCTTTCGCCGCCGTAGTTCTGCCAGTTGGTGTTGGTCATGAAGCTGGCGGCGGTGTTGAACGCCAGCCCAGGTTCGACGGCGGTCATGCCGGCCGGATTGTAGGGCAGGCCGCCTTGCAGCCGTTGCAGCAAATAGAGCACCAGGAAGCCGGCCAGGTTAAAGAACAGCAGGGCCGCCGCATAGGAGGTCCAGTGCTGCTCCTCGCGCTCGCTGGTCCCTGATATGCGGTAGAGCCCGCGCTCGAGCGGGGCCAGAATTGACGACAGGAATGTGTGCTCGCCGCCGAAAACGCGATGCATGTAGCCGCCGAGCGGCTTGGCCAGCAAAACGACGATCCCGCAATAGACGAGGATCTGCAGCCATCCGTTGATTGTCATGGGGTTGGCTCCTTGCCAGCGGAGATCAGAAGCGTTCCGGGCGAACGAGGGCGTATGTCAGGTAAGCGAGAAGAAATAAGGTTACGGCGCCGCCGAGGATATAGTCGAAGAGCATGTTACGATCCCATAAACTTATAGCTTGTCGCAGGCTTTGATGTAGCCGAAGCATAGAGCAAAGAACGCAATTCCAGTCGCGACAACAACTATATCCACCGTGCATTTCCTTATATTTTGTTTGCTCCGTAAACTTGGACAAAACTGTCCAAGCCCGCGCGCCGCATCATATTGACGGCCGGATACATCGCTCCGGCGAATATGGATCAAAGTGCCATAAAGGTTCGAGACGGGACGCCGAGCAAAGAAATTAAAATCCCATAAGGATTTCGGCGTCTCGGCGCTGGCCACAGCTTCAGGAGGGAGGTGCGCACCGGCGCGCCAAGCTGCCGGGATCAGTCCGCGCGGGTGTAGATCACCGCGTAATCGTCCGCATAGGCCCGCTTCCAGCCCAGTTCGTCGAAGAACGGAATGCGGCTGTCGTCGGCGGTCAACAATGCCCAGTCTATCGTATATTTGTCGAGTTGGGTTTTCAGGATCGGCTTGCCCCGGCTGTGCCCAGTCTGTTCATCCGTTTCCGTAAAGCCATCCAGGAAGAGCTGATCCGCGCGGCCGTCGATAAACGTCCTGATGCCGTGGAAAATCAGCGTGCCCCCGAAATCGTAGGAGTTCAGCAGATTGCCCGACAGATTATGGGTTTGGGCGAAGGCCAGTGCATCCCTCGCCGAGGTCTTCTGGCTCGGCGCGACCGGATAGGTCGTGAAGGCGGCAGCCGCCAAAACCAGTAAAACGGCAATTCCAGCGCAAATCCTGGAAAATTGCCGTGCGAAAAATTGTTCGAGTCCGTCGCGCTTTTCCGCCGCCCATTTCTCGGCTGAAAGCGCTGGATATTGTTGCGCGACCTCGACGGCAAGGACCACCGGCACGAGAAGAAAGAACAGATACATGAACCGTATGTGGGTGAGATACACGTGCAACGTGAAGACAAGGAACAGCGCCTTGGCCCAGCCAATGCGCAATCTCGACACGAGCAGCCCGAAAAACGCCACGAGCAGGGCCACCTCCTGGAGGGTGTGCCGTGAGGCGTCGAACGGCTGCCACTCCGCAATGTAAGGCACCGCCTCATTGCCATAGGCCACGGTGAATGTTGCGAGTATGGCCTTGACGCCATAGGGATTGAGCAGGCTGACCAGCGGGCAAAGCAGCCCGAAAGCGATCCACTTGGCAAGCAGCCGGGGGTTCGACAAGCGCGTGCGCATGAGCAGATCGAGGCCGGCGAAGGCGGCGATGACGAAACCGAAGGTGAAGGTGGCGTGGAGATTGGCCCACAGGCAAAGCAGCGCCAGCAGCCATAAAGGCGGTGCTTTCTCGTTGCGTGCGGCCTGGAAAAGACCGGCGGTCCAGACGACGATGATGGGCAAGGTAAAGATGTGCGGCCGGGCGACGTAGATCGGCCCGATCAACAGCGCGAGCACCAGCGTCAGGCCTATCGCCAGCGTCGGCTTCAACCACGCGCTGAGACACCACGACGTCAAGAAGGCCGTCAGCGCGATTACTGCAGTCGCCAGCAGCACCACGCCATTCCAGCCGCCGGCTTCAAAGGCAATTGCAAGGAGAACCTGGCTAAGCCATTCCTTAGCGATCCATGGCTGGCCGGCAAAAGTGTAGGAATAGATGTCGACGGTGGGGAATGTGCGGCTTGCCAGCATATCCATGCCGACCTTGATGTGCCACCAGCTATCGGGATCCTGCAGGAGGGAGGTGGCAAAGGCGAGGAGCGCCGCCGCCATCACGACCGCCGCCAGCAGGCAAAACACCAGCCTCACATGCCGTATGTCGTCTATCGACGGCCTCGCCTCACCAGACATCCCGCGCATATGGCATCCCTGAGCCGCGATAGCGGAAGGGATAGGCCGAATTTGTTAGAAAACCGATAAGCTGCAGATTGCGGTTACAACCCTGTGCCGCCCGTCCAACCGGTTCGGCGGCTCAGCCCTCGGCCTTGAAGTTCTTGGCTTCCTTCTCGACCTTCGGGCTGTCCCTGCCGTGCTTGCGCATCAGATCCTTCGCCTGCTTCGGCGAAACGTCGGTGGTTTCGGCCAGGCGCAGAGCCTCCTTTTCGTCCGGATCGCGCGTCTTGCGGTCGGCCATTGCGGTTTTCTTGTCAGCCATTACGACGCTCTTATGCTCTCGGCGATTTCGTTCAACACCTTGCGGTCGGTGCCGTGGCGCTTGATCAGCGTGCGTGCCTGCTCCGGGGTGATGCCCGCTTCCTCGGCGAAGTGACGTACCTCGTAGTCTTCGCCGCCCGCCACTCGTGAGCGGTCGCGACTGTCGGTCTTGGTTTTGTCGTCGGCCATGGCAGCTCTCCTCATCTCAACGAGAGCATAACGGGCAAGATTTCAGCGAGTTCCTTCGAGCGTGTCGCCCTCGCCCAGCGCTGCCAACCGCCCGCCACTGGGCGCAGCCTGGTATTCGTTCTGGATTGCTAATGGGAGCGATGGTCGAACACGACGCCCATGGTCCTACCAACGGCCGTCATGACGATAAGCTCGACCAGATCGTCGTCACTGTCGCGGCAGGCAGGGGCCGTCCTGCGAACGATGTCCAGCATCGCCCTCGTCGATATGGTGTCGCCGGCGCCGAACCGTGAAAGCGCAGATGAAACAAGCTCTTGGGCCGTCAAGTCGGCGACCGTCACCCGCTGCACCACGTTCATTGGCTTCCTCCCACCATGAACCCTCTCCCGGGAGAATGATACGCCGAACGTCGCGTTTCACCAGCGAAATGGTGGTCCTACCAGCGTGGGGCCAGCGACCGAAATCGTCGGTTTTGCGCGAGGCAATCCAGGCGCGAGGCGGCAGCGCTTTTGTGCCATGCCACGTCGCCAAAGACCGATCCCGGCGGCCGGGATCGGTCTCAATTTTATGACTCTAGGCGGCCAGGTCGCTCGGAAGCTTGCCGCCATTCTCGGCCAGCTTTTTCATCAGTGCGTCGTGCAGCCACAGATTCATCGTTACGGTGTCGTTCATGTCGCCGGTGTAGTTCAGCTCGTGGGCAAGCTCCTTGCGGGCGCCGAGGCTGCTGTCGATATTCAGAGCCTTCATCAGATCGACGATCGAATTCTTCCAGTTGAGCTTTTGTCCCTTTGCGGCCACCGCCTTGTCGAGAATGGCAGCGATGTCCGGGGCAGAGGACGGCGCGGCCGGCGCGGCCAGGGCCGGGGTTGCAGCCGGAGCGGATCGGGTAGGCGCCGTCGGCTGGGTGGCCGTGCTCGAAGCAGGCGCGGGAGACGGTTGCGCCGGCGGCGCTTCGGCCGCAACCGCGTTTCCGAAAATCGCACCTTTGATACTGTCGAAAATGCCCATTGCTATCTCCTGTGTTGGCTTGACGGTATGTTGCTTTGACGGTCGGTAAGGCGACCGTTGCCGAATGTCGCATTGAGCGCCCTGGTTGTACCGGACCACGAACGCAACGCAGGGGGCAACTCCAAACTGACTAAAAGGTAAAGGCTTGGTTGCATTGGGGAATCGGCTCAGTGAGCCGGCCCGAGAGTAGAATAGGTTGGATCGCGGCCCAACAAATCGTCACGCGCAATGGGCGAGGAAACGGTTGGCAGCCAGTTTTGCTGACGCAGACTAGAAAAATCATCTAGATTCGTGTTCGCAATTCGCTGAGAGGAACGAAGCCATGACAGCAGTCGTCGCATCCGACAGGCTCGAACGTTCGACGGTTTGGGCTGAGGACGACCCGTCGGTCAAATGGGCCGGCGCTTTCGCGGTTTACGGCGGGCACGGCACCACCCAGTCCTCGGTCATTGTCTACGAGATCGAGCCCGGCAAGCGGCTCGGCTGGCACAGCGACGCCACAGAGGAGACGCAATACATCATCGCCGGCACCGGCGAGCTACATATGGAGGGCGGCACCACCCACCCGGTCGGGCCCGGCAGCGTCCTGGTACTTCCGACGCCGGTCCGGCACGACCTCGTCAACACCGGCACCGAAACCCTGCGCGCCGTCGCTTTCTTTGCGGCGGCGATGTTCACGCAGACATTCGACGACGTCATGCTGCCGCCGAAATCCCATGTCCTCGGCACGCCCAATCGTGCGGGCTGAATGCGTGCCGGCGGGAACCATCAGGCCTGCGGATTGCGGACTTGGAACTGATATGGGCGCGCGCGCGGCTGGCAAGGGGTTGGGCGTCGTTACGCACCTGTGTCACGGGCGGACCGGCTGATGGCGCCCGTCAAGGTCGACCCCACCAAGGTGCGCGAGTTCAGGGATGCCGAAAGCTTCCATGCCTGGCTTGGCGAGCATCACGACAGCGAGGACGAAGTCTGGATCAAGATCCATAAGCTCGATTCGGGGCTGCCGTCGATCACGCCGAAGCAAGCCATCGATGTGGCGTTGTGCTGGGGCTGGATCGATGCGGTGCGAAAGGCGTTGGACGGCAAAAGCTACCTGCAGCGCTACACCCCGCGCGGCAAGAAGAGCACCTGGAGCCAGATCAATGTCGACAATGTCGCCCGGCTGATTGAGGGGGGCCGGATGACCGAGCACGGGCTGAAGCAAGTCGAGGCAGCCAAGGCCGATGGCCGCTGGGCGCGCGCTTACAAGAGCGGTAAGGAGATGAAGATCCCCGACGATCTGCAGGCGGCAATAGACGCCGAGCCCAGGGCGAAAGAGATGCTGGCAAAGCTCAGCGGGCAAAACCGCTTCGCGCTCGCCTTCCGCACCCACAACATGAAGACCGAAGCGGGACGCAAGAAGAAGATCGCGGCGTTCGTGGAGATGCTGAAGCGCGGCGAGACCATCTATCCGCAACGAAATCGCGATTCTGGTTGAACATTTGGCCGCGCTTGTCTCCGGCATCTTGTGCTTGTCCCTGTCGGCGAGCCCCGAATGCGGCCGGATCGCAGCTCAGGCGCACCTTCGATCCTGGCGATGTCGCCGACGACTTGTTTTCGACGAGCGTCGCCCGGCACTTCGACACCAGCTCTCATTCGTTTAGTTGATGCAGGAAAAAAGTCCCGTCCTCACAGTCGGGATAGTATATTAGCAGGCGCTGTTATGAGGTTTTTGCCCGTTCAGGAGCCGACTGGCACGTGGGCCGTGTTTGATGCGACCGTGGACGTGCCTGCGGATTTCGCTGGCAGTTGCCTTATAGGCCTGCCGCGGGAGCGGGCGGAGTGGCTCGCAGCAAGAGCCAATCGAGATGCTGCAAAAGGCACTTCGATTTGCCGGTTGTCAGTTGCCGGGCCAGCACAAGCCGCGGTTCTTAGACTTAGACCGTTAGGAGAGATTTCGATGATGCACGAACAGGTAATGGAAGCTGCGTTGGCAGCCAGAAATCAGGAAGTGGATATTTGTGGTGTCTTCGACATCACCAACAAAACCGATGCGCCAATTGGCTCTCGCCGATTGGGCGAGGCTATCCACTTTGTCGCCAATGCACCTATCGTTGGCTATGATGTTCACGCCGCCGTCATCAGATATGGCCCACTCGGAACCCCCAGCCTCAGAGCAACAGATTGCGCACAGCTGTGGGAGAGGTTTGGCGAGGCCTTGCTGCAACACTGAAGGGCAGACCTTTGGCGCGTATGGCACCACCATCGTGCAGGACACTTCCCTTGTGAGAACGACATGGAAGCCTGGCGGGTGATATTGCAATCAAATTAGCGTGAGCGCATATTTTTTGCCGGCTGGCCTCGCAAACCGGCCAGACCCGGTGGCCGGCCGCCAACGGGCCGTCAGGCTGCCAACAAATGGTTCGGCAGGCCCGACGGTCCCCTTGGCAAGGTCGCCGGAAACAAAGCATGATGCGGCGGCAAAACGGGTTTGGGAGAATGACATGCCTAAGGTTTCGGAACTCTTTTTCAAGACAGCCATCGTCTTTCTTATTCTGGGAATTGCCGCTGGCCTGCAGATGGCAATTTCAGGCGATCACGGCGCGTTTCCGGCTCACGCGCACATCAACCTGCTGGGTTGGGTCACCAGTGCAATATTCGGCGGCTATTATGCGCTGAACCCGGCGAAGGCTGCCCGCAGGAGCGCGATGATCCACTATGGCGTCTATAATCTCGGCCTGGTCGTGATGCTGCCGGCGCTTTACCTGATGCTGCAGGGAAATCCGGCACTCGAGCCGATCGTCGCCACCGGCTCAATGATTGTCGCTGCCGCCGTGCTGATCTTTGCCTTCGTGGTTTTCTCCACCGAAACAGAGCGCTCGGTCTCGGGAGTACAAGCGGTCCCGCGCTAGACGAGGCAGCGATGGTGCCGAGCTATCAATGCCCGTGCTTCTGGTGAAGCGCGGGCCGATTGGTTGTAGGCTGATCTGAGGCAAGGGTGCGGCGAGATGAAAGCCGCGCAGTAGCCTTCGCGCGCCCCTCTGCCTGCCATGCTGCTTGTCGCGGCCTTCATTCTGGCGTTGTGCCTGCGTCCCTAGGAAGGTGAAAACATCGACACTTCTTGGATCTTCGCCGAAACGACTGCCTTGTGCTTTTGGGGCGCGACGCCCAGCGAGCGCAGGTGCGACGTTGATGCAGCCTTGTTGTTGGCGACGCAGCATGACGGGGTCATCGTCAAACGACGGTAGCGCGCGGACCTACTGTTGCGCGAGCCGGTCCCCGAGCGTGTTTGCTTCGGCCAATCTTGCCAGCGATTGTTCGACTTTCTGCGCCGAGGCGTCTGTGCGCTTGATGTGCCGTATCATTTGCTGCCTCAGCAGCGCGAGCCTTGCGACGCGATATTCGTCGCCGTATCTCGCAGTTTCAAGGTGGAGGGTCGCGAGCATCATGGGTCAATTCCGATCGATCTTCGTCATGCGTTCCCGGGCCTCAATGACGCGTTTTTGCTCAGACCGTATGCGGTCGCACAACGCGAGATTGACGGCGACACAGCCATCGTTCAACAACAGTTCATTCGCACGCTTCAGCGAGCGCTCGGCCCGTTTAACGCGCAGCCTGGCATTGGCCAGTTCGAAGCTAAAAATATCAATCATCATCATACCGCTTCGTTTGCGGTCCCTTCGATTGTTAACCGGCGTCGATCCCATTTGTTCCGACTGCACGCGGCGCAGCGCCAGGAAGGAGCTTGTCTTTTGCCCGTGCTGGGCCGTTCGCGATGGCGGGGCATGCTAGGTGGGCGGGCTGGTGCAAGGCGAAGGTGTGAAGGCCTGGCCCGTAACCACGTTCTGTTCACTCTGGCTAATGTAAGCTGGCCGCCTAGAATTCGCCGCGAAGGTGTTTGACGCGGAGCTTCACACCAGGCTTGACCCACTGCGCCGCGAGCACAGCCATGTGGTCACCGTGGCTCGAGTGTCAGCAGATGTGGTAAGGGTGAGTGTCGGCGAGTAGCAGGGGTCCAGCAACAATGACTTTGAGGCGAACCAGAGCTTACGGCACATCCGGCTTGGTTCTAGCGGTTTGCACTGTGTTTGCTTGGCAGAACGCCGCTGCCGCTCAAAATTGCGACGCAGCCGCGACGCCTGGCGTCAATTGGCAAGAGTGTGACAAGA
>NZ_JAMYKT010000031.1:0-57235 GCF_040317515.1 Mesorhizobium sp. M1428
CTCGGCAGTCGACTGCCGAGCGACCGATGCCCAGTTCATATAACGGCTGGAGGCTGGGCCTAGGCCGGAATGCCCTCCCCCGGCGGCTAAGTAGACACCGCGAAGTAGCCGGCGTAACGCTCTGGGTCGGAACGATGACGTCTTGCACCGCAACATCGGTTTCTTCAAGGTAGGGCAACAACGGACATCGATGTCGTTGCTCGCCGATCTGACCGGAAGGTTAACAGCACGATGCTACGCATCACTCGACGATTGGGAGCCAGGGCCCTGGCGCGCCCGGCACGGCGTCTCGGAGACCTGACCGCGATGTTTGCCCTGATTGCCAGACCGCTCGTCTTTGGGATCGCCCTTTTGTTGGCTGCTCAGGCGCAGGCGCCAGCGACCGTCCCGCCTGAAAGGGTCAAACAGCTGTTCGAGCTTCTCGACGATCCGTCAGTGAAGGCCTGGGTGGCCGAACAGCGAAATCAGGATGCCGGGTCAACGGGAGCGCCCGCCAAGGAAGGAGCTTCGCCGACCAACGCATCGTCCGGCGCCGTGGCCGCACCCGGCCAGATGAATACGATGGCATCCTCGACGCTCGATGGGATCAGGCATCATATCGAAAGAATCATGCGAACTTTGCCCTTGCTGCCAGGCCAGTTCGCGCGCGTTCGGGCAGAGACGATGGAGGATATGTCCAGCAAGGGGTCTGCCGCCGTATTTGTGCTGATTGCGATGTTCATCGCCGCCGGCCTGGCGCTCACTTGGGCAACGTACAAGTTCACCCGTCCATTTCGTCTTTGGATTATCGCGCAACCGAAGGATACGCCCGTTGGGCGAGCCAAGAAGATTGGTGGTCGCATGCTTTATTCCAGCATGCTGATCGTCTCTTTCGCACTGGGCAGCGCCGGCGCGTTCATGTTGTTCGACTGGCCAATGCTTATCCGCGAGATTGTGCTGACATTTCTGATGGCGGCAGTCGTTACATGGGGTGTGCGCATGTACGTCATGGCCACGCTCGTCCCTTCCTTCATGAACGTCGAGAACGCCGTCGAGGTTCGTGCTCTGCCGATCACCAACGAAGCGGCTGACCATTGGTCCTATTGGCTACCCCGGATCGTCGGCGTCTTCGCCTTCTTCGGCGCCGCGTTTATCCTCTTGCCAGGTCTCGGCATCGATCAGGACGGAATGATGGTCCTGTCACTGGGCGCCGACTTCGTGCTGTTGGTGCTCCTGCTGCTCGCGATTTGGCGTCGGCCAAGAACGCAGCGAGACGGTGCGCGCCACATCGGTCACACGGAAGCGTCATGGCTATTGACTGCTTATTTTGTCGTCCTGTTCCTGCAGCGTATCGCCGGCCTTTATACATACTTCTGGTTCACCTTCGCCGCATTCTTCCTGCCTTTGGCAATCGTGATGACGCAGCGCGGGGTTAATTTCGTTCTGCGGCCAGGTTCGGAAGATGTCGGCCGGCCCACGATCCCGGCGGTGACGATCGCTGTCATCGATCGCGGAATCCGAATGATTTTCATCCTGGCGGCGGCTTACCTTCTCGCACGTATCTGGGGTCTGGACATGCAATCCATGCGGGACAGCGATACGACGACGACGTTCATATTGCGCGGCTTGATCAATGTCGTGGTCATTGCCCTCGCAGCCGATTTCGGCTGGTCGATCATCAAAGCTTTGATCGAACGAAAGCTGGGCATCGAAACGCCGCACCCTGTGATCAGCGACGAGGACGTCCCGATCCTCGATCCGCAGCAGGCGCGGCTGCACACGCTCTTGCCGATCCTTCAGAATATTCTACTCGCATCGATCATCGTGATGGCGGTGCTTATGATGCTCGCCTCGCTGGGTATCCAGATCGGCCCATTGATCGCCGGCGCTGGCGTCGTCGGCGTCGCCGTGGGCTTTGGGGCACAAACCATTGTCAAGGACGTCATTTCAGGCGTGTTTTTTCTGCTCGATGATGCGTTCCGTGTTGGCGAATACATTTCATCGGGCAATTACAAGGGTACTGTTGAAAGCTTTTCGCTGCGCTCGGTGAAGCTGCGCCACCATCGTGGTCCGCTGTTCACGATACCTTTCGGTGAACTCGGGGCAGTCCAGAACCAGAGCCGTGACTGGGTTATCGATAAATTCAACATCACCGTTGGTTATGACACCGATATCGACTTCGCTCGCAAGCTGATCAAGCGGATCGGGCTCGAACTGGCGGAAGATCCCGAGTTCAAACACTGGGTGCTCGACCCGATCAAGATGCAGGGCGTACAGGAGTTCGGCGAATACGGCATCGTATTGAGGGTCAAGGCCACAACCAAGCCGGGAGGCGCCTTCGGTATGAAACGCAAATTCTATGTACGCCTCCGCCAGGTCTTCAAGGAGCAGGGCATCGAACTGCCATTTCCGACCGTCCAGGTTCAGGGGCTGCAGAACCCACATGGGGCAGAGAATGCACCGTTGGAGATCACGCCCGAATTGAAAATGGCCGTCGCGCAGTCGCACACTATTCGGCGCAGAAAAAAAGCGAGCACAACGGAGTAGGAAAGCTGCGACACCTGCCGGTCACAACCCGGCTTTCCGCGCATCGCCCATGGGAGGGATACTCTTCTGTCTTCGACCGTTAAGACGAAAAAATATCGTCACGAGCCTCACCGACCCTGATGGGCCACAGCCCCGCGAGAAGCGGAGCGTACGCGGCGAGCCTGCGGGATACGAACTCCGTGAAGAGCCGCACGCGCTTCGTCTTGCGTGTCTCCCCCTGTGTGAGAAGCCAGAGCGTTCCGTACATGTGCAGGTCGGTGCCCGGCACCCTCACCAGTAGGGGGTCGGCATCTCCGACAAAGCACGGCAGTGTCGTGATCCCGAGCCCTTGCCGTACAGCAACGATCTGCGCCTCGGCGTCCGTGGTCCTGAATGGAACCCCCGTGGTGCGAACCTCACCCTCGCTGGCCCATTCCGGAATCCCATGAATGCTTATGACGATCCACCGGATGGGATCAGGCGCGCCCGCACGCCACGCGGCAAGTCGATCGCAGGACATGTAGACGCCGCCGAACAGCTCCGGTCCCTTCAGGCCGTGAAGATTGAGCGGCAGGGTTTTTCGGTCGTAGACGACGCGGATCGCGACGTCGGCCTCTCGGTTGGTCAGATTTGCCAGCTCGCCGGACGACAAGATGTCCATCTCGATGTCGGGATGCAGACGCGCGAAATCGGCGAAGTCCGGCATGAGCAGGTGTGTCGCCAGGGTCGGAGCCAGCGTCACCCGCAGAAGCCCGCGCACGCCCTGGTCGCGCCCGAAGACGCGCGTCTCCAGCTGGTGCGACGACGCTTCCATCTGGTTCGCGAGTTCGAGGACCTCCTCGCCCGCAGCCGTCAGGCGGTAGCCCGAAGGCAGCTTTTCGAACATCTGCGCCCCGAGGCGTTCCTCGAGCTGGGCGATGCGTCGCAGCGCGGTCGAGTGATTCACCCCGAGGCGCTCGGCGGCGGCCCGCACGGAGCCTCCGCGCGCGACGGCAAGAAAGTAGCGAACGTCATCCCAGTCGATCATGGTGCAATCCCGCACCGCGCGGTGCGCCTTCCAAAGCCGGTATCTAACACATCGAACGGCAGTACGGGCGGTCATCGTCGCCTATGTCGACGGCGCGGCGTCCCAGAACGGCGGACACCGATCGTCGCGGCTGGCGTCCAGCCGGAGCGATTTTGCACCACCGATGTGCGCGCTTCCGCACTCAACAACTGACGCCGGCGGACCCATTTCGAGGTTCTCGGACGCAGATACCGTCCCGACAACACTAAAGGAGAAGTCATGGGAAAGCTTGAGGGTAAGATTGCAGTTATCACGGGTGGATCGAGCGGCATGGCGCTGGCGAGCGCCAGGCGGTTCGTTGAAGAAGGCGCCTATGTTTTCATCACGGGCCGGAGACAGGAAGTGCTGGACGAGGCCGTCAAGCTGATCGGCCGGAACGTGACCGGCGTGCGTGGCGACGCGGCCAATCTAGACGACCTCGACCGCCTGTTCGATACAGTCAAGCGGGAAAAGGGCAGGATCGACATCCTGTACGCGAGCGCCGGCACAGGCGAGGCCGCCCCACTGGGCGAGATTACCGAGCAGCACTTCGATGTGGCCTTCAACCTGAATGCGCGCGGCACGCTGTTTACGGTCCAGAAGGCGTTGCCGCTGTTCAACGATGGCGGATCGATCTTCATGACCGGGTCAGTTGCTTCGATCAAAGGTTTTCCGGGTTACAGCGTGTATGCGGCGAGCAAGGCGACGTTGCACGCATTCGCACGCGGCTGGCTCAACGAACTCAAGGGCCGGAATATCCGGGTGAACGTGCTGCACCCGGGGCCGATCGCCACACCGATGCAGGACCAAGTCCTCACCGAGGAGGCGAAGCAGATGTTCGAATCCCTGATCCCGCGGGGAAAGATGGGTCGCCCTGAGGAAATTGCGGCGGCCGCGCTGTTTCTTGCTTCAGACGATTCGAGCTTCGTGAATGGGGTGGAGTTGTCTGTCGACGGCGGCTTCTCGGCCATCTGAATTCACGCCGGATCGCCGGAAGCGGCTGACCGTCCGGCCGCGCCGAAGTCGTTCACGACGGGACGTCTACGCAAAGGACGCCGCACAGCAGAACGGATAACCCAGCGCCGTTGAGGGCCGGGCAATCAATATCAACACGGATCGGAGAAGTGTTATGAGCTACGCGATTGTAGGATTCGGTAAGATAGGCCAGGCCCTCGCCCGGGCCTTCGCCCGTAAAAACGTCGACGTGACCGTCGCGAGCCGCCGGCCGCCCGAGGCGTTGGCGCCGCAGGCTCGGGCGATTGGACCCACGGTCGTCGCCAAGTCGCTGCGGGATGCACTCGAGGCCGACACAATCATCTTGGCGGTCCCGTTCGGGGAGCATCGCGAGGTTGCGAAGGTCCTGCCGAGCTGGAAAGGCAAGACGGTCATCGACGCGATGAACGCGTTTCCAGTCCCTGAAGAGCTGGACGGTCTCCCGTCCTCCGCCTTCGTCGCGAAGGCGTTCACCGGCGCCAAGCTCGTGAAAGGGTTCAATCACCTGATTGCGGCCACCCTGGCTGCCGATCCGATCGTCGAGGGCGGGCACCGGGTCGTCTTTCTGTCGAGCGACGACGAGGACGCGATCGCTCCCGTGGCGGCCTTGGCCAAACAACTCGGGTTCGCACCCGTCAAGCTGGGAAAGCTCAACGAGGGTGGCGCGCTGGTGCACGCACGCGGCCGCACTTGGGGCCAGCTCATCTTCCAGGACCTGTTCAAGAAGGAGCAGTAATCGATGTATGACCATGTGATTTGGCCCGGGCGATATGATCCGAAAACGTCGGCCATCTACGCACTCAACGACATTGACGTGAAGGCGCCGCCTGAAGTGGTCTGGAAGCTGCTCGTCGATGCCGAGAATTGGTCGAGCTACTTTCCCGCCGAAGATCAGGTCAAGATCCTGACCGGCAAGCCGGAACTGGCGCTTGAAACCAGATACAGCCGGGTGACGGTTGGCTTTCCGATGAGTCTGGTCGTGACGGAGTGTGAACCCTTCCGCAGGCTCGCGTGGGCGACGACCGTCGATGGCGACGAGACCGGCTCGAGCGCGTACCACGGCTGGGTCATCACTCCTACGGTCGATGGCTGCCATGTGCTGACCGAAGAAACGCAGCAGGGCCCTTGGTTCCTTGAGGAACTCGGGCGTAAGCATCCCGGTGCACTCTACCGCTATCACCAGGAATGGGTCGAAAGCCTCGCCCGCGCTGCGGAGGCGGAAGTGGTAAGCAAGGCAAGTTGATGCGCCTTCGTCCGAATATTGTCGGTACTCAACAGACGACGGGCGCTTCCAGCCTGGATCGGCAGATGATCACCCACCTACCATTGGAGATAAATGATATGAATATTGAACTCAGCGGCCGCAAGGCGATTGTCACCGGATCCACCGCCGGTATCGGCCGCGCGACGGCGGAGGGGTTGGCCCGTGCCGGCGCATCGGTCGTCGTCAACGGCCGTGGGAATACCCGGGTCGACGAGGCGGTGCGGCAGATGCGGCAGGCCTTTCCCGGAAGCGACATCTCGGGCATCGCCGCCGATCTTGCGACAGCGGAGGGTGCCGAGGCCTTGATCGCGCAGGCGCCGGACGCCGATATCCTTGTGAACAATGTTGGTACGGCTCACATCCGGAGCTACGGTGGCGTCGAGGACATCGCGAAGATCCCCGACGAGGACTGGCTTGGCCTCTTCCAGTTGAACGTAATGAGTGGCGTGCGCGTGACCCGTCATTACCTGCCGCGGATGGTGGCGAAAGGCTGGGGCCGCGTCGTGTTTGTGAGTAGCGAGTCCGCAGTCAACATCCCCAAGGAAATGCTCGACTACGGCATGACCAAGACCGCTCAACTCGCGGTCTCGCGCGGTCTCGCCGAGGCGGTCGCGGGCACGGGTGTCACAATCAACGCCGTCCTGCCGGGACCTACCCGCTCTGAGATCCTGGGCGACTTCATGGCGAAGCAGGCTGACGCAAACGGAATCACGCAGCAGGAGGCCGAACAGGGCTTCTTGAAGGCGATGCGTCCGACCACCCTCATCCAACGCTTCGCGACCACCGATGAGGTGGCCAACATGATCATCTACGCATGCTCGGAGCAGGCTTCGGCGACAACCGGCGCGGCTTTGCGGGTGGATGGCGGCGTGGTCCGCTTCGTCGCGTAGCTGCCGAGACGGTTATGGCGCCAATGGCGCCGACCAGCGGACGGTCGACGCCAGCGGCTGAGCGTCCCCTGAGTTTCACCTGCCCGGTGTCTTCAGGCCGAATGCTGGCCGTGACCTTCACCTGTTTCTCGACACACCCTGCAACAGGTCGAGGAAGGCGCGCACAGCGGGATTGGCGCGCCGGCTTTCCGGCCAGACCGCCGTGATATTGTGCCGCTCGACCGCATGGTTGGAAAGCACCGGCACCAATTCGCTGCGCGCGACATGGGGCGCCGCGATGAAGTTTAGCTCTTGATTTCAAAAGGAAATTTCCGCGATTTTCGAACCAACCGGGTTTCCGGCAACTATCGACATCAATCGGTCGATTTTTCGGAATCTCGCGCAATACGGCGCTCACCGGCTCAGCCGCGAAACACCATCACGGTGGATTTCGGCCAAGCGGAGCATCCCATTTCCGGGTCCACCCGACCGCCTCGTATTTGAAGCCTTGACTCATTAATCGCTATACAGCTATATAGCTTCATGGCAATTTACGAACCCACCCCTGACCGGCTGAACAGGGCCTTCTCGGCCCTCGCCGATCCCACGCGACGAGCGATCCTGGCCCGCCTTGCGACGGGCGAAGCCACGGTGTCGGAACTGCTGGCACCGTTCGAACTCAGTCAACCCACGATCTCCAAGCATCTTAAGGTGCTGGAGGATGCGGGTTTCATCGAACGCGGGCGTGATGCGCAGCGGCGACCGCGCAAGCTGGTGACAACGGCTCTCAAGGATGTTGCCGATTGGGTAGAGCCGTTTCGCAAGCAATGGGAAGACAGGCTCAACAATCTGGATCGCCACCTCGCAAAAATGGGCAAGAAGGAGAAGTAGCATGCTGGCAGGGATCGCGAACACCGATGTCATCCTCGACCGGGACACGCACACGATCATTCTGACGCGCGTGCTTGCTGCGCCCTGTGAACAGGTCTTTGAGGCATGGACGCGGCCCGAGCATGTGGCATGCTGGTGGGACCCATCAGGCGAACCGCTGGCACAATGCGAGATCGACCTGCGTCCGGGAGGAGCCTTCAGGTTCGTCAACGGGCATTCCCCTGGCCCCCACCAGTTCGCGGGCGTCTATCGCGAGATCGCACCGCCGCGTCATCTTATCTTCGAAGCAATGGGGGCGATCGGGCGCGTCATTCTTGAGGAAACTGGCGGCAAGACGCTTCTGACGGTGAGGATCGAATGCGGCTCGGCGGAGCGGTTCGAGCAATATCTGAAAATGGGAATCGACACCGGAACGGCCAAGACACTAGACAACCTCGTCGCATACGTCAGCGCAGTGGCGCAACGGACATCCAGTGCGTGGTCAACTGCTCCAAGCAGCGGCCAGTAATGTTACGATGCAACAATCAATCTGGACCGCGGCACATCCGGTTTTCGTGGCATACGGCATCACCTGCGTTGTTCTGTGCCTCAATCTTGTGATGCTCTGGGCTTCCAGCGGGGCGATCCGCGCCAAGGGTGGCCTGGCAATCAATCCGGAGGATGGCGCTCGCTATGGTGTACCTGTGTCAGAAATTGACCCGCCAACTGTCGCGCGGCTCCTGCGCGCACACCGCAATGCCGAGGCCACGATCTATCCATTTCTGCTGCTGGGCCTGCTCTTTGTTTTCACGGGAGGAAAGGCAGCAATTGCAATTCCCATTTTTGCAATTTTTGTAGTTGCCCGGATCGTACATTCGATCGTCTATCTGAAGGCCATGCAGCCTTGGCGCACGATTGCTTTTGCCGTCTCCCTCGTGGCAATCATTGTCTTGATGGGTGCCGTAGTCCACAATTTGCTTTTTGCCTGACCGGATCTGGCTTGGCACTGGCCAGCTCCGAGCGGCCCTCTCACTCCCACTCGATTCTCTCAACCATGGTAACGTGCTGTTTTAGAAGCACAAAGCTTTTCGGCCTTCGCCAAAAGACCGACTCCTCGATCCGTCAGAAATTTGCAGGGGAATTTCGATGGTTCGAAATCTAGTCGGTTCCAGCGACTACCGGCATGAATCGGTCGATTTCTCGTCTCATCGACCCCATAGCGCAGTTTGGCGTTAGTGAGAGAAGTACCGTCGCTACGCGAGATCAGTTGGGCCGAACCTAAGAAAATGCTGCCAGCCTGCGCGATAAGACAATTCAGATAGGTGCACAAATCGGATACGGCCTTGCCGCAGGTTCAGGCCTCAATGAACTTCTGTATGCGATCCGCCACGATCCGCCCTGCGCGGCTGTTCAAGTGCACGCCGTCAGTGTGAAATAGCCAACCATTTCTGCGGGCGACATCGTCCGGACGCTGCCGCAGCACCAGTATGCGAAATGCATCGCGGTAGAATGGAAGAAAGTTGAACGCCGTAAAGGCCCGGCCAGGCGAGGTGCGAACCGCCTCCGTGATCGCCTCATGGAGCGGGATATAGAAGCAGCGTTCCTCGTGCGCGACGGCCGCCACGATCGCAGAATATTCCTCGATTCGCCGGTTGAGCTCGCTCTGGAACGGATCGTCCGAATCAGGTGCTTCTCCTATCGGAGGGAGCGAGCAAAGGCCGATGTCCGCCGCCGTCTCGCGCTTCAGCCTGTGTGCTATCTCGGCCAGATTCTTGTGGAACCAATCGGGCGAAGGCGTGCGAGGGAGGCGCTTCCATAACGTAAAGAACTGCCGCACTTTGCGTGACACGAGCGCGAGAACGTCGTTACCGCCGACCCAGACGATGACCTTGCCGGGACGACAGGCGAGCACGTCCGGCAGCCGCTGCAACGCGTTATAGGCCAGGTCGCCGCCGACGCCGAAATTCCGGAACTCAAATTGCCCGTTGCCCGGCCGCCGGCTGAGTTCCGCGATCCAATCGAATGCCTGGCCCTTGCCCGCCGTGCTGCTCGATCCGATGCAGGCCACGATTTTTCGTTGAGGACTGACCATTGTAGCTCCCGCCAAGCCAGAGCGAAAAATCGTCGCCTTATGCTCTTCCCAGAACGGCTGGCCCAGGCGTGAGCTTCAAGTCGGACTCCGAGGCGCTTCCAACGACCCACGGGCAGGCATAATAGTCTTCGATGCGGTCGATGACGCGACCGGCGACATGGACACGAACCGGCCACGCGACCTGCCACTGGTCGCCTCGCTGGAAAAGCACGAGCACGACAGGCTCTCCGTCGATCGCCCCGACCTCCATGATCCACGTCTCCGGGTTTCGTTCGTACTCGACGAAATAGGGAGAGCTTCTGAGCAAGCCGTCGTAGCAGTCGGCGACCCGCAACCGGGCATCGGCGCTGGTCAGGCCCCGCACGCCATCCCAGTCATGGCGGTTGAAAAGGTCGACATAGCGCTGCAAAAGCCGCGCGGTGTCGGGATCCAGCGGACGGCTCGGTTCACCGGCAGGTTCAGCGGGCAAGCCGGCGAGCTTCGCCCGTCCACGGGAGAGTGCAGATTTGACGCCGCCAATCGTCGAGCCCACGAGTGCTGCGGTCTCTTCCAGCGAATAGTCGAACACATCCTTTAGCAGGATACAGGCGCGCTCCTTGGGCGGCAGGTGGCCAACCAGCCGTTCGATGGCGCGATGTGCATCGGTCGTTGCCGGCTCGGCAGCAACGACGCCTATGTCGTCCGAATAGGTGCTCTCCGCGTGCTCGCGCGCAACCCGCCGCCTCAGAAAGTCGATGCAGCGATTATGAGCGATGCGAAACAACCAGGGTTTTAGCCTGCTGGCATCATCGAGGGTCTCGATCTTCGTATAGGCCTCGAACAGCGTCTCCTGCATGAGATCCTCACCGTCGAGCCGTGAGCCGGTCATGCGCGCGCAATAGCGATGCAGTTGGGCGCGGACGCCTGACACCGTCTCGAGGAAGGCTCGATAACGCGCGTCGAATAGGCCGATCGGTCGCTCGGGCATGTCCTTCACCTGCCACATCTTAGCGTCGTTTCAATTTGCCAGTCATGCGACCTCCTGACCTTTAGCGCGTGTTGCCGCGGTTGCGGTCAGACCGAGCTTGGGGCGAACCCATTGTGCAAACCGCTCGATCGCGTCGTCGGCTTCGGGAGCGCGGCCGGCCATCATCTGGAACGAGTGCAGCATTCCCGGAAATACGTCCAGGCGCACTTCGACGCCGGCGGCCTTCGCCCGGTCGGCGAGCACCCGGCTGTCGTCGACCAGGGTTTCGTCTCCACCCGCTTGCAGATAAATCGGCGGCAGGCCCTTGAGATCGGCAAAGATCGGGCTGGCGAATGGATCTCGAGCATCGACCCCGTCGAGGACTTGCGATGCCAGCATCTCAACGGCCGCCTTCTGGAAAAAGGCGTCCTTCTCGCGGTTGGTTTCGTAGGAGTGCCCACTCGCCGACAGATCATGCCAGCCAGAGATGCTGAGGATGGCGGCCGGCAGCGGCCGTCCGGCATCACGAAGTTTCAGCGCCGCCGCAACGATCAGGCCCGCGCCGGCGGAATCGCCTGCAGCTATGGTGTGCTTCGGCGCGATACCCTGCTCGGCCAGCCACTCGAACGCGGTCACGGCCTGCTCGATCTGGCGCGGGAATTTGCTCTGGAAAAGGTAGTCGTAAGGGGCGAGCAAAGCGTAACAGCCAATCGCCTTGGCAAGGTGTCCGACCATCTTGCGATGGGTCCAGATCGATCCGCCGACATAGCCACCGCCGTGCAGGTAAAGCATGACCCGATCTTTGGCCGCCGTTTTTGGCTGAACCCACAGCGCGGTCTTGTCGCCGAGTTCGGTCTCGATGTAATCGACGCCGCCCGGTTCTGCCGTCAAGGCAGACCACTCGGAGGCTTCTTGCGGCGATTCTCGACCGCTGCGCCAAGCCTCGGCGAGCGTTTCGTAGTGGATCTTGTTGGCCAGGCTCTGCTTGCTGTTCATTGTCACGCTCCAATTCGTTCAGGAGGGCGACGTTCAGGATGACCGCGCCCATCAACAGCTAAGACGGACGATCTGAGCGAAAGGATACGTCGCCGGCAGATGCGTCGATCTGCACCGGCCCGATCCCGGCGGCAATGGCAGCGCTGCCTTTGCCCCTTGCCGTCATTGGCCACAAATGAACATTTACCTTGTCGTTCTCTTCGTGCGGTATCGACAATGTCGGCACGGCAACCAAGGCGAGGCAGTTCGGGTTGCCCGTCCCTCAATTCCTGCGCCTCTCAAGCCGAGGAGTAAACGATGCGCATCTTCTCCATCATAGCCCACCCGCGTGCCAACAGCTTTTGCCACGCAATTTCCGCACGCGTTCGCAACGCGCTGGTCGGCGACGGGCACATTATCGAACATCATGATCTCTATGTGGAAGGCTTCGATCCGTGCCTAACCGCGGAAGAGGCCTACACGGTCGGCGACACACTGGAAAAAGCGCTTTCACGCGCCGAGGATCGCGTCTTGCTCCAGCACCGGACGCAAGTCGCGAATGCGGATGGTCTCCTGGTCGTCCACCCGAACTGGTGGGGGAAGCCGCCTGCAATTCTGGCGGGCTGGCTCGATCGCGTTCTGGTTCCTGGTGTCACCTATCGCCTGAAAACCGCGGACGGGTTGCCCGAAGGCCTGCTATCGATCAAGAAAGCCATTGTTTTCAATACTTCCGATACCGATGCGGCGCGAGAGTTGAACGACCTCGGCGACCCGCTCGGGCTGATCTGGGGACGATGCGTCCTCCCATATTGCGGGGTTCTGGAACACGAACGACATGTGTTCAGGCCGGTTGTCGGCAGTTCCGAGGCGCGACGGGAGAACTGGCTCGAGGAAGCCACTGCCAAATGCCGGACCATGTTCGGGGCAAAGTTGAATGCAAATACGTCCGCTCCGTCGGCAATTCTGTCATGACCGTGCTCGCCCGAATTTCGGCTCCCATCCACTTCGGGCCTATCCAAGCACGCGGCGCAGATCCTAATGCCGGCGACGTATCCTTTCGCTGGATTCGTCCGTCTTAGCTGGTTGATGGGCGATGATCTCCAAGATCAGCCTCCTGAACGAATTGGAACAGGATACACCACGAAAAGCTCGTGGAGGCTTGGCGCAGCTGTCGAGAATTGCCGCCGGAAGTCTCAGAGTGGACGGTTTTGACGGCAGAACCGGGCGGCATCGGGACAGCGAGGACAATCGCATTATGATCACCAGCAGATGACGCACGCACCTATCATGACCGCAACTTGCTCTTGCGGCGGCGTCGAACTCAAAGCGTTTGGCAGGCCGATCGTGAGCAGCGTCTGCTACTGCGACGACTGCCAGAAGGGAGCTGATCAGATCGAATCTTTGCCGGGTGCTGACGCCATACGCGATCCCGATGGCGGCACCGCATACATCCTCTATCGAAAGGACCGCATCGAGTGCTCCAAGGGGGCCGAATTGCTCAGGAGCTACAAGCTTAAGGAGACATCGGTTACGAATAGGGTTGTCGCCACGTGCTGCTATTCGGCGATGTTCATGAACTTCGATAGAGGCCCGCACTGGGTCTCGGCATACAGAGCGCGGTTTCACGGAGAACTCCCGCCACTGCAATTACGGCTTTGCGCGAAGTTCAAGCCGGACAGCGATGTCCTTCCCGACGACGTGCCGAGCCACCGGGGCTATCCCCGGGGGTTAGTCGTTAAGCTTCTGGCATCGCGCGTGGCGATGTTGCTAGGTCGATAGACCGGACTCGCCTGATCAAGAAGGTCGCCGCATTTTCGGCCCCGAGAACTGATCGTGGGTGGGTTTCGAATCTGTCGAAGACGATCGATGACAAACGTTCGCCGTAGTACGCCGCAATATCCCGTGGCATCCAATGTTACTCCCCTTCACTCCCACTCGATGGTGCCCGGCGGTTTGCTCGTCACGTCGTAGACGACGCGGTTGATGCCGCGCACCTCGTTGATACCTTGGTGGCGCTGGCCGGGCGGTTCGAACGTGCCCTCTACTGCGTCAATGCTCCGGCTTGCCACCGCCAAGGCACATCATGGTTTAGAAGCTTGGCTGAGACGCTCGAAAGTGAAGTACCCAACCCATACGTCACTCGTTTCTGGAGTTTGATCGTGGAGGGTAAAGGCCGCCGCTATTCCCGCTTTTTGCGCGCTTGCAACGAGCCTACAATGCCGGTTTGCAACGCCATGTAAGCAAAAGGCGCCCCGAAAGGCGCCTCTTAATCGCTTGATTCCCTTCAAGGAAACTGGAGCGGGTGAAGCGATTCGAACGCTCGACCCCAACCTTGGCAAGGTTGTGCTCTACCCCTGAGCTACACCCGCTCGCGCGGCTTTTTGGGCCGCAAGCCGCGCTTATATGGCTGAAGAGCGCGGCGATTGCAACAGGGAATTCGCAGGCTTTTTGCTTCGCCGGCAATGCGGACAAGCCCTGCCGCGAGACGTCGCAAGGCAATCACCCCCGCCTTGCGCGACGGGCTTGTCTCGGCGGCATCATTGGCCGTAAACGGCGTTAGCCGAACAAGCCGTTGAAAGCGGGCCATCAGAAGAAAGACCGATGCCGAAGACCGAAGCCGAACTTTTCGCCTTTCTCTCAGGACTCGGGATCGAGGTATCGACCCGGCGCCATCCGCCGCTGTTCACGGTCGCCGATTCGCAGGCGCTGCGCGGCGAGATTGCCGGTGGCCACACCAAGAACCTGTTCCTCAAGGACAAGAAGGACAATTTCTTCCTGGTCAGCGTCGACGAGGAGGCGGTGGTCGATCTCAAGCAGATCCACCATCTGATCGGCGCTGCCGGCCGCGTGTCCTTCGGCCGGCCGGAGATGCTGATGGAGCTTCTCGGCGTCGCCCCGGGCGCGGTCACGGTGTTCGGGCTGATCAACGACACCGAGCGAAGGGTCAAGGTCGTTTTGGACGAGGAGCTGATGAGCCATGCGGTGGTCAATGCCCACCCGCTGACCAACGAAGCGACGACTTCCATCGCTGCCGCGGACCTGGTCAAATTCGTCGAGGCAACCGGACATGATGCTGTTATCTTGAAAGTCTCGGCATGATCGCCACATGGGTGACTGAAACCGGGTTCTAAAGAAGGATGTTGCGCCCGTCCCTTGGCCGGCGGCGCGACCGAAAGGCGACGAGATGAGCGATAGCAACCCCTTTGGCGGCCCGTTTGGCAGCAATGGCGGCCAGTATGCCACCACCGTGCAATATGGCGGCACCGATGCCGCGCGTGAGAAGGTCGCACTTGCGGAGGCGCCGGCCGACGTCATCAAGGACACAACGACCGCTGGATTTGCCGCCGACGTCATCCAGGAATCGCGTCGCCAGCCGGTGCTGGTCGATTTCTGGGCGCCGTGGTGCGGCCCCTGCAAGCAATTGACGCCGCTGCTGGAGAAGGCGGTGAAGGCCGCCGGCGGCAAGGTCAAGCTGGTCAAGATGAATATCGACGACCATCCATCGATCGCGGGCCAGCTTGGCATCCAGTCGATACCGGCGGTCATTGCCTTCAAGGACGGCCAGCCGGTCGACGGCTTCATGGGCGCCATTCCCGAGAGCCAGATCACGCAATTCATCCAGAAGGTTGGCGGCAAGAACGGTGGCGCGCCGCAAGTGGCCGAGGCGCTGGCCGCGGCCGCCGAAGCGCGCGACGCCGGTGACGTGCAGACAGCGGCCGACATTTACGATGCCATCCTGGAACAGGCGCCGGAGACGATCGAGGCGATCGCCGGCTTGGGCGACCTGCTGTTCGAGGCCGGCGATGCCGAAGGTGCCGAGGCGGTGCTGGCGCGGGCGCCGGAAGCAAAGAAGGATGCGCCCCAGCTCGCCGCGCTGCGGGCCAAGATGGCGCTCGCCGCGCAAGCCGCGGCACTGGGCAATCCGGCGGAACTGGAACGGCGGCTGGCCGAAAATCCCGGGGATCACCAGGCACGGTTCGAGCTTGCCATGATCCAGAACGCCAAGGGTGATCGCATGGCGGCGGCCGACAATCTGCTGGCGATCATCAAGGCCGACCGCTCGTGGAACGACGACGGCGCCAGAACCCAGTTGCTGCAGCTCTTCGAGGCATGGGGCATGACCGACGAAGCAACGCTGTCGGCACGGCGCAAATTGTCCTCGCTGCTGTTTTCCTGAGCCGGCGCAGACTGTTTTGTCGCGCGGGCTTGCGGTGGGCCGCGGCTGCGCCAGATTAGGTTTTCGGACGGCGTTCGATTTCGGGTTTCCAGTGTTGCGCCTTGTGCCGGCCGGGAGGAGACGGATTTGGTGCGCTTCCTGACAAAGCGATCGGAGGATTGAGGTGCAGGCGGGAAACGCACATTACCGACTCGCTGCGGACTTACCGTCGACCATGCCGATCTTTCCGCTCGAGGGCGCATTGCTGCTGCCTGGAGGCCGCATGCCGCTCAACATCTTCGAGCCGCGCTATCTGCAGATGGTCGACGAAGCGATCGCCGGGCCGCGGCTGATCGGCATGATCCAGCCCAGCCTCGACGGTGCGCTGCGTTCAGACGGCGAGCCGGAGCTCTGCAATGTCGGCTGTGCCGGGCGTATCATTGCGCTGTCCGAGAGCGGCGACGGCCGTTACCTGATTTCGCTGCAGGGCGTGTGCCGGTTCCGCATTGTCCAGGAGCTCACGGTCAAAACACCGTTCCGCCAGTGCCGGCTGACACCTTTTCTCGCCGATCTCGACGAGGAGCAGGCAGACGCCGAGATCGACCGGCCGGCGCTGCTCAAAGCGTTTCGCGCCTATCTGCAGGCCAACGATCTGGAGGCCGACTGGGAAAGCGTCAGCCGCGCCGAAAACGCCATGCTGGTCAACGCACTGTCGATGATGGCGCCCTACGGGCCGGCCGAGAAACAGGCGCTGCTCGAAGCGGCCGATCTGAAGACACGCGCCGAGACGCTGATCGCCATCACCGAAATGGCGCTGGCGCGCGACAATGAGGATTTCGGTTCGAGTTTGCAGTAGGCTCTTGCCTTCTCCCCTTGTGGGAGAAGGTGGATCGGCGCGCAGCGCCGAGACGGTTGGGGGGTGCTGGACGGAGTGCCGCCGGTGCCAAGCTGGAACACCCCTCATCCGACCGAGCTTCGCTCGGTCACCTTCTCCCGCGAGGGGAGAAGGTGGGCCGCGCGCAAAAACCTGAAGCGGTCGCCTTGTGGAAGGATGGATCGGATGGCGGATGGACGTGACGGGAACAGGACTGTCGACCCCAAGCTGCTGGAACTCTTGGCCTGCCCGCTGACCAAGGGGCCGCTTGCCTGGGATCCGGAGCGCGGCGAGCTTATCTCGCGGGTGGCAAAGCTTGCCTATCCGGTGCGGGACGGCATTCCGATCATGCTGCCATCGGAGGCGCGTGTCATCACCATAGACGATGCCATGCCGCCGCCGCCGCGCCTGGGTGGAACGCCCTGAGTGCTGCGGTTCAGAACCGCTCCGTTGCGATCTTTCGCGCCTCTATTGAAAATTGCGCCCTTTGGGCATGACCTTCTCTGCCTTTCCCAATAATTCCGTTTGCGCGATGCTATCGGGCCGAACCTCGTCTGCACGGCTCGACAGTCTGTCCGCAGGCTTTGCCTCTTCCAGCAGAACCGACAGCCACGGCGTCAGATCCTCGACCTTCTCGGCGACGATATGGATGACGTCCGATTCCGATTGCAGTTTGCCGGTGACGCGGATGAGACGCGCGCCCATGACGATGGGGCGGAAGCGGTTGAAGGTCCTTTCCCAGAAAATGATGTTGGCGACCGCATTCTCGTCCTCCAGCGTCAGGAAAATCGCCTTGCCATTGCCCGGCCGCTGCCGCACCAGGACAAGGCCGGCGACCGAAACGCGCCGGCCGTCCCGCACCTGGCCGAGGCGCGCATTGGGCGTAACGCCGGACCGATCCAGCCTTTGACGCAGGAAGGCGACCGGGTGCGCCTTCAGCGACAGGCCGAGCGAGCGGTAATCGTGGACGACGTGCTCGCCGAGCGGCATTGTCGGGAGCCTGGTCTCTGGCTCGAGATCGCGCAAGCGGATCGCCGGCTGGTCGAACAGCGGCAGCTTTTCGGCGGCACTCTTGCCGTCGAGCGCGCGGACCGCCCATAGAGCGTCGCGCCGGTTCAATCCAAGCGAGCGGAAAGCGTCGGCCTGCGCCAGTTTTTCGATCTCGTCGACGTTGAGGCCCGAGCGCAGCCAGACGTCGCGCACGGATGCATAGCCGGCGCCGCGCCTCGACACAAACGCTTCCATGCGCTCCTTCGACAGGCCCTTGACCTGGCGAAAGCCAAGCCGGACGGCATGGCTGGTCCGGATGACGCCGCGCATCTGGGCATGGCGGTCAAGGATACGATCCGGATCGAAAGGCGATTGCTCCAAGGCGCAGTCCCAGCCGGAAAAATTGACGTCGACCTCGCGGATCTCGACGCCGTGGTCATGCGCGTCGCGGACAAGCTGGGCCGGCTGGTAAAACCCCATTGGCTGGGAATTCAGGATCGCGGCGCAGAACACGTCGGGATAGAAGGTCTTGAACCAGCAGGAGGCATAGACCAGCAGGGCGAAGGAGGCGGCGTGGCTTTCGGGAAAGCCGTATTCGCCAAAACCCTCGATCTGCTTGAAGCAGCGCTCGGCGAAGTCTTTTTCGTAGCCCTTGGCGACCATGCCGTCGACCATTCTCTTGCGGTAATTGCCGATCGTGCCGGTGCGCTTGAACGTCGCCATGGCGCGGCGCAGTTCATCGGCCTCGCCCGGCCTGAAGCCGCCGGCGACGATGGCGATCTTCATCGCCTGCTCCTGGAACAGCGGCACGCCCAGCGTCCTGCCGAGTATTTTTTCCAGTTCCGGCTTGGGATATTCGGGTTTTTCCTTGCCTTGCCGCCGGCGCAGATAGGGGTGGACCATGTCGCCCTGGATGGGGCCGGGCCGCACGATCGCCACCTCGATGACGAGGTCGTAGAAGCTTTTCGGCTTGAGCCGCGGCAGCATCGACATCTGCGCGCGCGATTCGATCTGGAAGACGCCGATCGTATCGGCGCGGCAGATCATGTCGTAGACATGTTTGTCCTCGGCCGGCAGAGTGGCCAACACATAGGGCCGGCCGTACGCGTCCCGCGCTTGCGGATAATGCTCCCGGAGCAGGGTGAAGGCGCGCTGCAGGCAGGTCAGCATGCCGAGCGCCAGTACGTCCACTTTAAGGATTTTCACCGCGTCGAGGTCGTCCTTGTCCCACTCGACCATCTTGCGCTCGTCCATCGCCGTCTTGACGATGGGCACGATCTCGTCGAGCCGGTCCCTGGTGATGACGAAACCACCGACATGCTGCGACAAATGACGGGGAAAGCCCATGATCTCGTTGGCGCATTCGATCACATGACTTGTCGATGGATCGGTCTGATCGAGGCCGCCGGCCTTTGTCTCCTTTTCGCCGAGCTCCGAGGTCGACCAGCCCCAGATCGAGCTGGACAGTGCGCCCCGGACGTCGTCCGACAGGCCCATCGCCTTGGCCACTTCGCGCATCGCCGAGCGGCCCCGGTAGCTGACGACGGCGGCGGCCAGCGCGGTACGCTTGGTGCTGTATTTGGAATAGATGTACTGGATGACCTCCTCGCGCTTTTCATGCTCGAAATCGACGTCGATGTCGGGCGGTTCGTTTCTTTCCTCGGAAATGAAGCGCTCGAAAAGCGTGTCGATCTTGTCCGGGCCGACTTCGGTGATGCCAATGCAGAAGCAGACGATCGAGTTGGCGGCGGAGCCGCGCCCCTGGCAGAGAATGTTCTGGCTGCGGGCGAATTTGACGATGTCGTGGACGGTCAGGAAATAGCGCGCGTAGTTCAGGCGTTCGATCAGAGCGAGTTCCTCCTCGATGCGCTGCGTCACAAAAGCGGGTACGCCCGAGGGGTAGCGGATGGCGGCTCCCTCCTTGGCCAGCCTTTCCAGCTCGGCCTGCGGCCCGAGACCCGATTCCGTCGGCTCGTCGGGATAATTGTATTGCAGGTCACTGAGCGAGAAGGTCAGCTCGCCGGCAAAACGCAGCGTTTCCGCCAGCGCTTGCGGATGCCTGCGGAAAAGCCGTGCCATCTCCACCGGCGGCTTTAAGTGACGCTCGGCATTGGCCGCCAACTCCAGCCCCACCTCGGCGACGGGCACATTGAGGCGGATCGCCGTCAGCACGTCCTGCAGCGGGCGCCGTTCCGCCGTATGGTAGAGAACATCGTTGGTCGCCATCAACGGGATGCCGGCCAGCTCGGCCATCGCCGCCGCCTGCTCGATCCGGAAGCGGTCGTTGCCGCGGTAATCCGGCGAAACCGCCAGCCGCAGGTTTTCGCCGAAGCGATCCTTGAGCCGGCTAAGCAGTGCGAGGCTGGTTTCCGCATCCGCCGATAGATCCGGCAGGATGGCCAGCGACAGGAGATCGCCCCATTCGAGAAGATCGCTCTGTTTGAGGAGCGTTGCCCCTTTTTCGTTTTCGTCACGCAGATTGGCCTGCGTCAGCATGCGGCAGAGATGACCCCAGCCCTTGCGGTCTTGCGGATAGGCGAGGATGTCCGGCGTGCCGTCGCAAAAAACCAGGCGGCAGCCGGGATGATAGGAAACACCCTCCACCTTGGCCTGTTGCCAGGCGCGCACCACGCCCGCCACCGTGTTGCGGTCGGCGAGACCGATCGCCGAAAACCCCAGGAATTTTGCCGCGACCACCAGCTCCTCCGGTTTCGAGGCGCCGCGCAAGAACGAGAAGTTCGACTGGATGCCGAATTCGGCATAGGGGATGGCCGTCAGCGCATTCATGCGAAGATCCCATGCATGAACCAGCGCGGCGAAGGCTGCGAGGCGCCGTAGAGGCCCTGGCGATAGAGCCAGTAACGGCGGCCATCGGCATCCTCGATGCGGAAATAATCCCGGGTTGGCTCATCTTCTCGTCCCGCCGCCCCTCGCCACCATTCAGGCGCGATGCGCTCCGGCCCTTCAGCGCGCGCGACCCGGTAGAGCGCGCGCCGCCAGCGGAAGTTCAAAGGCGGGCCTTCCGGCATTTCGGTGGCCGGCACCTCGATCGGCTCGGGCGAACGGAAAAGCCGGATCGGCCGTTCCGGCTGGAAGACGGTCGAGGGAGCGTCCTTCGCCTTGTCGGGCTGCTTCGGCGGCGAGCTTCTCTGCGGCGCCTCCGTAAAGGGAAGGGTGGCGACGGCGCGCTCCGGCAAATGGCTCTCGACGGCGACCGGCTTCAAGACCGCGCCTTCGCCGAGCCGGGCGCGAATGCGGTCGGCAAAAAGCGCGATATCGGCACCGTCGTCGTTCGTCTCGCCGGCAAGGTCGGCCTGCTGCATGTCGAAGGCGGCGACAGTCAGCACCGAAAGGCGCACGAGATCGAAGCCATAGCCGGCGTCGATGTCCTGTTCGAGCGCGGCAAGCCTTTCGTGGAACAATTTCTGGATCAGCCGCGGCTCGCGCAGAGGCCGCGAGGTGCCGACGGCGATGCGGCTGACGCCGCCATCGACGCGGAAGAGCAGCAGCGCCAGCCGCCTTGCGCCCTCGCCGCGACGCTCGAGGTCGCTCTTCAAGGTGGTCGCCAGCATGCCTGTCAGCCGCTCGATGTCCTCGGTCAGCATGATCGGTTCGGCAAGGTGACGCTCGACCGAAAGCGGTGCCACCGGCAGGCGCGGCGACACGGCCTCCTCGAGGCGGCCAAGCGCCTGGTCGAGGCGCAAGAGCAGCGATGCGCCGAAGCGGCGGGCCAGCGGCGCGCGCGGTGCTGCCATGACGGCGCCCGCCGTGCGCAGGCCGACGCTTTCGAGGCTGGCGCGGACCTCCGGGCCGATGCGCAGCGCCGCCAGCGGCAAGGGCGCGAGAAGCGCTTCCTCCTCGCCATCGGGAACGATGCGGTCGCCGGCAAACCGCGCCGCCGCCCAGGCAGCACCAGGCGTGGCGGCAAGCCCGGCGCGGACATCGAAGCCCTGATGGAAAAAACGCGACAGGATATCGTCCAGCATCGAGCGTTCGCCGCCGAAAAGATGGGTGCAGCCGGTGACGTCGAGATAGAGGCCGTCGGTCCCGTCGAGCGCCACCAGCGGGGTATAGCGGTCGCACCAGTCGGCGAGGCCTTCGAGCAGGCGCCGGTCGGCCTCCGGATCGGCCTCCACGATGTCGATCGAGGGATGCATGGCGCGCGCATCGGCTATGCCCATGCCGCGCTTCAGATTAAGCGCCTCGCCCCGCTCGTCGAGGGCGGCGATGCGCTGGGTGTTCCCTTGGCGATGGCTGACCACCAGCGGCAGGTGATCCGACGGCCGGGAACGCCAGGACCGCCCCAGACGCTGCCGCAGGATCCTCTCGGCGGCGAGATGCGGAAACCACAGGGACAGGATTCTTTGGCCGTTCTGGGGTCCATTCCTGAGACCTTCTTTCCTCGCCCCGTCTTTCTTCGAATATGCGTTCATCGGGGTTCCACTCCAGTGTGAATTTTCCGGGCAAGGCAGTGCGGCTCTTGCCGATGGTGACGGTGAAGGCGGGCCGGCCGATCGAGCCGGCGAGCGGGCCGGCAATCGTCTGGCGCGCTGCCGCCGGTGCCGGCGACAGGACGAGGCGGACCGGCGCTGCCGTCGGCTCGGGCTCGCCGGCCTGGCGCAGCAGGAACAGCGGTCGGCCCGCACTCTGCGCCCGGGCGTGCAGCCGCCGCGTCGCGGTGAGGTCAAGCCGCTGCGGGCTGCCGCGGATTTCGAGGATGACAGCGGCCAGCGCCGTCATCCGGGCAGCCTCCTCGGCGATCCACAGCGCATCGAGCAGCCTTGGCGCCTCGGAAAACAGCAATTGCTCCGGCTCGATGCCGAAGAAGGCGTGAAGCCCCCTGGCATAGGGAAAGCCGGCCTCACGGAAAACCTCGGATGTGCCGATCCACAGCACCGGCAGTCGCGGCCCCTGGCTGAGGATCAGGCTGACGAGCGACAAGGCAAAACCGGCGACGGCCCCGGCATCGCGGGTCGCGGCGCCATGAAACTCGCTCAGCGCCGCCTTCGGCAGGCCGCCGCTCAGCGCAGCATCGAGGCGCTCGGCGCCGGTGCGCAAAAACGCATCGGGCGGCGCCACGGCGAGGCCGCGGCGGACAATGGTCAGATTCCGAGCGGGTGCCGGATGCCGAGAGGGTGCCGGACTCTGACGAGGGACATCCGCGTCAAACGACGAACCGGCCGGCGCCTCCAGGCGTTCGGGCAAGGTCCCTTCGATCTTCGCGATCTGGCGGCGCAGGGCAAAAACAGTCTCCCGCGCCACGGCGCTTGTCGCCATGACGGTCAGCTTCCACTCACAATTGTTCCTGTTATGTTCCTATAGATTCCAGAGGCAGCCCGAAGAGTCAAGCGGAGTCATGGGGAATTTATTCCCAATTATATACGTGACAAAGTAAGCGCCACTTGGGATAAATGATTCCAAGGAGTTAGCCCAATGCGCCTCGACAGCCCGATCTTCCAAGACGCCGACGCCGCCCGCATCCATTTGGAAGCGCAGCGCTGGCCGTATGGTCCTAACTGCCCGCATTGCGGCAACGCCAATCCCGATCGCATCACCAAGATGGAAGGCAAGGCGCATCGTCCCGGCCTGTACAATTGCATGGAATGCCGCGAGCAGTTCACGGTCACTGTCGGCACCGTATTCGAGCGTTCCAAGATCGCCTTGAACAAGTGGCTTCTGGCGACGTTCCTCATGGCTTCGTCAAAGAAGGGCATGAGCGCTCACCAACTGCACCGCATGCTTGGCGTTACCTACAAGACCGCCTGGTTCATGGCGCACCGCATTCGCGAGGCAATGAACGAAGACGTTCAGTCATCTGGCCCGCTCGGCGGCGAAGGCAAGACCGTGGAAGCCGACGAAACGTATTATGGACGCCGCGAAGATGGCTACGTTTCGCCGGAGCGCAAAGGCCGTCCGTATCTAAAGCGCAAGAAGCCCATGAAGAACGCCGTCATTGGTCTGGTCGAGCGTGGCGGCAAGGCTCGCATGTTCCATGTCCAGCACGCTACCAAGGTCGCCGTGCGCGATATCCTAGTCCGCAACGCCGACCGTCAATCGACCCTCTACACCGACGAAAGCGCCCTCTATCCAGTTACTGGCCGCGAGTTCTCCAAGCACGATACCGTGAAGCATTCCGCCGGCGAATACGCTCGCGGCGACGTGCATACGAACACTATCGAAAGCGTGTTCTCCGTCTTCAAGCGCGGCATGGTCGGAACGTATCAGCATTGCGGCGAAGCTCATCTTCACCGCTACCTTGCCGAGTTCGATTTCCGGTATAACCGCCGCACTGCATTGAACGTTTCGGATACGGAACGTCATGACCAGCTGCTCGCCAAGATCGAGGGTAAGCGCCTTACCTATCGGCGGATTGGTGAAAGCTCGCACGCTTAAACAAAAAGCCCGCAAGCTACTCCGAAAGCGAAAGAAGAAGCCCCTGTGAAAACGGGGAATGACGGCTTGTAGGAGTCGTCGCGCGTATTCGAATCAACTAATGTCTGATTCGGTCTAACTCCAGACCGGCCACGGGACGCGCCCTGAACGGGCGGGGCGCTATCCCGCGTTCCGGTTAACCGGGGACCATCCCGGCGGAGGACACGAACATGGTCGCATGTTCATGGCCGAAGGCCGTACACGTCACCTTCTACGTGCGTGTACGTTTTGGACGACTTGAGTTCGTCCGCGAGCATTGCAGGAGTTATCCGTCCTACTAAGGCGGAAACCTCCCAAGTGCCAACTGGCCCCGCTTCGGCGGGGTCTTTTTTAGAAGCTGAATCGTGTCTCAATTCGCTAGTTTTTGCAAATCGTTTCGTCCCCGGTCTGTTCTGATTTTGGGGATTTATTTTCGTCTTTGGGCTTGGGACTGGCTTGATGTGGCTTCGGCGGCGTCTTCAGCATCCGCTTTAGCGTCTCGTTGAACTGGGCTTCGTTATCTTTGGAGGTTTTGCCGGGCATGGAACTTGACTCGCTATTCGACAGTCCTAGCGCGCTGATCGACCATGCACGGGACCACATCAAAGATGCCGAGGATCGGTGTCGCGCCTTTTTCGAGGCGACACCATACACCAAAGTCATCGATGTAGATTTTGAAAAAAGGGAGGAGATCCATAAGCTCAGGCTTTCCGCGAAGCTCCCCGCCAAGATCAGCGCAGTCGTCAAAGACGCGACAGGCAACCTTCGCGATGCGCTCGATCATGCCGTCTTCGCGAGCGCCGTCGCGATTTCTGGCAACGTCAATCCCAGTGATACCGGGTTCCCCTTCGCTAAAGACGCTAATGGCGTAACTGGTGAATTGCACGGAAAACGACTGAGGGGAAATCCTCCTGAAATCCGTCCTTTCCTGGCTTCGCTCAACCCACACGAGACTGGCAATGCGCTGCTGTGGTCCCTCAACAAAATACGGAACCCCAATACGCATCGCGTAATCATCCCAGTCGGGGCCGCCACGATAGCGGGAGACGCCTCGATGAATGGCTTCCACATCATTGGAGGCCTTAGGTTTGGCTACAGCCGTTGGCACCCTACGACAAACGAGGTCGAATTCCTCCGTGTTGGCATCGGATCGATAGTGAACTACCAAGTGGATATCACCTCGCATGTAGCTTTCGGCGACATTGAAACTCTGCGCGGCAAAGAGATCATTGGAACACTCCTTGCGATGGCGACCGAAGTCGAGCGCATCGTTAGCGGTATAAAAGCAGAGACCGCCCGCATTCTCCGCGAGCGGGCTCCCTAGCGTGCCGGCCTGTCGGTTCGAATCATAGGGCATATTCCCTTACTTTCTCAAGTATATAATTGGGAATTTATTCCTGTAGTGGCGCATGACACGGGCCCTCCAGTCCGATCATTTGCCGAGTCCGGCCCGAAAGCCTATATGCCGGGATCAAAGGACAAAGCATGGCTCGCATCTACCAAACACGCATCTGGCACGACCAGCTTTCGCCAACGATGGAGGAAATCGAGCTCCTGGCGCTGGAGGCCTATGCCCATCTGCCGGAGGAGTTTCGCAAGCTGACCGGCGAGATCGTCATCCAGATCGCCGAATTCCCGACCGACGAGATCATGGACGACCTTTCGCTGGAAACGCCCTTCGACCTGCTCGGCCTGTTCGAGGGGCGCGGCATCGCCGAGCGCTGGAACCCGCAGACCGGCGAGGGGCCGAACCGCATCACGCTCTATCGCCGCGCCATCCTCGACTACTGGGCCGAGAACGAGGAAACGCTGGGCGACATCGTCACCCACGTGCTGATCCACGAGATCGGCCACCATTTCGGCCTGTCGGATGACGATATGGAGAAGATCGAGGAGGCAGCGGAGTGAGCGACCCCGCTCCTCGTCATCCTAGGGTACTCCGCGACGTCGCTTCGCGACTGCTTCGCCTTAGGATGACGAAGGACGAGCGCTTCAGCGAACCTCCCTACCAGTCGCTGAGCTTGGTGTCGGGGCCGTATTCCTGGCCCTCGATGTCCTTCACCACCGCCTGACCGCAGCGCATGGTCTTGGCCTCCTTGTCATAGGCATAGGTCGGCGAGCCGAACAGGTGCCAGCCCTTGTTCAGCGCCGCCGTCACCTTGTGGCAGAAGCTGGCATCGTCCGGGCCGGACAGAAAGCGGTAGAGTTTCATTCTTCAATCCTGTCGTCAGTTACCATTAGTCATGCGCGAACAACGGCGGCCTTCGCCAGCAGTTTTTCGGCCTGCGCCAGATGCAGCCGCTCGACCATCTTGCCGTTCAGCGCGATCACCGCCTTGCCGGTATTTTCAGCGCGCGCGAAGGCATCCTTGACGGCGCGCGCCTCGGCTATTGCTTCGGGCGACGGTGCAAAGGCGCGGTTCGCGGCCTCGATCTGGGCCGGATGGATCAGCGACTTGCCGTCAAAACCCATGGCGGCCGCTTCCGTGCACTCGCGCGCAAAGCCGTCCATATCGCTAAAATCATTGAAGACGCCATCGAGCAGGTCAAGGCCGCCGGCGCGCGCGGCGAGCACCATCTGCATCAGCCATGGCACGAGATAGCGCCGGTCGGGCGTGGCGAGAATGCCTGTGTCCTTGACCAGATCATTCGTTCCGGCAACGAAACAAACCAGTCTAGAGGCCGGGTCGCGGCCGAGCTCAGCGATCGGCCCGATGTTGAGCAGCGCTTTGGGCGTCTCGATCATCGCCCACAGCTTGACCTCGTCCGGGATAAAATTGTCGTCGAGCACGTCGCCGGCCTCGAGGATGTCGCGCGGCGTATCGACCTTGGGCAGCAAGATGGCGTCGGGCGTGCATTTTGCCGCGGCCAGCAGGTCGGCGCCGCCCCACTCGCTCGACAGCGCGTTGATGCGCACGACCATCTCGCAGCGCCGGTTGGAAAGGCCGGCGAAAATCGCCGCCAGCTTTTCACGCGCGGAAGGCCTGTCGACCGGGGCGACGGCGTCCTCGAGATCGATGACGACGGCATCGCAGGCCAGCGACGGGATTTTTGCCAGCGCCTTGTCGTTCGAGGCCGGGACGTAAAGCACCGAGCGGCGCGGGCGATAGCTTTCGGTGGTCATCTCCGATCTATGCCGCCTGCAGCTGGCCGAGGCAAGCCGTGCATAAAAACTGCACGCAATTTCGGAAAATCTCCTCGTCTCCGCCCCGCTTGCCACCCGACAGAATGCGACAAGGGCGGCATGCAAGAGCAAACGAACTCCCGTTGGTCCCTGCCGTACCGGCTTCGCCGCGAAAGCTGGTGGCTCGTCGATCCGCCCCAGACTTTGGCAGCCCTCCTCCCTTTCGTCCGCAAATCCCTGCCCACCGGCCGCATCAAAGCCGCCGAGAAAGCCCGATCATGACAGTATTCCTCTCGGCGGCGCCGAGCTATTGCAGCCGCTTCGGCGTTGCCGTCCTGCTCGTCGCGCTGGCCGATTTTTTCTTCTATGGCCAGCCGGCCGGCATCACGCTTTTCCTGTTCGGCGTTGCGATTGCAGCGGCGAGCATGGCTCTCCATCCTCTCAGCGTCTTCAACGATGGCAGGTTCTGGTTCAAGCCGGTTGCGCTGCTTATGGCGCTGCTGCCGCTTGTGGAAAATGTCAGCGCACTGTCCGTCTCTATCGCGCTGGCGGCGACGGCCATCTTCGCGCTGTCACTGGCCGGACGGTTGCGGCGCGGCCTAGCCCGCGTCGCCCGCCAACTCTCGCTGTTCCTGCTTGCAACGCCATTTCGGCTCGTCCTGGATTTCCTCCGCTGGCGCAAGGCGACGCGGCGGCTTGGCCGGCGGCGCGTGCGGCTTGCGACGATCGCCGTCTGGGTCATGCCGCTGAGCCTCGGCGCGGTGTTCCTCGCGCTGTTCGGCGCCGCCAATCCGGTCATCGAATACTGGTTCTCGCTGATTGATCTCTTCGCTTTGCTTAACCTCATCCAGCTGCCACGTCTCGCCTTCTGGCTGTTCGTGCTTGCCGGCATCTGGGCCTTTCTGCGGCCGCGGCTGCCGCGCTTTTTCCGCCGCCGCAAAGTGTCGCCAGCCAGCGTACCGGCGACGCCGGCCACCAGGACCACCATCGAAGACATCGTCTTCGGCAAGGCCGCTATCCTCCGCGCGCTCGTCGTCTTCAACGTCCTGTTCGCGGTGCAGAGCGCACTCGACGCCACCTATCTGTGGGGCGGTATCGCGCTTCCCGACGGGCTGACCTATGCCGCCTACGCGCATCGCGGCGCCTACCCGCTGATCGTCACGGCCCTATTGGCCGCCGGCTTCGTGCTGGCAGCGCTGAGGCCGGGAAGTGCGACCTCCGGCGATCCGCTCATCCGCCGGCTGGTTTATGTCTGGGTGGCGCAGAACATCCTCCTGGTGATCTCGTCGATCCTGCGGCTTGATCTCTATGTCGGCATTTATGCGCTGACCTATTGGCGTGTCGCCGCCTTCGTCTGGATGGGGCTGGTGGCGGCGGGCCTTGTCCTGATCATCGCCCGCACCGCGCGCGAAAAGTCCAACGAATGGCTGCTTTCCGCCAATCTTCTGACGCTATCGGCGACGCTCTATGCCTGCTCGTTCATCAACTTTGCCGCGCTGATCGCCAACTACAATGTCGACCATTCCTTCGAAATGACCGGTCAAGGCACCCAGCTCGACGTTTGGTACCTGCGCTCGCTCGGGCCCGGCGCCTTGCCGGCGCTCGATCGCTTCGTCCAGCACCAGAGCAGGACGGTTTCTACGGAGGATGCCTCCATCGGCGAACTCGCCCGCTGGTATGCACAGGACGAAGCACGCTTCCGCGCCAGCCAGGAAAACTGGCGCGGCTGGAGCTTTCGTGACTGGCGGCTCAACCGCGTCCTCGACAGGCGTGGCCCGTTTGTGGTTCCTCCGATGTCCGAACCCTTCATGCCGGGCCGCTGATTTGATGCCGCACCACATACTGGTCGCCGACGACGATCCGCACATTCGCGAAATCATCTGCTTCGCACTGGAAAAGGCCGGCATGAAAACGCTGGCGGTGCCGGACGGCGCGGCTGCCTTGCAGGCGATCGAACGCCGTGCGCCCGATCTCGTCGTGCTCGACATCGGCATGCCGGAAATGGATGGGCTGGAAGTGTGCCGGCGGCTGCGCCACACATCCGATGTGCCGGTGCTGTTCCTGTCCGCGCGGGATGAAGAGATCGACCGCGTCCTGGGGCTGGAGATGGGCGGCGACGATTATGTCACCAAGCCGTTCAGCCCGCGCGAGCTGGTCGCCCGCGTCAACGTCATCCTGCGCCGCGCCCGGCTCGCGCCGGAACCAGCTGACGACCGGCAATTCTCGCATGGCAGACTGTTGCTGGTTCCGGCAAGCCATACAGCCAGCTTCGACGGCAAGCGACTGGCGCTGACCTCGATCGAATTCGCGATCCTGAAAAGATTTCTGTCGCGGCCGGCGCATGTGCTCGGCCGCGACATGGTGATGGCCAACGCCTATGCCGCCAACATCCATGTCGCAGACCGCACCGTCGATAGCCATATCCGCAACATCCGCGCCAAGCTGGCGGCAGTCGGCTGCCTTGATGCAATCGAGACCGTGCACGGCGTCGGCTTCCGGCTGGGTAAATGCGGGAGTTGAGCGCCCAAAAATGGGTTGACAGCAAATGGCGGCCTCGGCTCGCCACGGTCGTCATTGCCATCCTGATCATGGTGATGGCGTTGCCGCTGGCCGGGCTGTTCTTCTTCCGGCTCTACGAGAACCAGCTGATCCGCCAGACCGAGGCCGAGCTGATCGCACAAGGTGCCGCCCTTGCCGCGATCTATGCGCAAGAGGTCCGTGAGGCCGGCCTTGCCCCGGAAAAGCTCGGCACACCCATGCCTCCACCCGATACCGGCGATCGGGCTTCTCGCTACCTGCCGATCGAACCGCGCCTCGATCTCGCGTCGGACAGGATCCTGCCGACCCGGCCCGCGGCCACCGCGGCCAGCGTCGATCCTGCCTTCGTGGCGATCGGCGCGCGGCTGTCGGGCATTCTTGCCGAGACGCAGAAGACCACGCTTGCCGGCTTCCGGCTGCTCGATCCCAGAGGCGTGGTCATCGCCGGCCGTGAAGAGGCCGGCCTGTCGCTCGCGGCTGTCGAAGAAGTTCGCGCAGCGCTTGCCGGCCGCTACGCCAGCGCGCTCAGGCTGCGGGTTCCCGACCAACCGTCGCCGCCGCTCTATTCGGTCAGCCGCGGCACCAAGGTTCGCGTCTTCGTCGCCATGCCGGTTGCCGTCGAAGGCAAGATCGCCGGCGTCGTCTATCTGTCGCGGACGCCGAACAACATCGTCAAGCATCTCTATGGCGAGCGCGGCAAGGTGGCGCTGGCCGCAATCGCCATCATCGGCGGCACGCTGCTGATCGGGCTGGTCTTCCTGCGCACCGTCAGCCGGCCGATTTATGCGCTGATGGAACGCACGAAACGCATCGCCGCCGGCGACCGCGAGGCGATCAGGCCGCTCGATCACCACGGCACGCGCGAAATGGCTGCGCTCTCCGCTGCTTTCCTCGACATGGCCGAAAAGCTGCACGCTCGCTCCGACGGCATCCAGACCTTTGCCACCCACGTCTCGCACGAGCTCAAATCGCCGCTGACGGCGATCCAGGGGGCCGCCGAACTGCTGCGCGATTCGGGCGGCGCGATGGATGAGGCCGAGCGGCAGCGGTTTTCGGACAATATTGTCACCGATGCCGGCCGGCTCAACCTTCTGGTGCGCCGCCTGCTCGACCTGGCGCGCGCCGAAAATCTCGAGCCGAGCGGCGAAAACACGTCGCTCGGTGCGGCACTGGCGCTGCTGCCGGCCGACGACAGGCTGGCGGTGCGCCTCGAGGCGGGCACCGAGATCGGCCTGCGCATCTCGGCCGAAAACGCTGCGATCGTGCTCGCCAACCTCATCGACAATTCGGCGCGGCACGGCGCGACGCTGGTTTCGGTCACGGCAGCAAGCGCGGACGGCAAGGCCACCATTGTGGTGGACGATGACGGCGCCGGCATTTCGCCCAGCAACCGAGGCCGCATCTTCGAGCCGTTCTTCACCACGCGCCGCGATTCCGGTGGCACCGGCATCGGCCTCGGCATCGTGCTGGCCCTCCTGAAACCGCATGATGGCACGATCCGGCTGGTTGACTCGGCGAGCGGCACGCGCTTCGAGATCATCCTGCCGGCGGCGTGACTCGGCGGTTCAGATCGGAAGGGCGAAAAGGTGCATTACGACATCGTCATCATCGGCGGAGCCATCGTCGGCTCCTCGGTCGCCTATTATCTGCGCGAGGAAGGATTTTCGGGCTCGATCGCGCTTGTCGAGCGCGACCCGCAATTTTCCCATGCGGCGACCACGCTGTCCTGCGCCTCCATTCGCCAGCAGTTCTCGATCCCGGAAAACATCCGGCTGTCGCAGTTCACGCTGAAACTATTCCGGCGGTTGAAGGACGAGTTTGGCGCGGACGCCGATATCGGCTTTCGCGAAGGCGGCTATCTCATCCTTGCCGGCGAGAACAGCCTGTCGATCCTGCGGGCCAATCACGAGGCGCAGATGGCCGAGGGCGCCGACATCGTGCTCGAGGATGCCGAGGCGCTCGTCCGCCGCTTTCCGTGGCTGTCGGTCGAGGGCATCTCCGCTGGCGCCTATGGCCGCAGCGGCGAAGGCTGGTTCGACGCGCATGCGATGCTGATGCTGTTCCGCAAGGCACTGCGAACGAAGAACATCGACTTTATCACGGCGTCGGTGACCGGTATCGAGCGGCAGGGCGAGCGCGTCACCGGCGTGATCCTCGACAATGGCGAACGGCTCGGGGCCGGCACCGTCGTCAACGCCGCCGGGCCGAATGCCGGCAAGGTGGCGGCAATGGCCGGGCTGGCGCTGCCGGTGGAGCCGCGCAAGCGCAACGTCTTCGTCTTCGAGGCGCGCGAAAAATATGACGACATGCCGCTGCTGGTCGACCCGAGCGGCATCTATGTCCGGCCGGAAGGCTCGGTCTACATCACCGGCGGCGCCGAGCCGGAAGATGGCGAAGGACCAGCCGATCCCGCCGACTTCGACCCCGACTGGCCGCTGTTCGAAGAGGTGATCTGGCCGGTATTGGCGACCCGCATTCCAGCCTTCGAGGCGATCAAGCCGACGCGCGCCTGGGTCGGCCATTACGACTACAACACACTCGACCAGAACGCGGTGATCGGCCCGCACCCCGAGGTCGGTAATTTCCTCTTCGCCAACGGTTTTTCCGGTCACGGCCTGCAGCAGGCGCCGGCGGTCGGCAAGGCGCTGGCCGAGTTTCTGGTGCATGGCGGCTATCGCACGGTGGATTGCTCGGCGTTCGGGTATAGCCGTGTCGCTGAGGGGCGGGCGTTCAGGGAGTTGAATGTGATTTAAAGCTGGCGCGAAGGTCTGTTGCTTGGTGGATTAAGCCGCCACCAAGCCGCCCGCACCAAGATACGCCTGAAGCCAGCCCAGCACCCTGCCCCACCCTTCCGCATGCTCGGTTGCGGCGTGACGCGCGTGCCGCCGGCGATTGGCTCCAGCAACCAGGCGACTTTGGTTTCGCGGCGGCCAAGCGTCGGATGATCCCAGTCGTATCTGCGCGTCTGCACGATCCGGCGCGGCTCCTCGATCTCCAGGAATTCACCGCTGGCGGGCAGGTGGCTGCCGGCCGCCGTCTCGACGGTGACGCTCCAGCGGCCGCCGACGCTGAGGTCGGCCGCCCATCCGGTCATCCGGTAGGTCTTGGCGGAGCCCCACCAGCGCTCGACCTCGCGTGTAACGAGCGCGTCAAAGATCCGCTCGGGCGGCGCGCAAACATCGGCGCTCGCCATCACGGTCTCGCCATTTGTCATGCTGTGCACCGCGGAACCGTGCATCACCTGTCCTCCGGAAACGTTTCGCCGCCGAAATGACTTCAAGCCTTCGACGCCGGGCGCGACAGCCCTTTGCCGGTTTCGAGCAGGCTCTTCAGACTGGACAGGATGAGCGGCCAGCCGTTCGCCACATGGCCGAGCAGCTTGTGCGGCCCATCGGCTTCGTGTGTGACGGCGAGTTTCATCATCTCGCCCTCCTGCTCGATGGCGAAGGTGCAGCGTGTGTAGCCGTCCGCCTTGACCTCGGGCATGAACTCGTTGCGCCATTTGAGCACGATGCGCCTGGGTGGATCGATCTCGAGCACCTCGCCGCTGTCGGTGATGCGGCCGTCGGTGTAAACCATCTTCCACGCCGAACCTTGTTTCCAGTCGCTCAGCATCTGGGCGCCGAGGAAATATTGCCGCTGGAACTCCGGCTCGGTCAGTGCTTGCCAGAGTTTTTCGGGCGAAGTGCGGATGTAGGTGACATAAACGAAAATGTTGCTCATCAGTCTTCCCTTTCGAGACGTTTCTTCAAATCGCTGAGGGCGCCCAGTCGCCCCCGCTCGAATTTGCCGATCCAGCGTTCGGCGATCTCGTTGATGGGAACGGGATTCAGATAATGTTGCTTCTCGCGTCCCTTGCGGATGGTGGTGACGAGGTTTGCTTCTTCCAGGATCGCCAGATGCTTGGTCACCGCCTGGCGCGTCATGTCCATCTCACCGCACAGCGCGTTCAGCGTCTGTCCGTTCCTGGCATGAAGGCTGTCCAGCAATCGCCGGCGTGTCGGGTCGGCCAAGGCGCGAAAGACGGCATCCATGCTCATGGCTCTAATATGCAACCATTTGGTTGCATGTCAAGAGGCAGAACCCTAGCCAAGAATGCGCGGGTTGAGGTCGCTGGGAGTGGATTTCAGCGCTTGCGGCCGAACCAGAATGCGTTGGGCATGCGCTCCATGCCGATACGCTCATAGAAGCCGACGGCGTCGGGCATGGAGATCAGGCTGATGGCAACGGAAGGTCCGAGTTGCCGGCGTGCCTCATCCATCAGGCCCTTGCCGATACCCAGCCCTTGCGCCGATGCAGAAACCGCGAGCTCGGAGATATAGCAGACCCAGGAAAAGTCGGTGATGCCGCGAGCGACACCAACCAGCGGCTTGCCCGGTGCATCGATGCGCGCGGTGAGCACCAGGTCGGCACTCGTGAGCATCGCCTTCAAACGGGCATGATCATCGACGGGCCGTGTCTCGCCGAGGCCGGATTCCACCAGCACGCGGCGGAACTCGGCGGTGCCGAGGCCCGGTTCGCTGGCGTAGAGGACCTTGGATCGCGTTGTCATGTCGATAAAAGTGCACCATGGGCCGGTGATTTTGAAGCTGTTTTGTACCGATCTTGTGTTTTCGATCGACGACGGAAGTCCAAAAACAGCCGTCTTTTATTTGCCCGCGGCATTGTGTAAACCGGGCGCCAGCAATTCCCCGCAATGAGAAGAAGACGGGCAAGAACCATGGAAAAATTCACCAAGCTCACCGGTGTCGCCGCGCCGATGCCGATCGTCAATGTCGACACCGACATGATCATCCCCAAGGATTATCTCAAGACGATCAAGCGCACCGGGCTCGGCACCGGCTTGTTCGCCGAAATGCGCTACAAGGACGACGGTTCGGAAAACCCGGACTTCGTGCTCAACAAGCCAGCCTACCGCAAGGCGCAGGTCCTGGTCGCCGGCGACAATTTCGGCTGCGGTTCGAGCCGGGAACACGCGCCGTGGGCGCTGCTCGATTTCGGCATCCGCTGCGTCATCTCGACCTCGTTCGCCGACATTTTCTACAACAACTGCTTCAAGAACGGCATCTTGCCGATCACCGTCAGCCCGGAAGATCTGGAGAAGCTGATGGACGACGCCTCGCGCGGTTCCAACGCGACGCTGTCGGTCGATCTCGAGGCCAAGGAAATCCGCGGGCCGGACGGCGGCGTGGTCAAGTTCGATCTCGACGAGTTCAAGCGCCACTGCCTCTTGAACGGCCTCGACGATATCGGCCTGACCATGGAGAAGGCCGGCGCCATCGCTTCGTTCGAGAAGAAGAACGCCGAGCTGCGGCCCTGGGCCTGAGCGGTACGATGACCCGGCCGCGACAGGCCGGGTTCGTGGAGGCTGAACGGAGGGACAGTCATGACACGTTCGCTTCTTGCCGGCGCCTGCGCGCTGGCGTGGATTCTGATGACGATGGCTGGCGCGCATGCACAGACCGACACGGTGCTCGTGCCGGCTGACGATGCGCCCGGCACGGCCGCCGACCAGGCCGCGTTGAGCAATGCGGCCCTAGCCGACGATGACAAGCAGGCGCCGATCCCGTTCGAGGGCGGCCAGCTGACCATCACCCAGGAGGAAGAGTACGGGGAACGCGTGCTCGCCTTCGACGGCAGGGAACTGGCGCGCAATTACGACGTCTTCTTCGACAAGATCGTCGAGGTCGGCGGCGCCAAGGTGGCGCTGGTCGATGTCGGCGACGGCGGCAACCAGTGCGGTCCGGCCAAGGTGATCGTGTGGAAGCCGGAAGGCGGCACGATCCAGACGGTCACGGTCGAGCAGGACGAATGCGGCGCGCCGCCGGCCGCGATCTCCGACAGCGCCATCTATTTCGTGCCCTATCTGCTGCCGGGTGATTCCAAGCCGGCGCTGCAATGGTCGCCGACGGACGGACTGACGATGTCCGGTAATCTGACCTACATGCCGGAGCCGGGCACCGACTGGAAAGACGTCGATCCGTCGAAATACGACAACATCATCGACGCCTTCCACAATGAAGCGGTCTACAAACTAGCCGAGACGCTGCTCGGCAAGGACATGCCCGACATGGCGACCAGCCTTCTGGTCGGCGGCGGCACCGAGAAAACCGCCTCGGGCGCCTTCTTTGCCAGCGGCTGCGTGCCGCATGATTGCGGCGGCAATGACGGCTTCATGGCCGTCGACCCGGTCAACCATAAGCTCTATTTCGCCAGGCGCGGCGACAAGCCCGAGCCGGACGCGTGGCCAGCGGTGAGTACATGGCCGGCCGACGTCAAGGAAGCGCTGGACAAGGCGCTGGGGTCGCCGAATTAGAAATCGTTCTGCCGCGATCCTTCGCGCCCCCCTCTGTCCTGCCGGACATCTCCCCCACTTGGGGGGAGATCGGCCGTCATCGCCGCTTTCACCAAACGGCCCACGCTGAAAAAAGGAGGACACCATGCGAAAACTGATCTCCACCGGTTCGCCCTTCGAGAAGACCGCCGGCTATTCGCGCGCCGTGGTGCAGGGCGACTGGTGTTTCGTGTCCGGAACGACCGGCTACGATTATGCGACCATGTCGATGCCGGAGACCGTCGAGGCACAAACGCGCAATTGCCTGGCGACGATCGCCAAGGCGTTGCGAGATGGCGGCTTCGAAATGGCTGACGTGGTGCGGGCACATTACTATATCACCGATGCGGCTTTCGTGGATGTGGTGTTCCCGATCCTCGGCGAGGCGTTTGGCGAGATCCGGCCGGCGGCAACGATGATCGTGTGCCAGCTCAACAAGCCGGAAATGAAGATCGAGATCGAGGTGACGGCGCTGCGGCGCACAGCCTGATGCCTGTCACGGTTGCGACAACGACACGGTTAGAACGAGGATCGGCCCATGGTGAAGGTCAGACGCATCGTTGCAAACATAGACACGCAGGATATCGCGGCGGCAAAACCCTTCTATCAGGATGTGCTCGGTCTTGACGTGCTGATGGATCAAGGCTGGATTACGACCTACGGCTCGCAAGAAACAATGACCGTACAGGTCAGCTTCATGGCCCAAGGTGGCTCCGGCACGCCGGTGCCTGACCTGTCGATCGAGGTCGACGATGTCGATGCGGCGCTGGAAGCGATGAAGGCCACCGGCTTCGTCATCGAATACGGGCCGGCGGACGAACCCTGGGGTGTGCGGCGCTTCTTCGTACGCGACCCGTTCGGCAGGCTGGTCAATATCCTCTCGCATCTGTAGGCGATTTGTCTTGAGCACCGGATTTTCCCAAAACCGGTTTCCGCTTTTGGGTCCGATGCTCTGAACCGCAGGCTTGCGCGCCGGCCGCTTGGCGTTTAGCAAGGCCGCGTTCATGCGCTAAAACAATCGGGACGGTTCTCATGGCTTCGAAAAATCTTCTCCTGCTTGCCGGCGACGGCATCGGCCCCGAGGCGATGGCCGAGGTGAAGAAATTGATCGCCGCCATGAACGACAGGTTCGGCAGCGATTTCGTCACCGACGACGGGCTGGTCGGCGGCTGCGCCTATGACGCGCACGGCGCGGCGATCTCCGATGCCGACATGGCCAAGGCGATGGCCGCGGACGCGGTGCTGTTCGGCGCCGTCGGCGGGCCGAAATGGGATGCGGTGCCTTACGAGGTGCGCCCGGAGGCGGGTCTGCTGCGGCTGCGCAAGGACATGGAACTGTTCGCCAATCTTCGACCCGCCATTTGCTACCCGGCGCTGGCGGCGTCCTCCTCGCTCAAGCAGGAGGTGGTCGAGGGGCTCGATATCCTGATCGTGCGCGAGCTCACCGGCGGCGTCTATTTCGGCGAGCCGAAGCAGATCATCGACCTCGGCAACGGCCAGAAGCGCGGCATCGACACCCAAGTCTACGATACGTTCGAGATCGAGCGCATTTCGGGCGTTGCCTTCGAATTGGCGCGCACGCGCAAGAACCATGTCACCTCGATGGAAAAGCGCAATGTGATGAAATCAGGCGTGCTGTGGAATGAGGTCGTCACCCAGACGCACAAGGCCAGGTATGCCGACGTCAAGCTCGATCACATGTTGGCCGATGCCGGCGGCATGCAGCTGGTGCGCTGGCCGAAGCAGTTCGACGTCATCGTCACCGACAATCTGTTCGGCGACATGCTGTCCGACATCGCCGCCATGCTGACCGGCTCGATCGGCATGCTACCGTCGGCCTCGCTCGGCGCGCCGGATGCGAAGACAAAAAAGCGCAAGGCGCTCTACGAGCCGGTGCACGGCTCGGCGCCCGACATTGCCGGCAAGGGCATCGCCAATCCGATCGCCATGATCGCCTCCTTCGCCATGTGCATGCGCTATTCCTTCGGCATGGTCGAAGAGGCCGACCGGCTGGAAGGCGCGATCGCCGCGGTGCTCGACCAGGGCTTGCGCACCAGGGATATTCATTCGCCGGGGATGACCGAGGTCGGCACCACCGAGATGGGCGACGCGATCATCGCCAAGTTCCTGGGCTGATCCTGTGGCGGTCGACGTCCGCTGGGCGGCGACCGGGGATGCCGCGGCACTCGCCGCCATGCTTTGCGAAATGGCGGTGCATTACCGGCAGCCGCCACTCGACGCCAGCCAGGCTTTGTCGGCGGCGCAGAAATGGCTTGGCGACGAAAGCCCGGCCTATCCGCATTTTGCGCTCGCCTTGGTCGATGGTGAAGTTTGCGGGCTGGCCTCAGTTGCGATTGCGCATCCCGGCATCGATCTCGAACGGCTGCTGTTCCTCAAGGACCTATTCGTACGCGATGATGCCCGCAATGGCGGTGTCGGTCGAGCGCTGATGGCATTCCTCGCCGGCCATTGCCTGCGCGCTGGCATCGGCCGCATCGACCTGACCACCGAGGACTGGAACGAGCGTGCGCTGCGCTTCTACGACGGACTCGGCGCCGAGCGGCATGGCCAGAAAGTCTTCCTCAGGCTTTCGAGCGAGGCGCTGAAGGCGGTCGCGGCTGGTTCCTCGACACGATCTTGGAAGCCCTAAATTTGGAGATTGGCCGAAACATCTCCCTCTTCGTCATCCTAGGGCGAAGCAAAGAGCGAAGCGACGCGGCGCAGACCCCAGGATCCATGCCGTTACCCGGCGGCAAGTGCTCGGCCGACCAGACCGAGTGCTTCTTCGTGGTGGATATGAGCGCCATTCTGAACCGCTGCGTTCCTCGGCTTATGTCGCGGCATGGATCCCAGGGTCTGCGCTCCGCTTCGCGTCGCTCCGCCCTAGGATGACGAAGGCGTGGCGGCTGGCGACCCAATCGCGGAGGTACTAAGTCCCGACACCCGCCGGCACCGGACCACACTGGTTTTCGCGCGGCTGGGTCGGGATCAACGCAAAGATCAGGATGATCACGGTGCCGAAGGTCGGGATCAGGAAAAGCAGGAAGAGCCAGCCGGTCAGGCCGATATCGTGCAGGCGACGCACGTTGAGCCCGAACCACGGCAGGGCTGTCGCCAGCAGGAAGAGGCCGGAGAGGCCGACCGTCACCGCCGGCAGTTCAGCGGTATTGCCCATGGCGTCGTCGATAAAGACACCGATGCCTATGACCACGAGCAGCGCGATCGTCCAGAACAGGCAATAGCCCCAATATTCCTTGCGGCGGGCACGGCCGGCGAAGTTGAAGTAATTCTCGGTCAGACCCAGCCAGAAATAGTTCCACAGGCCGGCGGATTCGGCCGGACCGGTTTCAGCGGAACGGCCGAAATGTTGCGGCTGACCTGCCGCTTGCGTATTGCCGGCCTGAGATGGCGCGGCGGCTGCAGGGGAGGCGTCGGCGGGCGCACTGGCAGGTTGGGCGCGGATCGAAAAAACATTGCGCGCCCGTCCGCCAGCCGGCTGGAATTCGACGGTCGTGCCTCCGGCAACCGATGCTTCGCGGCGCAAATCTTCGCGCGCCAAAATGTAGCGGTTGCCGTCCGCTCCGGTGATGAAACCGAAACCCTGGTCTTCGTCGTAATGAAGAACTTCGCCGCGCATGCCTTGCCCCCGATTGCCCCGACCCAGACTGTGCAAAGTTCCGGCAGACCGCAAGGGGGGCGTGCGGACATGGAGAGTGCCGGCTATCTACCCCGGCCGTTTCTTCGATTTCTTGTGTTTCGCCGGTCCGCCTTCGAACTTCGCCTTGGCCGGTTTCCCGGCCCAGGGCTTTGCCTCGAATGCCGGGCGCTGGTCGGCCGGTGCGCGCTTCTCGAATTTGGGCGCGTTCTGATCGAAGGTGCGCTTGCCGCGGTGCGGCTTCTTGTCGGGCCGTGGTTCCTGATAGCCGGCCCGCGACAGATCCGGTGTGCCGTCCAGCCGCTTGACCGCAATGTTGCCCTGCAGCTTGTGGTCGGGACCGATCGCAGCGAGGAAGCGCTCGGCCCAGTCCGCCGCGATCTGCACGAAGGTTTCCTCCGGCTGCATCTTGATGGCGCCGATCTCGCGCTTGGAAATGCCGGCTGTCCGGCACAGCATCGGGATCAGCCAGCGCGGCTCGGCATTCTGCCGGCGTCCGACCGACAGCGAGAACCAGACGCTGTCGCCGAAATCGTCGCGGCGGCTCGGTGCCTCGTCCCGGCGCGCAAATTTTTCGCCCGACGGCGTGAACGGCGCCACGTCGAGAAGGTCCTCCGGCGCCGAGCGGCTGGAGCGGCACATCCGCACGAAGGCGGCGGCGACCTGTTCGGGTCCGTGCTGATCGAGAAGCGCCTCAACGAAGCCGCGCTCCTCATCCTTCACAGGCTCGCTGAAGACTGGATCAGCGAGAATGCGCTCGTCGTCGCGCCGTATCACGTCGTCGGCCGAGGGCGGGCTTGCCCAGGTCGCCGCAAGGCCGGCACTTTGCAGTAGCCGCTCGGTTCGCTTGCGGGCATTATTGGGCACGATCAGCGCGCTGACGCCCTTGCGTCCCGCCCGTCCCGTTCGTCCGCTTCGGTGCAGGAGCGTCTCCGGGTTGGTCGGCAGGTCAGCGTGGATGACCAGCTCGAGGTTGGGCAGGTCGATGCCGCGCGCCGCGACGTCGGTGGCGATGCAGACCTTGGCGCGGCCGTCACGCATCGCCTGCAGCGCGTGGCTGCGCTCGTTCTGGCTAAGCTCGCCGGACAGCGCCACGACGGAAAAGTTGCGGTTGTTGAAGCGCGCCGTCAAATGGTTGACGGCGGCGCGCGTGTTGCAGAACACCAGCGCGTTCTTGGCTTCGTAAAAGCGCAGCACGTTGATGATGGCGTTTTCGCGGTCCGCCTGAGCGACGCTCAGCGCCCGGTATTCGATGTCGAGATGCTGCTTTTCCTCGCCGGAGGCCGAGATGCGCACAGCATCGTGCTGGTAGCCCTTGGCCAGCGTGGCGATGGAGCGCGGCACAGTGGCGGAAAACATCAGCGTGCGGCGATCGGCGGGTGCCGCGTCGAGGATGAATTCCAGATCCTCGCGAAAGCCGAGATCGAGCATCTCGTCGGCCTCGTCGAGCACCACTGCCTTGAGCGCCGACATGTCGAGCGAATTGCGGGTGATGTGGTCGCGCAGGCGGCCGGGCGTGCCGACGACGATATGGGCGCCACGCTCCAGCGCGCGCCGTTCGGTGCGCATGTCCATGCCGCCGACGCAGGACGCCACCGTGGCGCCGGTCAGTTCGTAGAGCCATTCCAGCTCGCGCGTTACCTGCAGGGCCAGCTCCCGCGTCGGCGCCACGGCCAGCGCCAAAGGTGCCGCGGCATGGGAAAAGCGCTCCGCGCCATCGAGAAGGGTCGGCGCCAAGGCCAGACCGAAGGCGACGGTCTTGCCGGAGCCGGTCTGGGCCGAAACCAGCGCATCGGCCTGGCCAAGCTCGAGAACCGCCTTCTGCACCGGCGTCAGCTCGACATAGCCGCGTTTTTCCAGCGCCTTTGCCAGCGCGGGAACAATAGCTTCGAAATTGGACATCTTGCTCTTTCGAAATTCGGATTCTGAATACCCGGCGACGGGTCAAATGTCGGCAAGCGCCACGGACGGGCGCCACGAGCCAGACGATGCTCGTTCGTACTTCGTTCCGCCGCCATTGTACAGGGCGGGCGGGTCGGCCTGGTTGCGATTGACTCTGGACGCAAACCGCGTAAAAGCCGGCACCGAACGGGATAGTTTTCGATGCGCGGCCTTCTGATGGCGCTCCTTGCATTCGACATCTCCGGCCCCAATGCGAACCATTGGGCCGGGCGCGTCGCTGCGTCTCCTCGTTCCAGCAAAATCACGTTGTTGCTCAAAAAAACCGGCAAAACGACCACCAAAACGGTCTGATTCCCTTGGCCTAACCACCCTCTCCCGGGTCCGGCCCGGGGGTTGAAACCCGCATCGGCCGGCGGGTTTTCTCCAGAAAACGAGCGGAGAGGGACAGGAGATTTCGATGAGTTTCAAGGTTGCGATCGTCGGCGCCACGGGCAATGTGGGCCGGGAAATGCTCAACATACTGGAAGAGCGCGGCTTTCCGGTGAGCGAGGTGGTGGCGCTGGCCTCGCGGCGCAGCCAGGGCACGGAAGTGTCGTTCGGCGACCGCACGCTGAAGGTCAGGGCGCTCGACCAATATGATTTTTCCGACACCGACATCTGCATCATGTCGGCCGGCGGCAACGTCTCCAAGGAATGGTCGCCGAAGATCGGCAAGCAGGGCTGCGTCGTCATCGATAATTCGTCGGCCTTCCGTTACGACCAGGATGTGCCGCTGATCGTTCCGGAAGTGAACCCGGATGCGATCTCGCTGTTCACGCGCAAGAACATCATTGCCAACCCGAACTGCTCGACGGCGCAGCTGGTCGTGGCGCTGAAGCCGCTGCATGACGCGGCCACCATCAAGCGCGTCGTCGTCGCCACCTACCAGTCCGTCTCCGGCGCCGGCAAGGAAGGCATGGACGAATTGTTCACGCAGACGCGCGCGGTGTTCGTCGCCGACCAGGTCGACGTCAAGAAGTTCACCAAGCGTATCGCCTTCAACGTCATCCCGCATATCGACGTCTTCCTCGACGACGGCTTCACCAAGGAAGAGTGGAAGATGGTGGCCGAGACCAAGAAAATGCTCGACCCCAAGATCAAGCTGACGGCGACCTGCGTGCGCGTGCCGGTGTTCATCGGCCATTCGGAAGCGGTCAACATCGAGTTCGAAAAGCCGATCACCGCCGATGAGGCGCGTGAGATCCTGCGCGAGGCGCCGGGCTGCCAGGTCATCGACAAGCGCGAGGACGGCGGCTACATCACGCCGCTGGAATCGGCCGGCGAGGACGCCACCTTCATCTCGCGCATCCGCGAGGACTCGACCATCGACAACGGCCTGTCGATGTGGATCGTCTCCGACAATCTGCGCAAGGGCGCGGCACTCAATGCGGTTCAGATCGCCGAGCTGCTGGTCGAGCGCGGGCTGATCCAGCCGAAGAAGAAGGCGGCATAACTTTTCGCTCACGGGCCGCATCGCCGCTTCGCGGCTGGCCCTCCGCGGGGCGCCGGATAACCGGCGGCCCGCGGTCGCGGGCTCGGCTTTCGGCCGTTCGCGCCCTTCTCCCCGTTCGCGGGGAGAAGGTGCCGGCAGGCGGATGAGGGGCAGCGCCGGCGTCTCAAATAGGCAGCAAGGCGCCGGCGTCACAGCCGGTTCTCCTCCACCAGGTCCAGCAGCAACCCCAGCGCCTCCTCCGCCCGGTCGGCGTGCACGAACAGGTGATCGTGGTAGAAGGCCGAGACCGGATTGACGCCGATGCCGGCCGCGGCCAGTCGCGCGGTGATGGCGGCGAGGAAGCCGACCGCTTCCAGCGACGAATGGACGTTCAGCGTCAGCATCCGGCAGCGGAACACGGTTTTCAGGCCAGCGGCCTTAGCCTGCTCTTCAAGCACGATCAGCGTCATGCCCTCGCGCTCGCGAAATAGCATCACCGGGTGGAGCCTGTCGGGAACGGGCGCATCGGGTGGCAACGTGGTGAAGACATGAACGCCGGCAAGCAATTCCGGCGTCATCGCCGCCAGCAACTGTTTCAGGTCGGTCTCTCCGGCCATCGGTTGCTTTCGTTGTACGATCAGGCGGCGGCTGCCGTCGAGCGCTCGGAAGATTCCCTTGCGGATTTCCAATAACGCTCTCCACCTCACGCCGCAAGGTGGACTTGGCCAGGTTCGTTGCCGGCGGAACTTGCATTTCCGAGGTCGCCGTCCCCCGGAGTGAAAAAGAACTGGAGGCATGTCGGATCGCCGTTATGGGCCGCGTCCTTGGTTCGAGCTGGCGAAGGACCCAGTGCTCACAACGACCGGAGGGAACATCAATGACCATGTCTCAGGCAGCACCCGTCTCACCGCGTGCCCTGTGGGCCGGCCGCGTGCTCAGCGCCGTCATCGTGCTGTTCATGATCTTCGACGGCGTCATCAAGCTGCCGCCGCTCGAAATCGTCACCCAGACCATGATGCAGCTCGGCTGGCCAGCCGATGCCAATGTCTCGCGCATGCTCGGCGTCATTGGATTGGTCTCGACCGTGCTTTACGCGCTGCCGCGCACCTCGGTGCTCGGCGCCATCCTGCTCACCGCCTATCTCGGCGGCGCCGTCGCCACGCATGTGCGTATCGGCAGCCCTTTGTTCTCGCACATACTGTTCGGCGTCTATCTCGGCGCCATCCTCTGGGGTGGCCTGTATCTGCGCGATCCAAGGGTGCGCGCGTTATTCCCGTTCAGCCAATAGCGGCGATTTCGAAAGCCGTTCGATGGTGGCCACGCCGCCAGAGCGGGCGCGATCCGCAGCCGATCTTCTTCTTTGGATCAAATCGCCCGGTTGTGAGTTAGGGGGTGCAGCGGCGAGGACGGCACCCTGTTGGAGAGGACAATGAAAAAGCTGATGATCTTGATGGCCTTGCTGGTGCCGCTCGGTGCCTGCTCCCGTACTGAGCAAGGCGCGGCAGTTGGTGGCCTGGGCGGTGCGGCGATCGGCGCTGCGGTGGCCGGCAACCCAACCAAGGGCGCGGTGATCGGCGGTGCGGCCGGCGCTTTGGCCGGTGCGCTGATCGGCCGTGCCAGCGAAAGCGGCCAGTGCCGTTATCGCGATCGTAATGGTCGTGTGTACGTTGCGAGCTGCCCAGAGGGCTATTGATCGGGCCGCAATCATGCGGATGAACAGCAAAACGGCGGGCAAGGCCCGCCGTTTCGTGTTGTGGAGATGCTTTATTCGGCGCTGGCGGCTTCCGCCTCGGCCGGCGCGGCTGCAGCGGCGGCAACGGCCGCAGCGGCATCTTCCTGCGCCTTCTTCAGCAAGGCTGCGCGCTCCTGCGCCTTCTTGCCGGGCTCGGCCTTCTTCGGGTTGGAGCGGGCGTCGCGCTTGGCGATGCCGGCTTCATCGAGGAAGCGCAGCACGCGGTCGGTCGGCTGAGCGCCATGCGCCAGCCAATGCTTGACGCGCGCGGCGTCGACCTTGACGCGTTCGCCGTCCTTGGGCAGCAGCGGATTCCACGAGCCGAGCGACTCGATGAAACGGCCGTCGCGCGGCGAACGCGCGTCGGCGACGACGACATGGTAATAGGGACGCTTCTTCGAGCCCGCACGGGCCAATCGGATCTTCAGTGGCATTTCTTTTCTCCTAAAAGGTCTAACTTGGTTGATCGGTTGGTGGCTGGTCCTCAGCCGGTTTTTGTCACGCCGTTGGATGCGGCGATCTGCTCGTGATGGCGGATCACTTCGCGGACGACGAAGTTCAGGAATTTCTCCGCGAAATCCGGGTCGAGATGGGCGTCCTTGGCCAGTTGGCGAAGACGGGCGATCTGCTGCTGCTCGCGCGCCGGGTCGGCAGGCGGCAGGCCATGTTCCGCCTTCAGCACGCCGACTGCCTTGGTGCAGCGGAAGCGCTCGGCCAGCATGTGGATCAGCGCAGCGTCGATATTGTCGATCGAGGCGCGATAATTGGCCAGCGCCGCACGCGCATCCGCCATGTCCTTCTCTTCGTTCATGGCGCCCTCACTTCTTCTTGCCGAGGCCAGGCAGCCCGCCACCGCCCGGCAGGCCGGGAAGTTTCATGCCGCCGGGCAGCCCAGGCAGGCCACCGCCACCGGGAAGACCACCGGGCAGGCCCTTCATGCCGCCGAGCCCGGCCGCCTGCGCCTGCTTCTGCAAGGCTTCGAGCTGCTTGGGGTCCATCTTGGAGAGATCCGGCATGCCGCCGCCCATCATGCCGCCTCCGGGACCGCCTGGGCCGCCAGGCATCATGCCGCCGAGCCCCATCTTGGAAGCGAGCCCGCCCATCATGCCGCGCATCAGGCCGCCGCCTTTGCCCTTGCCGCCCATCGCCTTCATCATGTCGGCCATGCCGCGATGCATCTTCAACAGTTTGTTGATTTCGGCAGCGTCGGTGCCCGAGCCGGCGGCGATGCGCTTCTTGCGCGAGTGCTTCAGAATATCGGGGTTGGCGCGCTCGGCCTTGGTCATCGACGAGATGATGGCGAGCTGGCGGCCGAACATCTTGTCGTCGAGACCGGCGGCGGCCATCTGGTCCTTCATCTTGCCCATACCGGGCATCATGCCCATGATGCCGCCCATGCCGCCCATTTTCGACATTTGCTGAAGCTGGCCGGCGAGGTCGTTCAGGTCGAACTTGCCCGATTGCATCTTCCTGGCCATCGCCGCCGCCTGTTCGGCGTCGATGTTCTCGGCTGCTTTTTCGACGAGGCTGACGATGTCGCCCATGCCGAGGATGCGGTCGGCGATGCGCTTGGGGTGGAATTCCTCCAGCGCGTCCATTTTTTCGCCGGTGCCGATCAGCTTGATCGGCTTGCCGGTGACGGCGCGCATCGAGAGCGCCGCACCACCGCGGCCGTCGCCGTCCATGCGGGTCAGCACGAGGCCGGTGATGCCGACGCGCTCGTCGAAGCTTTTTGCCAGATTGACGGCGTCCTGGCCGGTCAGCGAATCGGCGACCAGCAGGATCTCGTGCGGCGACGACATCTTCTTGATGTCGGCCATCTCGACCATCAAGGGCTCGTCGATATGAGTGCGGCCGGCGGTGTCGAGGATGACGACGTCATGGCCGCCAAGCTTGGCCGCCTGCACGGCGCGGCGGGCGATATCGACCGGCGTCTGGCCGGCGACGATCGGCAATGTCGCGACCTTGACCTGCTCGCCGAGCTGGCGGAGCTGCTCTTGCGCGGCGGGACGCCGCGTGTCGAGCGAGGCCATCAAAACCTTCTTGTTTTGACGATCGGTGAGGCGCCTGGCGATCTTGGCCGAGGTCGTCGTCTTGCCGGAACCTTGCAGGCCGACCATCATGATGACGACCGGCGCCGGTGCATTGAGGTCGATGGCGACGCCCTCGGCGCCGAGCATCTCGACCAGCTCGTCATGGACGATCTTGACGACCATCTGGCCGGGCTTGATCGACTTGACCACGGCGGCGCCGACGGCCTTCTCGCGCACCTTGTCGGTGAACGAACGCACCACTTCCAGCGCCACGTCGGCCTCGAGCAACGCACGGCGGACCTCGCGCAGCGCCGCCGAGACATCAGCCTCCGACAAGGCGCCGCGGCCGGTGAGGCCGTTCAGGATGGAGCCAAGGCGCTCTTGTAGGGACTCAAACATTGGTCAACCCGCCGCGCGACAGCGCCTTGGATTCATTTTGATCCCTGTCGGGCCGATGGCCCTCCACGCCTCTTGTGCGTTCCTGTAGCGATTCAAACATTCTTTTTCCTTTTCCCTGGCACCCGGATGATGCCCGAGAGGTAATGCGTTCGCGCCGACTGTCCAAGCAAAAGCCGGTCCGGGCAAAGCCCAAAGCCAAAAAGCACCCGGGGGCGCACAGCGCTGCCGGGTGTTGGCCTCCGGGATCGATTTACAGCACTTCACCTCAAAGAGGTTTCGGCGTCCCGGTCGGTTTGCTCGGAGGAATACTCGTCGCGGAATTCGCGGCGTGTAGACAGGAAATCGGCCGCAGAGTCAAGCTTTGGTCAGCTTTGCGCCAAATATGCCCAGGACGACCAGGCAAGACGCATCAGCGCACGCCGCCGCCGCGCGCCATATCCGGCTCGACCTTCAGTGGTGAACGCGGATGCAAAAGCAGCAGAACGGTCAACAGGCTGCTGACGATCCCTATCGCAGCGATGAGGGCGGCATCTAAAGTCGTCCAGCCGGCGGCTTCCAGCGGCTTGGCGTTGAACAGGGCGAAGGAATTATAGCTTTGCTGGTGCGAAATCAGCAGGAAGCCGGTCAGATTGTTGCCGAGATGGGCCCCGAAGCCGGCACCGAGATTGCCGGTTGCATAGACCAGAAGCGTCAGCAACAGCGCAAAGGCGGCGATCGAGGCCAGCACGCAGGCATTGATCGCAGCGCTCGAACCTGGGCTCCAGTGCAGGGAGGTGAACAGCAATCCCGGCAGCAGCGCCCAGATGAAAGGGTTCTGGAACCGGCTGGCCAAGCCCCTGAGTAGATAACCGCGAAACAGCATCTCCTCCGACGAGGTCTGAAGAAAGGTCAGGGCGGCGATCGGGATCAGGAACAAAAGCCACGAAGACAAGCCGATCGCGCCGCGCGCGATGTCGGGCTGCAAACCATAAAGCAGGATCTCGGAAAGCAGCGAGGTGATCAGCACCGCGGCCAGCCCTTTCAGGAACCCCGACCACGAAATGCGCCGGCTGACGCCAATCAGGGCGGTCAGCTTCTCGCGATGGATCCAGCGCATGGCAGCCCAAAGACCGAGCCAGATTCCGGCAAATGAAGCCAACGCCGCGAGGATGCCCGCCGGAGAGGCCATGAAATCCTGCACCGCTCCTCCACCTGGCGGGGCGGTGCCAGATGATGCCTGCCAAACGGCAAAGGCATAGGTGCCGCCGAACAGCACGGCGGCAGTGGTTCCGAGCCAGAACAAGATGACGACCGCCGTTCCAAGCAGAAGCCGCGGCAAAGTGGTCTTGTTGTTGGCGGTGTGCCGGTACTGTTGGAAGGCGGTTGGGTCGATCGTCACGCGGGCTCGCTGGCGGGTGCTTCGGCTCGCAAGGTCTAGAACATCGGTCCCAATGTGGAAACCGGTATTGCAGCGGCAACACCGGTCTGTGGCAATGTCGGGAGTGCGAGCGGCCGCCATTACAGGGCGACCGCCCTGTTTGTATCGTCAGCGCACGACGTACACGATACGCCGGCTGCCCGGATCGACCAGTGCCGGCTGGCCGTTCACATAGACGTAGCGGTAATCATAGTCCGGAATCTCGCGCAGCTCGACGGTGTCAGGCAAGGTCGCGCCCGTCACCACCTCGCCCTCGAGATAGACCGGATCGAGCCGATGCGTACGGACATAGGTACGGATCTCGGCCGGCGGTCTCCGGATAGGCTCGATCGCCTCGCCGGCGACGATCGCTCCGGTATAGCTGTCGGAATATTCGACGCTATCGGCGGGCGGCGTCACGATGGCAATGTCGGCGCTGGCCGGACGCTGTGTCAGGACCACACGGCTGCCGCCGAAATCGGCCGTCACATAGTCGGAATAGACCCAGCCCTGGCCGTTGGCCTCGGCGATGGTGCACCATTTGCTGTTGGCGATGCAGCCGTCGAGCGTCGCCGACTGGCCGGCCGCGAGCACGCCGATCACCGGATATTGCGGGCCGGGGCCGGCGCGTACATTGAGATCAGTGATGGCCGAGACGGCGGTGTCGGCCAAAGCAGAGCCCGACATCGCCATGAGCGCTCCGGCCACCGCCGGAAACAATTTGCGTTTCATGGTCTTCTCTCCGTTTCACAGTCCCTTGGGACGGAAAACGAAGCAAAGCCGCATGCGTTCCGGCTAAAAGGCTTCCGCCGGCTCACGATTTGTTCCAGTCGTTTTCGGCAGGTCGGTCAAAAGCTGGTGAACAAAAGCAAGTTTTTGCGCCGCCACGTCCGAGATGACGAAGGGATAGAGATCGGGCAGGCCCATGCAGCGGTTGATCGAGTTGGACGCCTCCGACAGCACCAGCCAGCGGTCGAGAATCCTTTCGAAAGGCTCCGGCCTGGCGGCGGGTTCCGATGGTGCCGGCTGCAGCTTGCCGCCGGTATCGGTGCGCGGCAGCTCGTTGGTTTCAACGGTTTCCAGCCGGCCGAGCGGGAAATTCAGGGCATGCACCATCTCCAGCGTGTCGGTGATGTGCATGTGATGCGCCCATGTCTCGGCCCAGTCCTCCCATGGGTGCGACGTCGCATAGGCCGAGATATGGCGCTGCTGCCAGTCGGGCGGCGCGCCATCGGCATAATAGGTCTTGAGCGCCTGTTCGTAGTCGGCGCGCTCGTCGCCGAACAAGGCGCGAAAACCGGCAAGCTTTTGCGGATCGCCGCGTATCAGGCGGTCCCAATAGTAATGGCCGAGCTCGTGGCGGAAATGGCCGAGCAGCGTGCGGTAGTTCTCGCCCATCTCGACGCGCCGCCGCTCGCGCTCAGCCGAATCCGCCTCGGCGACGTTGAGCGTGATCCGGCCGTTGTCGTGGCCGGTCAGGATACGCTCGCCGCCGGGACCGCCGCCGATCGGATCGGCAAGAAAATCGAAAGCGAGGCCGATCTCGTCGCCAACGTCCTGCTTAGGTGCGATCGGCAGGCCGAAGGCGAGCAGCGAATACACGGCACGCTTCTTTGCCGCCTCGACACGGATCCAGCGGCGGCGGTTGCCGTCGACCGACAGATCCGGGATCAGTTGGTTCAGCGCACAGGCGCGGCAGAAGGCGTGGCCGGGCTCCGCCATCCAGTTGCAGGCGCATTCGTCGGCATTGGTGCAATGGAAGACGTCTGCGCCGGACAGCGCGAAGCGCGCATGCTCGGGATCGTAGAGCACGAGGCTGGCGCAGTTCAGGCATTGCGCGTTCTCGAAATAGAGACGGTGGCCGCAATGCGGGCAGTCGAAAAGCTTCATTGGCGTCTCAAATCATTCGAAATGCGGAGGACGATACGAGCAGGAGAAGGCCAAACGCCTGTCAGCTGCCCACGTTCCTGCCGGCAGATGCTATTTTGCCGCAAGGTGGGCGACGACCTCCTTGGCCACTGCCTCGCCCGACAATCTGGCGCCGCCGCAGGTCTGCATCAGCGGACCGGCCAAATGCTCGCCGGCGAAGAAGATCTTTTCCGCCACCGGCTGCATCAAAGTGGCGCGCGCTTGCGAGCGGCCGGGACGCGCCGCCGCATAGGCGCCGCGCACGAACCGCTCAGCGCCCCAATTGGTCATCATTGCGCGTCCGACATGCTTTCGTATGTCGCCGCCAAAGATGCCGCAGAGCCGGTCGACGACGAAGTCGATGCCGGCCGCCTCGCCCGCCGCCGATATCTCCCAAGCGAAATCGCCGCCGACGAAACCGACCATCAGATCGAGGTCGAAAGGAAAGCAGAGGAAGTAGATGTCGTGCCGGGCCAACCGCTCGATCAGCAAATCGTCGAACGGCTCCAGGCCGAGCCTGGTACCGGATATTTCCACCGGCAGCTTGGTCAGCATGCCCATCGGCAGGTCGAAGAAGGCAGCGAAATGCGCATCGGGGAGTGCAGGCGAGAACGCGATCTCCTCGAAGGCGAGCACTGCCGGCGAGGCGGTGACGATGGCCGCATTGGCGCGGATGGTACCGCGATCGGTGACGCAGGCCACGCCCGGCTCATCCCAGACGATCTTGCGCACAGGCGTCGACAGTTCCACCGGCACATCGGCACCGAAGCGGGCAACCAGCGTACCGAAGCCTTCCCTGGTGAAATAGTTCGGATCGAGATCGGCGGCGGCCTGAAAGTCGCGGATCGATATCTCGTCTTCGTCGGCGCCGAAATCCATCGGCCCGGCGAAGGTTGCGGCGGCGCGCGGCGCCTGTCCCTTGGCGAGCAATGCCGAAAGACGGTCGTCGTCGCCTTCCCTCACCTGATGTGCCGCCACGGGCTCGAACAGCCTTGCGTCGGCCACCTTCATCGCGGCCTCTTCGGCTTCGCTTGCCTTTCGCTCGCGGTAATAGAGATGATCGACATTCATGTCGTGGTGATGAAGTGTCCAGGCGGCGGCCTTCGCCTCGGGAAAGTAGGGATTGCGGTCCGCGGCATGCAGCCAGGCGCAGCCGATGTCGAACGGCACGCCGAAATGCTGGTCGCTGGTCCAGGCGCGGCCGCCAATGCGGTTCATCGCTTCCAACAATTTGAAGGAAAAACCGGCGGCGCGCAGGGTCTTGGCAGCCGAAAGCCCGGCTGAACCGGCGCCGATGATCACGACATCAACGTCTTCCATGCTTATTCTGTCCCCGCCACAATAATTACTTGATCGTAGGCAAATTCCCGGGCGTCCGCCAGTGTGGTGGATTTGAAGTTCCTGCTGTATTGAGTGCATCGGCGCAGCGCCGGGACAGTGACAAGCAGGTGTTTCGCTGGCAAATTCGCAATTGGGAACATGATTCAGGCAACCAGGAGAGCAGCATGGCATTTCTTGCCAAGGGGAAGATGTTTGTAGTGGCCACGGTGGTGGCGGTGCTTGCGCTGGCGACGAGCGCGCAGGCGGCGGCCAGTTGCGGCAAAAACGGCGCCGGCTTCGAGGCGTGGAAACCGGAGTTTGCCGCGGAGGCGAAGGCCGACGGTGTCGGCTCGAAGGGTCTGGCCGCTCTGGCTCGCGCAACCTACGCGACAAAGACGATCTCCGTCGACCGCGCCATCCATAAGGCTTTCAGCGGCTCGGTGGAAGCTTTCATGAAGCGCCGTGGCGCGTCCGCGATCATTGCCAGGGGCCGTGCGCTGAAGAAGGCCAATGCCGCGCTGTTCGACAAGATCGAACAGAATTACGGCGTGTCGCCGGGTGTGTTGCTCGCCATCTGGGGCATGGAGACCGGCTTCGGTTCCGCCATGGGCAACCAGAATACGGTCTCCGCCATTTTAACGCTGGCCTATGACTGCCGCCGTCCGGAATTCTTCTACCCTCATGCCATTGCAGCCCTGAAGCTGGTTGATCGCGGAGCGCTGAGCGCCTCGTCGGTCGGTGCCGCGCATGGCGAGATTGGCCACACGCAGTTCCTGCCCGGAAATGTTTTGACATATGGCGTAGGCAACAAAAATCTGCGCGACAAGGCCACTGCGTTGGCTTCTACCGCCAACTTCCTCAAGGGTCATGGTTGGCGGCCGGGTGCCAGCGCGCAGGCGAATATCGGCGCAATTGCCGGCTGGAATTCGGCGAGCGTCTATCAACAGGCCATCGCCCGCATGGCCACGGCGATCGATGCCGACTGACAGGGACCTCCAGAGCTTTGTCTTAACGCAATTCCGGACGGAAAACCGTTTCACACTTTTCCTGGAATTGCTCTATTCGACAGAAAGCCCGGCCAAGCGCCGGGCTTTCTATTTCACGTGGAGCGCGTAGGAGCAGCCGGCGAGCACCTTGCCGGGACGTGAATCAACGGTTGAGACATTGAGCGTGACGCGCGTGCGCCGCGTCGCTTCGCTCCTTGCTCCGCCCTGGGATGACGAAGTGAGAGGTGGCCTGTGGCTAATCGCCAGCGTGGAGAGGGCGGATGCCAGTCAAAGAGCCAAATCCCTCGGTGCGGAGGAACAGGCTAGCCTTTACGACTACGCGCCGCCAGCGTGCGCAGCCTGAGCGCGTTGAGGCGGATGAAGCCTTCGGCGTCCTTCTGATCGTAGGCGCCGCGGTCGTCCTCGAAAGTGACCAGCGCATCGGAATAGAGCGTCTTCCTCGACTTGCGGCCGGTGACAATTACGTTGCCCTTGTAGAGCTTCAGCCGCACGGTGCCTTCGACGTCTTCCTGGCTCTTGTCGATCATCGCCTGCAGCATCAGCCGCTCGGGCGCGAACCAGAAGCCGTTATAGATCAGCTCGGCGTAGCGCGGCATGAACTCGTCCTTGAGATGGGCGGCTCCGCGGTCGAGCGTGATCGATTCGATCGCCCGGTGGGCTGATATCAGGATGGTGCCGCCGGGGGTCTCGTAGACGCCGCGCGATTTCATGCCGACGAAACGGTTCTCGACCAGATCGAGCCTGCCAATGCCGTTGTCGCGGCCGAGATCGTTCAGCGCCGCCAGCATCGTTGCAGGCGACAGTTTCTTGCCGTTGAGCGCAACCGGGTCGCCCTTGAGGAATTCGATCTCGATCTCGGTGACCTCATCGGGCGCATCCATCGGCGAGATGGTGCGCTGGTGGACGAATTCGGGCGGCTCGCTCCACGGGTCTTCCAGCACCTTGCCCTCGGAGGAGGAGTGCAGCAGGTTGGCATCGACCGAGAAAGGCGCATCGCCCTTCTTGTCCTTCGGCACCGGGATCTGGTGCTGCTCGGCGAAATTGATGAGATCGGTGCGCGACTTGAACGACCAATCGCGCCAGGGCGCGATGACCTTGATGTCGGGATTGAGTGCATAGGCCGACAGCTCGAAACGCACCTGGTCGTTGCCCTTGCCGGTGGCGCCATGGGCGATCGCATCGGCGCCGGTCTCCCTGGCGATCTCGACAAGATGTTTCGAGATCAGTGGCCGGGCGATCGAGGTGCCGAGCAGATACGTGCCTTCATAGACAGCGTTGGCGCGGAACATCGGGAAGACGAAATCGGATACGAACTCCTCGCGGACATCGACGATGCGGATATCCTTGATGCCCATCATCTCGGCCTTGCGCCTGGCCGGCTCCAGTTCGCCACCCTGGCCGAGATCGGCGGTGAAGGTGACGACCTCGGCGCCGAGCTCGGTCTGCAGCCATTTCAGGATGATCGAGGTATCAAGGCCGCCGGAATAGGCGAGCACGACTTTCTTGACGGCTTTTGCTTTCGACATGGTGGGCGGTTCCGCGACAGGGGTTCTTCGCGGGCGAGGTATCACGGCGTTTTAGGCCAGCGCAAGGGACGAACGATGCCTGGACCAGATGCTGTATCGCCCAGAGGCTGGCGAGAATACGGCTCTTGCGGTATGGCTGCGCCGTCTTTTTGCCGCACCGAGACGAGCCATGTCCTTCATCCCCGACAGTACGACGCTTATCCAGTTCTCCATCGCCACCTTCATCCTGGCGATCACGCCTGGGCCTGATATGACGCTGTTCGTGTCGCGCACGCTGAGCCAGGGCCGCGCCACCGGCTTTGCCTCAATGGCCGGCGCCTTGTGCGGCACGCTGATCCACACCACGCTGGTGGTGGTCGGCGTCTCGGCGCTGATCGTCGCCTCGCCGATGGCGTTCTTCGTGCTGAAAATTTTCGGCGCCGGGTACCTGGTCTTCCTGGCATGGCAGGCGATCACAAAAGGGTCGGCGTTTTCGCCGGAGAAGAAGAGCGGGCCGAGAATCTCGCTGTTCCGCAGCTGGGCGGCTGGGCTCGGGGTCAATCTCCTCAACCCGAAGATCATCCTGTTTTTCATGACCTTCCTGCCGCAATTCGTCTCCGCGCATGATCCCAACGCGCCGGGAAAGCTGTTCTTCCTCGGCGCGATGTTCGTCGTGCTGGCGATCCCGGTGACGGCGCCGATGGTGCTGGCGGCGGAAAAGTTCTCGGCCGCGATGAAATCCAGCCCGCGCGTGACGCGCGTCGTCGACTATCTCTTTGCCGGAGTTTTTTCGGCCTTCGCGCTCAAGATCCTGTCGGCCCAGGCGAAATAGGGCGCATTCCTGCTTGACCATGCTCTTTTCCGAAAAACCGGCCTCCACTTTTCGGGATCATGGTCCAATCTGACGCCAGCTTCCGGCCGAGCGCCCGGCGCTCAGCCAGTAGAAAATGCCGCCGACCATGCCGCAGCCGATCACCGCCAGCATGACGCTGGTATTGGTAACCTCGAAATTGGCATCGGCCGTCTGGTGGACGAAGCCGAGGAAGACCGCCGAGACCACAGCACCCGCCAGCGCATAGAACAGCCAGTCACGCCGGCCAAGAATCTCGGAGACGAGGATGGCGATGGCGGCCGGCATGAAGGCGAAATAGGCGACGAACAGCGCGACGAAGGGGATTGAAAACCACAGCGACGCCTGCGCCGCCGGTTGCGCCTCGTCCGTCATCAACCCAAGAGACGCCAGGAACATGATGTTAAGGAAGGCGCTTGCCGCCAGCGAAGCAACGCCATAGCCGACAAGGATGACGGCGAAGCGGATCAGATAGGCGACGACGCGATTCACGCCTCGCCATGCCCTGCGATCATCATCGCTTCCAGCGCCAGCCGGTCGACTTTGCGCATGCGCTCGGAGTCCGACTTGAGCTGGCCGCAGGCGGCGAGGATGTCGCGGCCGCGCGGCGTGCGGATCGGCGAGGCATAGCCGGCATTGTTGATGTAGTCGGCGAATTTCTCGATCGTCTCCCAGTCCGAGCACTGGTAGTTGGTGCCCGGCCACGGATTGAACGGGATCAGATTGATCTTGGCCGGAATGCCCTTGAGCAACTTGACCAGCGCCTTGGCGTCTTCGATGGAATCGTTGACGTCCTTCAGCATCACATATTCGAAGGTGATCCGCTTGGCGTTGGACAGGCCGGGATAGGCACGGCAGGCAGCGATCAGCTCGTTCAGCGGATACTTCTTGTTGATCGGAACCAAAAGGTCGCGCAGATCGTCATTGGTGGCGTGCAGCGAGATCGCCAGCATGACGCCGATCTCCTCGCCGGTGCGGAAGATCTCGGGCACGACGCCCGATGTCGAGAGCGTGATGCGTCTCTTCGAAAGGGAAAGCCCGTCGCCGTCGGATGCGATCAGCAGCGCCTTCTTCACCGCCTCGAAATTGTAGAGCGGCTCGCCCATGCCCATCATGACGACGTTGGACACTTTCCGGCCCTCGGCCGGCACGATGGCCCCGTCGGGCGTATCGCGGTCGGGGAAATCGCCGAGCCGATCGCGGGCGGTCAAAAGCTGGGCAAGGATTTCCTCGGCGGTCAGGTTGCGCACCAGTTTCTGCGTGCCGGTGTGGCAGAAGGAGCAGGTCAGGGTGCAGCCGACCTGCGAAGAGATGCAGAGGGTGCCGCGGCCTTCTTCGGGAATGTAGACGGTCTCGATCTCGACCGGCCGGCCGGCGCCGCGCGGCGGAAAGCGGAACAGCCATTTGCGCGTGCCGTCGGAGGAAATCTGCTCCTCGACGATCTCGGGCCTGACAACGGTGAAATGCCTGTCGAGCGCGGCGCGCAGATCCTTGGAAATGTTGAACATGCCGGCAAAATCGGAAACGCCGCGCACATAGATCCAATGCCAGAGCTGCTGGGCGCGCATTTTCGCCTGGCGCTCCGGCACGATGCCGGCAGCGACAAGGGCGGCCCCAAGTTCGGCGCGCGTCAAGCCGATCAGCGAGGGCTTTTCAGGCGCCGTGCGGGTGCGCAACGCGTCACGCGCGCCTTCGGCGGTAAGATCGAATGAAAGGGTCATTGTTGCACTGATATAAGCGATTTGCGGCCGAATACAGCATCGTGCCCGAAATGAAGCGCGGCGCATAGCACAGGTTAGCGGCGGAGTCATGCCGGGTGCGCAAGCAAGGGCAGGGCTTCAGAAAAGGCTGGCGTCCAATTTTGCGTTGGAGACAACCAAATTGGCGACCTCGGCGCTGCCCTCATCCGGCGGCGACGTCAGCGCCATTCCCGCAGCGCTGGCAATCAGCGAAAACTTCTATGCGGCGCTCTTTCTCCCCGTCACCATCTATCGCATTCACACATCTGGGTTGCGCTTTGCGGCGAAGCTCGATTCTATTTCGGCCGGAAAAGCCGAAGGAGGGTTGAATGA
>NZ_JAMYKT010000032.1:0-54497 GCF_040317515.1 Mesorhizobium sp. M1428
TCTGAAGAACTGCGTGGCGTCGTGCCGTTCGAAAGGCTGAGCCAATCGTCTTACCCGCAAGCACGACCAGGTTGTTTCCGACAACGAATTGTTTTGTGCCCACCGCGCGCTGGAGTAGTCCGCGCGACTCGAGATTGCTGATCAATCTGTGAGCCGTTGGCAAGGGCAGGTCCAGATTCTTGGCAATGTCCGCCGCAGTAACTGCTTTTAGTTGCGTAGCCACGAAATCAAGAATTGCAAATGCGCGATCCAATGGACCATCCGAATTGACTGTTGAGCTCATAATATCTCGCATTGGGTGAGATGATCACATTTCGAGAAAATAACTCCCGAAATTTGATTATAGCAGCGATCCTCGGATTTGGGAATGCCTCCCGCAACCCTGAAAGCGCCGGCCATCGGGGCGTTTAACGGCCACAAAACTCTCCAAGATCTGCAACGATCTGCGGTTAGGTGGATGCGATACCGAAATACCGCGTATAGGCGACATCGAGGATGCGGTTGACCAAGCTCGAGAAGGTGTGTCCGGCGGTCTTCGCGGCCAGGACATAAGGGCTGCGCATACCGAGTCCCGGCACAGTGTTGATCTCCAGGACAAAGGGCTGGCCGGAGCGGTCGATCCGGAGATCGACACGGGCGTAATCCCGGCAGTGGCAGGCACGGAAGGTCGCAACCGAAATATCCCGAAGCCTCGTCGCAAGCTTGTCGCCGATGTGCGCCGGGCAAATACTCTTCGTAGATGCAATCGCATCCCCAGCCAGAATACGCGTTTCGTGGTTGCCGAAATCCTGCTCCACCAGAGGCAACACCTCGAGTTCTCCGTTTCCTAGCAGCGCGATGGTGATTTCTCGCCCCTCGATGTATTCTTCCACAAGCGCCTCCTGCGCATGCTGTGTGACGACCACTTCTACGGCCTGCCTCAACTGAGCAGGCTCATGTACGACCTGCACTCCGCAACTGTCGGATTCGTGACGCGGCTTCACCACCATTGGGAATCGCAGGTCGCCGGTGCTCTCGGTGCCGCGATGTATTACGCGAAAGTTCGGCGTCGGCACGCCGAGATCGCAGATGAGCCTCTTGGCGATAACCTTGTCGAGCGCCAATGCATGCCCGAGCGGGCCAGAGCCGGTGTATGGAACACCAGCCATTTCGAGCATGGCCGGAACGTGGGTAAGACGGCACTCGCCCTGAATTCCGTACGCCATGTTGAAAACGAATCCCGAGGGGCGGGCTTCGGGCTCGGGCGGCATGAATCGCTCGAGCGTCGCGAGCAGTTCTTTATCGCCCTGGCACAGCAGGGTCTCGTGGCCGCCCTCTTGCAGTGCCGCCGCTACGCTTTTGACCCTCTCGCGGCCGTATTCCGTCGGACAAGGCTGACCGAACCGGTTGATCACGCCCGTATGATCATCGTTCCACACAACAGCTATTCGCATGAGCTTACTCCCTCATTCTTTCGGAGGAGTTCGCGCTCCTCGGCCCGACACTGGACGGCCGCTACGGGGCGTAACGGATCCTCCACCGTGTCCCGTGCAATCGGCGTGCCGCTTAAGGGGTCGTGAGAGAAGAGGAACAAGCCATATATTTCGCGCCGCGCCGGCGGTATACTCTCCACCGTGTGTCGGGTTCCGAACAGGGACGTCTTCAACCGGATACTGCTGAACACTGCAAGACGGACATCGACTGACGACGGTTGTTTCTTGGCACTTGTATGGGAATGGTTTTGTCAACAGCCTTTTTGCATCCCATTCTAGCCTAAGACTAGCCTCGTTTGCCCTGGGAGGTAACTCCGCTGGCCCCTCGGGACACGGGAACGGGACGTCGATATCGAGGGGAGCCTGCCGGGCGCGAGAGATGCTCTCGCGTACTTGTATGCGGTGGGCTCTGAGGCCCGAACCGTGATCCAGTGATGCGCATCTCGAGCCCGACCGGCCCGCCATCGCACACGGTGTCAGCAGCTTCTCGAAACGATACCACTTCGGCATGCCGGACAAGCGGTCGACCAGCGAATTACGCAACAGGCGGCCCCTTAAGGAGATAGAACGCATCGTTGATAACGAATCCGTCGAGACCTGTGGCCCGGGCATAAGCGAGCAAGTCGCTTGCACGATTGATGAAGCCGGCACCGTTGAAGTTTAGCGATGTGTTGCAAAGAACACCGACCCCGCTTTTCGCCTTGAACGCGGTAAGCAGCTGAAAGAGGCGTTTGTTCTGGTCCCGCGAAACTGTCTGGGCCCGCGCTGTGCCGTCAACATGCGTGACAGCCTCCAACCGGCTATCGAGAACCTTCTGGAAGAAAAGCATGTAGGGCGACGGGCGTGCCAAGTCGAAGTGGAGCGCGACGTCCTGCTCTAGGCAAACCGGCGCGATTGGGCGGAAACCCTCCCGGTTCTTGATGCGGTTTAAGCGCTCGTGGGTTGCCTTTGAGAAAGGTGCCGCGAGAATTGACCGGTTGCCGAGCGCCCGTGGCCCGATTTCGCAGTTTCCCTGTACCCAGCCGATCACCTTGTCATCGAGCAACGCCGAGGCTACCTGGCCGTAGTCGAGTGGATGGACCTCGAGCCCGGTCCGGTCAAATTCGTCAAGTGTGAAAGGCTGGCCTGAATAGACGTTCCATTTGATCTTGGCCTTGCCTGTAAAATGCCGCATAGCGTCGACTGCGGTCCCGATCGCGGAGCCTGTATCGTTTGAGCATGGCGGAATGAAAACGTCGGAAAAAAGATTCGTTTCGAGCCAGCGGCGATTCCACTCGCAGTTCAATCCACACCCGCCTGAAATCAGCAGCGGGTAACCCTTTGTCAGGTTCTTCTTCGCGAAAGTGTGGAACGAATCGAAGATGGCGTCCGAAAAACGCTTGGCGAGGTTGGTGAACTTCTGGTGTGTTACGCCAATGTTGTAGTAAGGCGAATCGCACAAATCCTCTTTGCCCAACGAGTACAGAACAATGTCGCGTGGAAGCAAGAAGTCCATCAGCGCCTGCTCGTCCCGGTCGGCCTCTCCGGTCTGCCCATAGGCGCAAAGCGCCATTAGCTTGCCGGCGTCTTCGTAGCGCAACTGCAATTTGGGCAAGGTGAATTTCGGATCGGCCAGCGCGTAGAGGAAAGCATACTTGCTGCCAGGGCGAGCCATCACTTTTCCCAAATGCACAACCTGCAGACGCTCATCGATCTCATAGAAATCGCCGAGGTCCCCTTCCCAGATTAACGCATAACAGGGCATTCCGACGGGGAACGGCGACATGCCGTAGGAGCCCCAGAGATGGGAGCGCTCGTGCGTCGAGGAATAGAAATGCACCTTTCTGCCGAAGATAGTCTTCTCGCCCACAACGTCCGACCCCTGAGCTATACCGTAGTAGCCTGCCGCGACGGAGCGCCCTATGTTCTCCCACCCACCGACGGCAATCACATCCGGAAGGGCGTCCAGGCGGCCAGCGGCGTCGAGGACCGTTATCGGGGTAATGGTCGAATATCTCGGAAAACTATCCTTCTCAGCCTCATATGAATAGATGAGCTCTGCTGCTGTTGCATCCAGTGCTGCAATCGCGCCATCATGGCCAGGTTTGAACGACATTATCCTCATATATGACAACTCCTCGAATGAACGCTATCAGCGGTGGATTGCGGGAAAGTCCTCAACGTCCTCAACGTGCTTCACCGTGAACCGTGCAAACGGCGTGCCAACGAAAAAGTTGTGCGAGCAAGAGGCGCAAAAATCATGTGTTCGCGGCCGCAACGGCGCAATACTTGCGCCTCAGTGTGTCAGGCTCCGAACACTGACCGTCTTCAACCGGACACAGGCTGCGAGGCGCAGTAGTTGAAAGACGCCGTGGATGGTTCGCTTGTTGAGGCGTTGCCCACCTGCGATGGTGAAGAAGGCTTGCTGCCGCTGCCTGACGAAACGCTCTCGGACATGCAAATTATGAACCAAGTGCGTCGGCGACCGACTGATGAAACGGTACACGCCGTGACTTGCGTAACTTTAGGCATGCGCACCGTTGCGCAGTAAGGGCCTCGCCGATCGCCTATGGATTTGGGCTTGACGGTTTCCGGAATCGCCAAGGCATGAGTTCCTCGATCTGGCTCTGCGGATAGCCGTTGATGATGGCATCGAGGGTTTCGTCGAGGTAGGCAACGGGATTGACGTCGTTGAGCCTTTGCAGGTGGCCACAACGGATGAGAGCAGCGCCCAGTTTTCGGCTCCGAGCTCATGGCCAGCGCAGTGGTCGGATGGCGTTTTCGACTGGGTTGGTGTCGAGCTCAAGCCGGCCGTCGCCGAGGAAGCGAGTGAGCCCTTCCCAATGGGCAAGACCATAGCGGATGTCATCGGCCTGACTCATTGCGAAGCCGCTGGGCAATTTAACAACAGAGGATATCGGATGGCACGTGGATCGTACCCATGAAACTGCATTGGTTAGACTTGCCCAGGAAACTTATAAATCGGGGGCAATCCCTGAAAGATCCTGGACGACAAACCGGCTCCGGAACGTCTATCCATCTGCAGTTGGTCATCGTTTGCTGCCAAAGCATACCGCAGCATAGCAGACACAACTGTCGATATAGCAGCCAATGATGACGGCTTATGTTAAATGGTATTAACATATCTTGTAAAAGGATAACATAGGATTCACATAAATCACGTTGATCCTTCCGAAACATCGGATTGCATGATGGATGAAGTTTAGGTTGCGGCTAGTGTATTGATTCCAACGGTTGATGCCCACGTTTGACGGCGGCGATGATGTGGTTGGGATTGTCTTCCAGAGGAAGGGTCGAGGCGCGCCGCCCGTTCGCCCTTATCCGGCGAACAATTCCTTGTAACCGGGCGTCATCATCCAGTTCGCCCGGTCGAGATGGCTTCGCGCGGCCTTCTGCGCGCGCTCCGGTTCTTCCACCGGAAGGGCCAGATCAGGTATAATATTTGTCGAGCAGATCGAGGTATCGATATGGGAAATTGCGGCAGCGTCGTTGAGGGATGGCATGGGTTAACTGACGACGAGGCGATAGAAGCAGCGACCGAAAAGCATGGGAAGGACGTTGCGACGTTGGTTGCTCACTGCGCCTTAGAAGCTTGGCAACCCTGACGATCCGGAATACCGATTCTGGGTCGATCTGTTTCTGAAACTTTCAAAAAAGGATCATGTCGGGTGGGCGTGAAAGCTGACAGGTGTCCATCGAAATACCTTGCGCAATCCCTCGTCGGAGCGCCGCTGGGCAGGATGCCCAAGATGGTGAAGGTTTCGGCAGCGACGGAACTCACCAACGATGTTGACAAGGCCATCTATTAGTATCGCAACGAACCGATCGCCGATTATGGACATCGCATGGCGGCCGAACTTGTCGCCGACGGCGAAGTCGAGGCGGTTCTCGCGTTTGTTCGCGATCTAGAGAATGGCGCGTGAGGGGTGAAATCTCCCGCGTCGGTTCCGACAAAATGTTTCAACGTTATCTGACCCCAAATGCGCCTTCCTGCCGACCAGCGGCGCGGGAGCAGCGACCGATGGTGGTCGCTTCAAATCCCGCGCGATGGCGTCGAAGCACAATATCTGTCGCGGGCGCCCCAGACCGCACTCGAGGAATGCAAGCAAGGCGCCAGTCAGCATCACACCGCCAGCGACACTCGCGGCTTTAGGTCGCAGACCTCTCACAAGGTTCAATCCGCATCTTTGGGACCGCGAGTGGAAGGAATGGGCTGGGACGCGACAATCGCATCGTCAGACAGCAGTTTCTTGACAACCGCATCCGATCCCCTTGCCCGCGTTTTTCCCGTGGTGATCCACAGAATGCCCCCTGGTTTTCCCCAAGCGGGAGGTCGCCGTATGAATGCTCAAACGAAAGACAAACCCAGGGGGGACCGCCAAGTAATTGGTGGACGCGGCTATCAAACACATCCGCGGTAGTACCGTTTCCATTAACGGAACCGTAGCGGCGGTTCGTAAAGCAGCCCCCCACCTTAAAGAGACCGACTGTGAGTTGGTCGAGATCATCATGGACCGTGCCACGCTTCACGGACAGTTCGTCCTCTTCGACCTCAAGAGCCCTAATGGCTCTTCATTGGTTCAACCCTCCGGTCACCATCTCGACTGGCCAGCCGGGTGTCCGGCATAGCTAGAACAATGTTGAGGGTGCAACTCGGGAAGTCATGGAGTGGAACAATCGCGGCCCCATGTGGAACCAAGCAGTGCGCGCTTGTAAGTCCTGTCTGGCCGGCGAGATGACACCTGAGGATATCCGCAAGGCGTTCATTGCCGCCGCCGAAGAGAGGAAGGCACACTGCTCGCCGGTATCTAGGCACGTTTATCCCTCCGCACCCTCGGTCACCGCAGGCGAGATCAGCAGGGGCAGCCTGAGCGGGCCTTTATGGAACCCTGAATGGAGCAGCGGAGACCCGGTTGCAGCGCGAATGCTTTCGCTGTCGCAGAGGGCATCGCGTTGTTTAGGGTCTTTCAACGCGATGCCCTCAACCTGCACGATGGCGAGAAGGTCGGGCGATCCCATCGAGGGCTAGCCGAGGGCCGCCATCTGGAGATCGGCCGCCTGCCGGCTGACGCCCTGGCCGGGATTCTCGATCTGACGCTCGTAGGCTTTCAGCTTTCGCCGACGATATGCTCGTAGGCGGCGACGGCCCCCTCGGCGGCCTGAAGTCGCGCCTGTCATTTTAGGCGTCTCATTGGGGAAGACGCTCACGATCCTGTCCATCCTCGCGTATCCGCTGCTTCGAATGGCTCGCCGACAAGCCTGTCAGCTGGTTGATGGCAAATGAGGACGATGTTGTTGCCGGCGGCGTCGATTGGTCCTGACTGCAGGCGGCCATGACCGGTTGATCGCGTAGTTCGCGGATTGCGTGGGCCAACGGCGGGGATCGATGAGGGCTGTGCGGGCAACCCCGACCGGCGCTAACCTTGCGGCTCTGCTCCAGGCTTATTCGCGCCGCCGCCCGCGGGATCAGAAGGAAGCGCCGTCGTGTTCTTGCGATCCTGCACGGATAGAGTCCGGCCGACCCATGGCGAGGAGATTCTATTCATCACCGACGCTGCTTGCTTCCTCTCCCTCTCCGCCGGAAAAGTCCGGCATGATGTCGCCCGCGAGCAGCTTCTCCTTCGACAGCAGGCCTGCGTCCTCGAGCGCTTCGATGTCGGGGAGATCGCGCAGTGTGTCGAGCCCGAACTCCAGCAGGAATTCTTTCGTCGTGACGTAGGTATACGGCACCCCAGCCGTCGGGCTACGTGGGCCTGAGGCGATCAGGCCAGCCCCACGCAGATGACCAATCAGGTCGCGCGAAATCTCCTTGCCACAGAAGGACGACAGTTCTCCACGCGTAATCGGCTGGGAGTAAGCGATGCACATCAGCACCAGCACGTCCGACTGCGTCAGGTCTACGCCACGCCCGCTCCCGCCGACGGCTGTGCCAAATGCACTGCGGATGGCGTCGGCATAGGCCGGTCGGGTCAGGTGCCGAAAACCGCCGGCGACCGCGACCAGATCGTAGGGCCGACCACGCAGCTCCTCGCGGATGTCGTCAATCAAAAGGTCGATGCTGCAGCTTTTGCCGACGATGCGGGCCAGCGTCTCGCGGCCAACCGGTTCGCTGGCCGCAAAAATCGTTGCCTCGACCCGATGCATCCATTCTCGCCAGCGAACCTCCGGGGGCAGGTGATCCAACTCGCGGTCAAACAGGCGGTCGCCTGACCGACCGTCGTCTGGTCGATCTTCGCCTCCTTGTGCCCGTTTCCGTCGTCTGGCCGCACTCTCCGCCGTCGCTCTCACAGCCCGTAGATGCGGAAGGTCGCACGACCAGAGAGTTCGGGGACAGCGCCGAGCTCGACCAGCCGGTCGAACAGGCGGCGCAGGCCGCGATCGCTCATCCCGGTGCTTTTGTCGCCGCGCGATGCCGCCCTTGGCCCTGAGGTTTGGGGCAACGGCAAGCGACCGATCGGCGCGGCGTTCGAGCCCCGCCGAGAGATCGATGGCGCGCAGCGCCGCACGCGCCTGGGCAGCAAGCAGAGCTTTCGCACGCTCGGTTTCTGTCTCAATGCCCGTCACCGGAGAGCTCGTTGCCGATCGACGGGGGCGAGCGCTCATGCCCAAGAACGCCTCGGTGCCCAGTAGCGGGACGGCATACTGCCAGCCCAGCTTTTGGGCGAGTAGCGCGTCGGCAAGCCAGGGTCCCATGGCGCGCGGCAGGCCGTGGCCCTCGACGGCCGCGTAGGCGCCGGTCAGCATCCCGACCGCGCCTTCGGTCGTGGCGAGCCGCCGCAGCGCGTCGGCCAGATCGCTGACCGCCGCGCCGTCGCGGGCGAAAAAACCGAATTCCTCCAACATCGCGGCGAGACTTTTCTTCGTCAGAAGCGCCTCTGCGGGCCATGCCACCAGTCGGCACCAAGCCGAAAGCATGCGGCCAGCGGGCCCGACGTTGTCGCCCGGCCGCGTGAGCACCACGGCATCGCGCAGCGAGCTTTCATCCTCGACGCGGCCGGCCTGCTTCGCAGTTGCCGCAGCCGCCGAAAGCGCCAGCCGCTGCCGCCAGGCGCCGGCCCATCGCTCCTGCCGGCGGACCACCGCATCGAGCGCGCCGATGGTGGCGCCGGCGGCGAGCGCGACGTCCTCAACGCCTTTTCCCGCAACGCTTTGCGCATCGGTAACCGCCCGACGTAGCCAGGCCGGCACCGTTGCCATCGGCGCGATCGAAGGGGCACCAACAAGCGTGGCGTCGTGGCGCGGAGAGGGTTTAGGACGCAGAATCATCGTCGACAGCCTGATCCAATGCGGCGCTTGTTATGTCCGGTAATGTTGCCTTATCGCACGTAGCGGCAAAACGCCTAGCGCAGCACCTCCAGTCCGTGCTTCTGCACCACGGACAGCAGTTTCAGCGCCATCCCGCTCGGCCGCTTGGCGCCAGTCTCCCACTTCTGCACCGTCGATTCCGACGTGTTCAGATGGCGCGCGAACACCGGCTCGCTGACATGGCTCTTCTCACGCAGCGCCTTGATCTCGTCCGGCGCGAATTCTTGCGGCACCACTAGGCAACTGTCGTCGAAGCTGCGCAGCGTCGCCTTGTCGATCGTTCCGGCCCGGTACATGCCGTCCACGGCGCTGTGTATCGCCTCGACGGCTTCGCACTTGAACTTTGGCTAGTCGTCATCACTGAGTCCAACAGGACCCCTGCTTTTAGCTCAGCCGCCAGATTGGCCTTCGATTTTCGCCGGTACAGCCCGGCCAACCCCCGAACGCCGCAACTCATCGTCATCGATGTTCGCCCGGTCCTGATGGCTTACTACAACACAGTCCGACCCCATAGCGCGATCGGCAATAAGCCGCCGATATCGCCCATGAAAGGCTCATCGGCGGCCGTGCCGCCCTGAGCAATTACCCCCGGGAAGTTCCGGCCCGGGGCGACCCAAAGACGGGGAGCACCTCAAAAAGTGAACACGGCTAACTTATAAACGCGGACAAAACGGGGAGCACGTCAGCTCTGACCTTGTCAACGCAACGCAGCAGCGATATGCCGCCCATCGGAACGAACTGGGGCACATCTGAAGATTCATTCCTCACCTCATTATAGTCTGGCGGCTGATATCCAGCTTCCTTGCAACTGCCGAAATGCTCAGCCCTTTGGCCAGCTCGGCTATCGCAGCCAGACCGCCAGATCAGAAAGAGCACGCTTACGAAATACGCCAGCTGAAGGAGCAGCGAACAAGCCAGCATGGTGACGACTACTGTGCGGATGGAATGAGAAGCGAAGTAGACAGTCAGTGCGGTGCTGCACAGCACCAGCCCCAGGACGTGACAAAAGATTCTAAAGGGCAACGTCGTTCTCCTGGTTTTGTCTCCTCAGATCATGCTGCGACCTGGTCGGCCGCAACATGGGTCTGGCAGTTCTTCGGGCAGACGCGGGCGCAGGCTCCACAGCCAATGCAGCGGCCGGCAAGATCGACGACCATAATCATGCGATTGAGCTCGCCGTCGAAATCGTCGTCTTCGCCGTCGCAGACGCCCAGAATTTCACCCGCGTCATCGACGCCGTAAAGATGCATGACCTCGCGCGAGCAGACTTTGAAACAGCGGCCGCAGCCGATGCAGGTCGTGCCGTCTATAGCGGTGAGATATTCCGGCACCCATCCGGAGCCGTCGCGGGTGGTGAATGTGCTCGTCATCGCAACTTCTTCATTGCAGCGAGCTCTCTCTTGGCACCATCCAACTCGGCAAAAACGGCCGACGTTTCCTCGGCAACTTCCTCTATCTCCGTCCATTTTCCCGGGAGATTCTCTGCAAGGTCGCGCAATTTCATCTTGGCAACTGCCGCGCGCAGCTGAAGCTTTCGGACTTTCTTCCCCATCTCATCTAGCTTTGACATAAATCCTTCCTCGAAATCGGTTCTTCACGCCCGTGCCACGTCGGGATAGGCTTCGATGCTGCAGTCGCATCGTCGGCCAGTTTCGTACCGGCCTCCGCGAGCTTCCTGAACGTCTCGAAGCCGAACCGGTGGATGTCTCGACGAAATGACCAACCGCCCGGCCGTGAAAAGCAATCGTCCGAAGCTCCTATGGGTTTCATCTCCATCGTTGGCGATGGCATCAGGCCGGAGCGCTCCTCGATCCTAAGCCCGACGGCCGTGTAGAACCTATCCAGCCTCCACAGCACCTCAGGATCGGATCCTCGATGATGGGGATCGCACGGCGCTGTTTTCTGCTGATGATGTAGTCGCCCAGCAGTTCGGCGTCCGATTTGCCTTCCCGTGACCTGGAGGCATCATGAGCACGGATCAGCCGCACGAGGCATCTGACAAAAGGCATGGCAAGGGCCGCCTCGTCCTCGTTGACAGCCGGGCTGACCGCGGCATCAGACATTTCGCCTTCTCCTCACTTCAGTCCTCTTCCTCGAAGCACGATGTCTGTTTTCTGGGACGCCTACTTCGGGCACACTTGCGCAGCCGACGCCCGGGTAGGCGCGGCTGATTCCACGCAATTGATGTCCCTCTGGCCGACCTTGAACACGTCCTCGACTGCGAAGTCTTCCACGCGAATTCGCGTCGAACATCACTTCCGCCGCAATGCGGCCGGAGGCGATGAAGATTCGAGCCTCGATCCTGCTGCAAACGATCGACCAAGTGCTGCATAGACCCTCCTTGCTGCGGTCACGCCACGGAAATGGACGAATTGGCCAGTAAGCCATTTCGACCAATTACCCTTTTTTGTTTTTCCTCCTCGGCGACCGCGCTTTTGCACCTTCGGGAAATTGTTTTGCGGAGCCGCACAGAGGGCGCCGCAACAAACCTTCTCACCCCTATACTTGGCGAGGGCCTGCAGCAAAATCCCGCAGATGCTGCTGTTTCAATTCGGCCGGGATAGGCTCCGGACCGTCCAGCGAGGTCAGTGCCAGTTCGACCAACTCGATCCCGCGATCATTGTTGCCGTTCTCGTGATAGTACCGGGCGACCGCGGGATAGGACCGGAACTTAGGGCCGCCTTGCCGGGGATTCAGCGCCAGGATGTGTTCGGACAGCTCCTTGCCCATCGCGAAGCGCTCAGCAGGGGGAAAGCGCGAATGGTCATTGGCCGGATGGAAAAGTTGGTCTAGCGCCGAAACCATCCAGTCCTCGGAGTTTTTGTCGATCGCGTCGCGAACCAATTGGCGCATCACGGGCAAGCCCGTCCACATGTCTTGTATTTTGTGATGCAACAGATGCGCATGAGCCAGGCGGAAATTTATGTCGTCCGGCATCAAGGCGATGCCCTCTTCGATTGCCCACAGCGCCGCCTTCCAATCTTCTAACTTCACCGCCGCCCAGAATCTGTCATCGATCGGCTTCTTCAACGCGTGTTCGCGCGCCATGGGTTCGCTTGTGGCGATCCGCTCCGTATCGGCGGCTTTCGCTTTGTCGCTGGTGCGCCAGCTGCCGTTGAGCACTTCCGGCAAAAGCTCATCGAGTTGACTTGGATGACCAATAAAGGCGATGTGGCCGTCTCGGTCGACCACGAACGAGGTCGGAATCCCGACGGAAAAGCTGGGTTCCCTCCAAAGCTTGTTCATTTCGCCTGTGTAGTCGAACGCGATCCGATAGTTCAGATTCGAGCACTTTTCGGTCAACCACGCGTCCAACTTGGTTCGGGCCTCAACGGCCGTTGGAGCGTCTTGATCCGCCGCGACTCCGATGACCTCAAGTCCGCTGTCCTTGTATTTCTCCTGCAGCTGCACGAGATGGGGCATCGCCGCCACACACGGTCCGCACCAGCTTGCCCAAAATTCGACGATGTAAACTTTGCCGGGCTGGAAGTTCGTGAGAGGCTCGCCAAGCAGCCAGTTCTCCACTTTAATCGAAGGAGCCGGGGACTCCATCTGCAATACCATGTTGCTCTCCAAAGCTATTGCCAGAGGTTGCGCGCTTCACACGCGAGCTTGTTTCCCCTTAGAGACGGGGCAGAAGGTTCAACGAAAGGAGAGCTTCGCTCGTCTTGCTCGTCTGCATGCAGTCAGCCTTCACTCCGTGTTGCCGCAACTCAATTTGCAAAGCCCGTGCCAGTGCGCTTCACGCGCAGTAAGCGCATGATTTCGCGTTCAAAAGCCTCGATCTGCCAAGATGGCCGGTTGTATTGAACCCGACATGTTTTCTGCCGCTGTCAGTTTTTGGACACGAATCACCGCTTCGCGTCGGCAGAAAAGCGTGGCCCGGACGACTCAACATGCATTCGGGCCGAGGGATGAGGCCGATGGACATCATCACTGCGTTAGCTATCGCCAGGCTCGCCGCTTCACGCCACCGGCTTGAGCGTCTTGCCGTTTCGGTCTCTCAGGCGGTAGCGGATCTCGCCATTTGCGATCGCAAGAGGCCGCTCCATCCGAGCGTCGCCCGTGCCCTGCCCTCTTGTCGCTTTGCGATTGAATTCTGGCTTTCGACATAGGAGTTCTTCACGACGAAGCCGGTCCAGCTGCAGCTCGCCAATACCGCCATGGTCAGCTCGACGATGATGATCGTGGCGAAAAAGGGCCAGGATGAGTCCCGGAATGTGCGGCCGGTGAGCTCTCCGGGGTTCCTGCTTTGTGCCGAAATTTTCTGTGTTCCCTGTGCTCAGGCGCTACAGGGACCGCCTGGTGCGAACGTGAGCGTTGTCGGAATTTGACCAGCCTCAAAGGCCGCTCGGTCGCCACGCGGGTTGGGCAGGACCGACTGAAAACACTGAAGACGCGGCCGTCCTCGCTGCTAACCCGGCTACCATCCCAGGCGATGACAACGTGATTGATGCCATCAATTCCCGCCGACTCCGGCGAGAGCCCGACCGTCCCAACTCGAAGTTGAGGGCCTCGGCCACGGCACGGTCATCGCGTTGTTCAGCTCCCGGCCAAAGTTGAGGAGATCGGGATAGCGCCCATGCGATGCCGCTACGGGTCCGAACTCGGCCGGCCGCGCTGATACGACTCTCTTTGACCTGACGCCGACCTGCGCGCGTGATCTTGGCTGCATTGAGGACTGCCCATACCTCTGCCCGGCCATTGGTCTCCGCATTACGGACCAACTCGGGCGAGCAGAACCCCCGAGCGCGCGTTAGAGACATCCGGAAGGTTCTCGGCGAGGGCGCGTGCAGATTGGCTCCGAGGAACTTCGCGAAACTTGCGCGTTTGCCGCGACCTTTCTCCGACTTGGCATCAGGATAGTGACCAAGGGAGTAGAGTTTCGAACAGCATCGGTGCTGCTTCGGAACCCGTCAGCGAGCCAAAAACAGCGGCAATGGCGGCTTCCCCACCATCCATCTTGTGACGCCACCGAAGAGCCGCTCGCGCAGCCGTCGGCTGCCATAAGCGCCCATGACTATCATGTTGGCAGACGTATCGATTGCGTGCTGCGCGAGCACAGTGGCCACCGGTTTGCCGGCGCTCGCCAGCCGGTCGACCGACACCCGAGCACCATGCCGAGTGAGATAGGCAGCGATGTCGGCTCCCGGCTCGGCGCCGTTTCCGGTGCAGGTCGCCTCCGGATCGACTAGTGCGACACGAACTTCCTCAGCACCGGATAGCAGATCCAGCGCTTCCCGAACCGCACGGGACGCCTCGGTTCGCGAATACCATCCGACCAGCACGCGCCGTGGCGACAGAGTCGCCTTAGCGCCCTCCGGCACGACAAGCACCGGCTTTCCGGTATCGAACAAGCTGCCGTTGATAACAAGAGGTCCGAGACGAATGTCGTTGAGAAGTGCGGGGCCGATGATTGTCAGGTCGTTGCAGAGCGCCCGCTGTCGCACCGCGTCACCGACACTGGCCTGATCGCAGTTGGTAATATCGACATCACAGCACCGCCACGTGGCTCTCAGCAGTTTGTGAATTTCCCTGGATGATTTTTCCTGGCTGGCTATGTCCTGTGAAAATCTCTCGATCTGCCTAAACCGTTTGTCCAGTCTGGCGATGGCCTGTGCGGGTTGTCTAGGCCACTCGGGGATGCCATCGCCGAGCAGCGGAGACGGCATAACGAGCGGCGGAGGCGAAATCACCAGTACGGAAAGATACGCGCCGACTTCGGCACACAAGCTGGCAGCTGTTCTGACATCCTGATCGGAGTGCTCAGCTCCGGTCACACTGAGTACGCTTCTGAAAGCCATTTGACTGCTTCTTTCTGAATATGTCGTACCTGCCGCGCGTTTCGAAGCCGCAAGACTTGCCCTCAGCACGGCGGAAATGCGGAGTGGCACCACATCGTATCTATTCAGCCGTCCGGCCACTCGAGCGAGTAGCCGGCCGACCTGACGGTACGAATGACGCTGGAGGGGGAGGCCGCCTTCAGCGCCCTTCTGAGCCGGCTGATATGGACATCCACGGTGCGTACACCGACATGGATATTGGCCGGCCAGGCCGCGCTGATCAGCTCGTCTCTGGTGAAGACCTTGCCGGGAGTCTCAAGCAAAAGCCGCAGCAGGTTGAACTCGATCGGCCCAAGGTGGACTTCGTGGCCGTTACCCCGAACGCGGTGGGCATCGAGCCTTATCTCAAGGTCGCCACAGGAGATCCAGCCGCCGTTTTCAATCCCGTTCGAACCGGGCTTTGGCAGCGCCAGTTTCATCCGTAGACAGTCAAGCAGCTTGGCCGGCGCGAAGGGCCGCACAAAGCTCTCGTCAATACCAGCCTTCAAGAGATCGAGGTGCTGGTTCTCGGCGCCGGGCGCGATCAGCGCAATTACGGGCAGGCCGCCGGTCCGGGGCTCCCCCTTGAACCGGGCGCAGATTGTGGAGCCTGTCGCGCTTGCCGGCCCGCAGTCCAGCACTACCGCCTGGAGCTCCCGTTCATCGGCCAATGCAAGTGCTTCCTTCACGCCGCCTGCCGGCTCACTCGTGAAGCCGTCCACTCCCAGAATGTGGCTGAGGAACAGATACAACTCCGCATCTTGCGAACAGATCAGGACCAGTGGCTTCATCAGCGCTACCCCAAGAACCACATCGTCCTCGACCGCCTCCATTGAGAGGGCTGGCCATCGCATGTCCTCAAGGCCTGACATGATCCCCTTGATCGAAAATTGGTTCCATCACGCCCGCGCCACCTCGGGATGAGCCTCAATGGCTGCGGTGGCATCGCCGGCCAGTTTGGTACCGGCCGCGGCGAGTTTCCAGAACGTCTCGAAGCCGAACCGGTGGACGTCGCGCAGGGTCTTCGACAGAACGACCAACCGCCCGGCCGTGAGAAGAACGCGCCCGAAGCCCTCATGGCTCATCTCCATCATCGGCGATGCCATCAGGCCGGAGCGCTCCTCGATCGCAAGCCCGACGGCGGTGTAAAATATCTCAAGCCTCCACAGCACGTCCGGATCGGGATCGCCGATGATCGGGATCGCACGGCGCTGTTCCCTGGTGTTGATGAAGTCGCCCAGCAGCTCGGCGTCCGATTTGCCTTCCCAGGACCCGTGGGAATCATGAGCCCGGACCAGCCGCACGAGGCATTTGACGAACGGGGTGGCAAGGGCCGCCTCGTCCTCGGCGACAGCAGGGCTAACCACGGCGTCAGACATTTCGCCCACTCCTCATTTCAGTCCTCGTCCTCGAAGAACGGTTTTTGTTCGGCGACACCTGCCTGCGCCAGCACCTTGCGCAGCCAAGGGGGAGGACACGTCCTGAGCATCATCTGCGTGCGCAACAGCACCTCTTGGATGGTTTCGGGCTGCGGCACTTTGATCGGATGAATTTTTGCCGAAACAACCTTTGCTGCCGAAGGTCCGCCGATCGCCAGACAAAATAGGAGATGACAGCCCTTCAGCGCCTCCACCTTCGGGGTGATGCGGTCGTCGCCCTCAGTTCGATGCTTCCCGCTCTCGTCGGAAACGTCATCGAAGGCTACGGCTTCAACGAGATTCCAGTCCTCGCGTCCCACGTCGTAGACAGCAAAGCGCCTGGCCGAACCGAAATGGGCGTTGAGGTTCTTCATGTCCTGCGTGGCGATCGCCACGCGCAATGCGCCGACCTGGCGTTCCGGCGTCGGTGCGTGAACCTCGTCAGTGACGAGCGAGAGGCGACGAACGGAGCTCATCTGGGATTTCTCGCTTACGGAGTGGATCAAGCGCCTCAGGCGTCGGCGCGTGCCGGTTGGCTTCAAAAATGTTGGCAACCTCGAAGATCAGGTCGCGGGTCCCTTGGTACAGGATTGTGAGCTTGTGCTGGCTGCCGAGCCGGTCGAAGATCGGGAAGCCGACCCGCATGAGCGGAATGCCGAGGCGCTGCGCCGCCTGGCGGCCGTGGGAATGGGTGACGAGAAGATCAGCGCCGGCGCCAAGAGCTTCCAAATCGCCGAGATCGCCGATTTGAACCGACTGCGCCGGTACTTCCTCCAAAATTTTCGACATGTCGGTCGTGGTGACCGCCGCCGCGATTTCGGAGCCCATTCCGATGAAGAAGCTCGCGAGTTGGTAGAGTTGGTCTGGTTCAGCAGCGATCGCAATTTTCTTGCCTCCAAAGTGGAAATGTCCGTCGAGCAACGCGTCCTGCAACTGCGCCCGGCGACGGCGCACCCCAGCCGGCGCCGCCGCGCCCGAAACCGCGGACAGCAGCGAGACGAACCGGTCGGCGTCCTTCAATCCAGTCAGCGACCGGAACAGCACGTAAGGCACGCCGGTCAACCTCTGCAGCAGCTCGGCCGGGCGGCGCATATGCGCACCGATGACGATGCATTGCCCGGCCGTGCCAAGCTCACGGATATCCTCGACACTGGTGCCGCCATAGGTGGTCGTGACCCAGCGGTCGGGCACCGTACCGTCGAGCGAGCCGGAGACGTCCGGCAGAATCACCGGCTTGAGTCCAAAGCTCTCAACCATCTCACGCAAATGCTCGATATCAGCCACAGTCAGGTTCCAGCCAGGCAGGATCACGATCTTCTTCGACTGCCGCGCCTGCTCGCCGGGACGCGTAATCCTTTCGATCATCGCGGTGACAGCCTTGGCCCAGCCCTCTTCGATCGCGCCGTCGAAATCCGGTGTGTTGGCTAGCACCACCTCCGTACCCGCGAGTTCTTCCCCGCGCTTCAGCCTGATATTGGCGATATCCCCTGCGCAGTCTTCGCCCCAGGTTTCCACCAGTGCCGTGGTGCAGACCCCGATCAGCGTTGGCTTTGTGCGCGCCTTGAGGTTGAGGATCGCCTCTTCCAGATGGTCTGCCCCGCCGAGGATCGTGGCCACCTCGTCCATCGCTGTCGTCTGCAAGGGGATGGCTTCCTTGAAATGCCGCACGAACAGCACGAGCGCAAAGCTGGTGCATCCTTGGCTGCCGTGGAACAACGGCATCGCGCCGTCGACGCCAAGAAAGGCCAAGGCGGCACCCAGCGGCTGCGATGACTTCAGCGGATTGACCGCCGCCGCTTTGGTCTGGGGAACGATGCGGACCATCGGCTTTCCTCAACACTCGCCGAAATCGCCGGCCGTCGTGCCGGCGAATTCCTGGACAACATGCAAGGTCGCGGTCTCGCTTTTCGTGCTCGGCAGTTCCTCCCTCACCGCAGGCTGGCAATCCCATGGTGCCGGCTCCCGCACCTGGCGCCAGATCGGGTTATGAATGGCGAGGTCGATCTGGCGTACGAGTTCCACCATGCCGTCATAGCCGGCGTAAGGATGTTGGCGCTCCTGGTTGATATCGAGCCAGGGTGTCTTGGCCTTCAGCGCGATGAACTGCGTGCGCCCGCCCGACAGCATAATATCGGCCTTGTGTTCTGAGAGCATGGCGTAAAGCTCGCGCGGCGCCATCTGCTCGAATATGTGGTTGTCGTCCTTGAGGATCTGCTTGATGCGCTCCTTGTCTTCGACGGTCGACTTCTTGACAGAGGTGCCGACGATCTCGATGCCGATCTCCATCAGCGCATGGACGACCGACCAGGACTTCACACCGCCGGTGTTGAGCAGCACGCGCTTGCCTTCGAGCCTCGGCCGGTAGGCCGCGAGCTTCTTCCAAGCGATGGCCTCCTCCTCTGCAATCAATGCCTCGGTGCGGCCGAGGATCTCCGGATCGGCACCCTTCTTCACGAGCAGCTGAGAGATCTGTCGGAGCGCTTCCGAGGTGTCGGTGATGCCGTAGAAGGAGCCTTCGAAAAACGGGATGTCCCAGCGCTGCTCCATCTTGCGGGCGAGATTGATGAGCGCGGTCGAGCACACCATCATAGCCGCCCGGGCGCGGTGCGCGCAGGCAATGTCGAAATAACGCGCGTCGCCCGGAATGCAGGCGCGCACCCGGATGCCGAGCCGATCCAGCAGCGGCTTCACCAGCCAGAATTCGCCCGAGAGGTTGAATTCGCCAAGAATGTTGATGTCGTAAGGGCCGGCATCGTCGGGCTCCGCCGTGCCGATGACATGCTCGAGCAACGCCTCGCCGGCAAGCTTGTTGCCGAGATTCTTGGAGCCGACGAAGCCCGGCGCATTGACCGGCACCACCGGTAGGCCGAACTTTTCCGCCGCTCGCTTGCAGACGGCCTCGATATCGTCGCCGATCAGCGCCGTCACGCAGGTCGGATAGACGAAGATAGCCGGCGGCCCATACGCTTCCTTGATCTCGCGGATCGCTTTGAAAAGCTTCCGCTCGCCCTGCCCAATCACAACATCGAGTTCGGTGAGATCGGTCGTGAAGCTCGTGCGCCACAGCGTTGGCCCGGACGAAGCCGCACCGCGGTTGTCCCAGGAATTGCCCTCGCAGGCGAGCGGCGCATGGATCAAATGCGCAACGTCGGTGATCGGCTGCAGCACGATCTTGGCGCCATCGAAGGCACAGCCGCCGGCCGCCGCCCCCGGGGTCAGTGGCTTCGAACAGCCCTTTTTGCGCGCCTTGGCATCCTTGCCGCGGTTCTGCTCGCAGGCGGGCTCGTTGAAGACATCCTGGATTTTGGCTCTGAGCGAGGACATTGCGTCGGTCTCCAAAGTCCCTCGAGAAGACGACCGGCCTCACCGAAGAGCCGGCCGCCACGCTTAGCGGGTGAGGTCATACGAATAGTCCGTCACGCCCGTCTCGCTTGTCTCGCGATCGAGCTTGTCGAAGATCCTGTCGAGGATCGTCGTCAGGACGCGCAACCCGCCTTGGTAGCCCATAAGCGCAAACCGATGGTGATGGTGGCGGTCGAAGATCGGAAACGTCAGCCGGATCAGCGGCGTGCCGGTGTCGCGCTCCAGATACTTGCCATAGGAGTTGCCGATCAGCAGGTCCACCGGCTCGGTGAAGAGCAGCGAGCGCATCGCCCAGAGGTCCTTGCCCGCCCAGACTTGAGCATCCTTGCCGAAGGGCGATGATGCAAGCAGTTCCTTCAACTCCGCTTCCCATGCCGAGGTGCCGTTGGTGGCGAGGCAATGGGTCGGCTCGCCGCCCGTCTCCATGATGAAGCGGGCCATGGCGTAGACAAAGTCCGGATCACCGTAGATGGCGTATTTCTTACCGTGCAGCCAGGATTGGCTGTCCGCCATGGCGTCGACAAGTCGGCCGCGCTCCAGGCGGATTGTCTCGGGGATTTGCTTGCCGGAAATCGCGGAGACCTCCATCAGGAAGTCGTCGGTCGCCTGGACTCCGAGCGGATAATGAAACGAGGCCGTCGCCTGCCCTAGCCCCTCGCAATACTCCAGTGTTTTTCGGGTGTTGTAATGCTGTAGCGAAAGTGTCGCCTCGGCGTTGAGTGCTTTCCTCACGTCTTCGATCTTCGTGCCGCCATCGTACATGCGGTATTCGCCGTCCGACGGCGTGTCGAACTGGTCAGAGGCGTCTTGGATGAAGGTATATGACACGCCCAGCAGATCGAGCAGGCGCTTGAGTTCCCGGTTGTTGCCCACGCAAAAGCCGTCGAAACCCGGAATGATGTTGATGGTTCCCTCGGCTTCCGTTCGCTCCTCGCCTTTCCAGAAGTGCTCCAAAATGCCCTTGACCGTAACGTCGTAGCCATCGACATGGCTGCCGACGAAGGCTGGCGTGTGGGCGAAGGGCACGTCGAAGTCGCGCGGGACGGAGCCTTCGTCCTTGGCGTTCTCGATGAAGCTGTGCAGGTCGTCGCCGATGACCTCCGCCATACAAGTGGTCGAGACGGCGATCATCTTCGGGTCGTAGAGTTGGTACGTGTTGGCGAGCCCGTCGACCATGTTCTTCAGGCCGCCGAACACTGCCGCATCCTCGGTCATCGAGGAGGAAACTGCCGAAGCAGGCTCCTTGAAATGGCGCGACAGGTGCGAGCGGTAATAGGCCACGCAGCCCTGGCTGCCGTGGACGAAGGACATGGTTCGCTCGAACCCTGCGGCCGCGAACACTGCGCCAAGCGGCTGGCAGGCCTTGGCGGGGTTCACGACAAGCGCTTCGCGAGCGAGGTTCTTTTCGCGGTATTCCCACGTCTTGGTGAATTCGCGTTGGTCGGTAACGACCTGGTCCGGGTGCGGACATTCGAAATTCAGCCTCTTCTCGGCAAGCATCTGCCTGTATTCCGGCTCGCGGAACAGGGGCGCGTGGTCGAGAACTTTTTCAGCCGACTGCGGCATGGGTGGCTACCTCTTCTCCAACTGGCGGCGCCATACGGCGGCACAGGGGCGTCGAAACGTTTCAGGTCTCCCGCGGACAAAGCGCCACAGGCGTTCAACGGCCTCCCGGCTTCCGGGAGGCCAGGTTTTCATTCGGCTGCGATCGCCGCCGACGGCTCGGCTTTTTTCTTCCAGGGGGCGTCGTAGAGGTTCCAGACTGGGTTGTTGATGGCCAGATCCATGTCGCGGGCGAAGATGGCGAAGCCGTCGTAGCCGTGATACGGGCCGGAATAATCCCAGGAATGCATTTGACGGAACGGTATGCCCATCTTCTGGACCGGGTACTTTTCTTTGATGCCGGAGCCAACGAGATCAGGACGGATCCCCTCGATGAACTTCTCCAGCTCGTAACCAGTCACGTCGTCATAGATCAGCGTGCCCTTCTTCACGTAATGGCCGGTACGCTGATAGTCGTCGTTATGGCCAAATTCATAGCCAGTGCCGACGATCACCATGCCCAGATCCTCATATGCCGTTACGACGTGACGGGGGCGCAGCCCGCCGACATAGAGCATCACCGTCCTGCCTTCGAGGCGCGGCCGGTACTTGGCGATGACGGCATCTACCAACGGCCGGTATTTGGCGATGACCGCCTCGGCCTTGGCCTCGATTTCCGGCCCGAAATGCTTGGCTATCTTGCGCAGAGAGGCTTCGGTCTGGGAGGGGCCGAAGAAATTATACTCCATCCAGTCGATGCCATACTTTTCCTCCATGTGCCGGCAGATGTAGTTCATCGACCTGTAGCAATGGATGAGATTGAGCTTGGCCTTCGGCGCGCGCTCTATTTCGGCCAGCGTAGCGTCGCCCGACCAGTTGCCGACCACGCGCAGGCCCATCTCCTCGAGCAGGATGCGCGAAGCCCAGGCGTCGCCGCCGATATTGTAGTCGCCGATCACATTGATATCGTACGGGCCGGCCTCGAACTCGACGTCCTTCTTCTCGAACACCCAGTCGCGGATCGCGTCGTTGGCGATGTGGTGGCCGAGTGATTGCGAGACGCCGCGGAAGCCCTCGCAGCGCACCGGCACGATCGTCTTTTCGTGCTCCTTGGCCTTGTTGCGGGACACCGCTTCGGTGTCGTCGCCAATCAGGCCGATCGGGCATTCGGATTGCACGCTCATGCCCTTGTTCAGCGGAAACAGTTCCTCGATCTCGTCGATGATCCGTTCCAGCTTCTTGTCGCCGCCGAAAACAATGTCCTTCTCCTGGAAATCGGAGGTGAACTGCATCGTCACGAACGTGTCGATGCCGGTCGTGCCGACGTAGTAGTTCCGGCGTTGCGACCAGGAATATTGCCCGCAGCCGACCGGGCCGTGCGAGATATGGACCATATCCTTGACTGGACCCCACACCACGCCTTTCGAGCCCGCATAGGCGCAACCGCGAATCGTCATCACTCCGGGGATGGACTTGATGTTCGATTTGACCTCGCATTCGGAAAGAACCTCGCTTTCCTCGCCAGCCTCGTCGCCGCTCTTTGCGACGCTCAGGTGCTTTTTGCGGCGCTTTGCCGCCTTGTCAGGATATTGCGACAGCACCTCCTCGATAAGTTTCGCATGGAGGGTGCCGTCATTCTCGTATTCCAGGCTCATGGGACCCCTTTCAAGGTTCAGGGTGACGCCTCACCGACGAGGCGCCGTTCTTTGAAAGGCGCGCCAGGTCAGGCCGCGCCCCCAGTCAGTAGCGGTCGTTACAGTGCGGCCGCCTTCGCCGCTTCCTTGACCTGAAGCTCGGCAAGCATCTGCTCGTCGGTCTTCATGATGCCGAAGTCGAGCAGCATGTCTTCGAGCTCCTCCATGGTGATCGGGGTCGGGATGGTGCCCTGGCCCGAATTGGCATGGATCTTCTCTGCCAGCGCCCTGTATTCCCCGGCCTGCTTGGAGTCCGGCGCATACTGGATCACAGACATCTTCCTGAGCTCGGCGTGCTGGACGATATTGTCACGCGGCACGAAGTGGATGAGCTTGGAATTCAGCCTGGAAGCCAGCGCTTCGGCCAGGTCAAGCTCGCGGTCGGTTTGGCGCTCGTTGCAGATCAGGCCGCCGAGCCGCACGCCGCCCGAATGGGCATATTTCAGGATGCCCTTGGCGATGTTGTTGGCGGCATAGAGTGCCATCATCTCGCCGGACATGACGATGTAGATTTCCTGGGCCTTGTTCTCGCGGATCGGCATCGCGAAGCCGCCGCACACCACGTCCCCGAGCACGTCATAGGAGACATAGTCGACATCGTCATAGGCGCCGTTCTCCTCGAGGAAGTTAATCGAGGTGATGACGCCTCGGCCGGCGCAGCCGACACCCGGCTCGGGGCCGCCGGATTCCACGCACTTGATGCCTTTGTAGCCGACCTTTAGCACGTCCTGGAGTTCGAGATCTTCCACCGAACCTTCTTGTGCTGCCAGGTGCAGGACCGTATCCTGCGCCTTCGCGTTCAGGATCAGGCGGGTGGAGTCGGCTTTGGGGTCGCAGCCGACGATGAGGATCCTTTGCCCGAGGTCGACAAGGGCGGCGAGCGTATTTTGGGACGTCGTCGATTTGCCGATCCCCCCCTTGCCGTAGAAAGCGATCTGACGCAGACCTGACATGTAGTTTTCCTTTTCTGTTCCATTTGGGGTGCCCGCGACATGAATGCCGTTGGCAGCTCTCGCCGCCTCGCACCAAGGGTTTCAAGACTCGTGCCAACTTGGCTGATTGGGCCGGAGAAGAAAATTTGTGGATGCTTTTCAGCTGCTTAGCCCGAGGCAATAGAGATTGGCTAAGCAAGCCGTGTGTAGCGGACCCGACAAAGACGACAATTTGTCGGATTCGGTTTCTTGCGACCGCTATTGACCTCGCCGGAGCCCGACAACTGGCCGGCCCCAATCGGGTGATCCATGTTGAACGTTAGTGCATGCTTGGTCTTTGCGCTTCGGCTGGGGTGGCCGACGAAGCTGGTCCGGGTTGCGCAGCCGGCCACAGGATCGCATCTGGTGCCGGGGGTCTATAGTCCAAAGATGATGCGCTCTCACCGTGTTGTAGTGCTGCCGCCATCCTTTTCAGGGGCAGACAGTCGGCGACAATCTATAAGGCACCGGGCTAAGAACGATTTCCTGACTAACACTCGCGCTAGTAAAGACTTCGTTCCCAGATAGGTCGCCAGGAACGCTGTCGTTCCTTGCTCGCCTCGAAGCGAACGGAGTTGTTGCCAATTGGGCGACATAAAATTCCGAAGCGAGCAACGGGCCGATACGAGAGCGTAACCGCAGGCGCAGAGAACGTCGATGCGTTCATCCCGTTCGATTTGCCGCCTGCGCGTCCGGCACTGTTTGTTGAAGGCAAGCTCGAATATCCTCTGCGGGAAGCCGAGCAGGCGCTCGTTCGGCTCGATCTCGCTGGCGATATGGTGCCTTGACCTCGATTGCTTCATCTATGCCTTCGTGCGCAAGGAGGCAGTGATCTCGTCGCAGATCGAGGGCACGCAGCCGTTGCGGCGGCGCAGAATCGCCATCAGCCGCGCCAGCACCTCGCGCGAACTGCACGGCCTCTGTACATATTGGTCGGCGCCTGTTTCCAGCCCCAGGATGTGGTCGGTCTCGCCGCCTCGCGCCGTCAGCATCAGAACCGGCACGTCGGAGTTCGCGCGGATGCGCTTGAGCGCCTCGAAGCCGTCCATGTCGGGCAGCAAGACGTCGAGAACCACGGCAGCGGGCGCCAGCCGCGCGATCTCGGCAATGCCCGCGCCCGCCGTATTCACCGTTCGCACACGAAAGCCGCCGTTGCCCGTCAGGTATTCTGCGAGCATGGCGGACAGGCGCCTGTCGTCGTCGACGATGAGAACCTGGTCCGCCATGCTCGTTTGTCTTCTCTGATTCGAAACTGTGCCGGTACAAAGCTCACCAGCGGGTGCCAGCTACGATCCTATTCGGCCAGCTTCGCCCGCTGCTCGGGCGTCAGCACCTCGCCGCCGTCGAGCAGCGCCTTCTTCAGCTTGCGTGAGGCTTTGTCGACGGCCGCGACGAACTCGGCCCGCAGCTTCTCCGCCGCCTCGCTGGTTGGCAGCTTGTCCAAATCCTCCACGTTATAGAGGAAGCCGAACACGATCAGGGTGATATCGAAGAAGAACTCGTCCCTGATCGCCTCCAGCTTCTCTTCCTGCTCGGGTGTGGCGTCAATCTGCCCGAGCATGCGCCCAAACTCACGCTCGACGAGGCCTATCCCGTCGCGGACGTTGGCCTGCATGTGCATGGCGGATCCGCCCCCGCCCATGCCGAAGCGCTGCATGCCCCCGTAATCCTGGCTGAGCGCGCCAGGGACGCCGACGCCGGCAAGCGCCACTAGCGCAATGCCGCCTATGGCGATGCGCTTGCCCCAGCTCTTCTTCTGCGGGGTGCCGGAGAGGCTGGCCGGTTTTTGATGATTCGAAAACTGATCCTTTCGATAGAGGGCATCTTTGCCGCGACTGGACGAATACGAGCGCAATGTTTCGGCTGTTGCGGGCGAATGTGAAGTTGTGTGAAGCCGGCAGGCGATACTGCGGCGGGGAAGCGCGGGGGTGCCGCGGAAGGCTCCCCACCCTAGGGCCTGTTGATATTCATGATTGAACGAAGCCGCTGACGCGGCATTTGGTGCACCGATTTGCGGATGACGCTTCTGTTTTGAAGGATTGCTGCTGTTGAAGCGCAACCTTGAGAACAGGAGCAATGAGATGGCCGAGTTGAGCCCGCTTCGCCGGCGCATGATCGAGGACATGACGATCCGCAATCTGTCGCCGGCCACGCAACGATCCTACGTGCACGCGGTAGCGAAGTTCTCCCGCTACTGTGGCCGATCCCCGGACCGGCTTGACCTGGAGGATGTTCGCGCCTTCCAGGTGCATCTGGTCTCGACCGGAATCTCGTGGCCGGCGCTGAACCAGACGGTGTGCGCACTGCGGTTCTTTTACGGCGTGACGTTGGGTCATGCCGAGATCCCTGAGCGGATCGCCTATGCCCGCGTTCCACGCACGCTCCCGGTGGTTCTCAGCGCCGACGAGGTTGTCCGCTTTCTCGAGGCGGTGCCGAGCCTGAAGACGCGCACCGCCTTGACGACGGCCTATGCTGCCGGCCTTCGCGCTTCGGAGACCGTCGGGCTGAAGGTCAGCGACATCGATAGCGAACGCGGTGTCATCCGGGTCGAGCACGGCAAGGGCGGCAAGGACCGCACCGTGATGCTGTCGGTGCAGCTTCTGCGCATCCTGCGCGTCTACTGGCGGCTGGCGAAGCCACAGGGCTGGCTGTTTCCGGGCCGGAATGCAAATCGCCCCATCGACGTGCAGGTGCTGTATTCGGCCTGCCGCTCGGCGCGTGCGGCCGCCGGCATCGACAAGCGTGTGACGGTCCACACGCTCAGGCACAGCTTCGCCACGCATTTGCTGGAGAACGGCACCGACATTCGCATCATCCAGGTGCTGCTCGGCCACAACAATCTGTCCTCGACGGCGCGCTATACCAAGGTCTCGAACGGCCTCATCCGGCGCACGACAAGCCCGCTCGACCGGCTGAACATCGAAGTCGTGCCGCCGGGCTGATCGGTTCCGCCCATGTCGGCGAGACTGGAGGTGGCGGATATCTTCCGCCGCTATGGCGAGGCGTATCGGCAGGCTCATGACGGTCATCTCGGACGCGTCGAGCGCCGAACGATGAGCGCCATCGAATTGTGCCGGACCGCCGAACTGGGCGGCCATGTCGAGGGCTGCCGGTCCTGCGGGGCGATCCGCGTGGCCTACAATTCCTGTCGCAACCGGCATTGCTCCAAGATCCTATGGGCTGGTGGATAGCGACCTGCCGTCGGCAGAATGGCGTTGCTAAACCCACTCATTCTGGAGACGACAATGCAACAGGTTGCAAATCGGCCGGAACCGGCCGCTATCCGCATTGATCTTGGCGCGATCTTTGTTTCGATGGAACTGTCTCGATCAAGTTGGCTGATCACTTCACTGTCGCCGGGTGGCGGGGAGAAGATGTCCAAGCATTCTCTGCGGGGCGGGCACGTTGCGGGACTCCTGGAGCTGTTTGCGACGCTCCAGGAAAAGGCTCGGGCACGAACCGGCGAGCGCTTCCGGATTATTGTCATTCAGGAAGCTGGACTAGACGGCTTCTGGATACATGGGGTGCTTCAGGGCGAAGCGATCGAGAGCCACGTGGTCGACGCCGCCTCGATCCTGGTGTCACGGCGGCGCCGACGGGCGAAGACCGATAAGATCGACGGCGAGACCCTGGTACGGACCTTGCTGGCCTACAAGCGTGGCGAGCCGCGGGTCTGCTCCATGGTCAGGCCGCCGACCCCCGAGGAAGAGGATCGCCGCCGACTCTGCCGGGAGCGCAAGACGCTGATCGCCGAGCGGGTGGAGCACGTCAACCGGATCAAGGGGCTGCTGTTCGCCCAGGGCGTCGGTGACTATGAGCCGCTGCGTCGCGACCGACGCGCCAGGCTCAAGGATCTGCAAACGGGTGATGGTCGCGCCTTACCTTTCCACCTGAAGGCACAGGTTGTGCGTGAGCTCGACCGGCTTGAGCTGATCCTGGAGCAGTTGCAAAAGGTCGAGGCGGCGCGCGACGATCTGCTGTTGGATCGGGCCAAGGCGAACGACCCGGCGCCGGTGGTGAGACTGCTGCAGCTGAAGGGGGTGGGCGCTGAGTTCGCCAACGTACTCTGGTCTGAAGGTCTTTATCGTCATTTCGACAATCGAAGGCAGCTTGCGGCCTATGCCGGGCTTGCGCCAACGCCCTGGCAGAGCGGTTCTGTCGAGCAAGGCGTCTCAAAAGCGGGCAATCCGCGGCTGAGAGGAACGATGGTGCAGATGGCCTGGCTGTGGCTGCGACACCAACCAGACTCGGCCCTCAGCCAGTGGTTCAAACAGCGGGTCGAGCGCAACGGTGGGCGGCTGCGTAAGCCGCTAATCGTCGCCTTGGCACGTAAACTGCTGGTCGCACTGTGGCAGTATGCGACCGCCGGAGTGGTGATGGAGGGCGCCATCATAAAGCCGACCTGATCTGAAGCCAACCAAACCTCTTTCGCCATCTGACGGGGCCTGATCAGCCCCGGCGGATCCAGGTGGACGAACCGGCCTGGCATATGGTCTCAACAACCGCCCCTAAGAATGGTCACGTCCTCCTGAGCCTAGCCGCCGTATGCGGGATAAGGGTGCAGCCGCCCTGGGGCGGCGACCGTATGTGAGTTTCAACCGAGCCAGAAATGCTCGTATTGGAAACAGGCTCAACCTCGGATCCGTAGCAACTCCAGGAGATAATCCATGAAGCCGTAAGCCGTACACAATCCGGTTGACCCGAGTCCGCCCATGTGAGTGCCAGGGAAAGGCCTGCCGGGAATGGCTCGCCGCGCGGCAGGACGAGCTTCTGCCGGTTCCTTACTTCCACGTGGTGTTCACGCTGCCCGCCGAGATCGCCGCGATCGCCTTCCAAAACAAGGCGGCGGTCTACACGATCCTGTTCAAGGCGGTCGCCGAGACGCTGCGCACCATCGCCGCAGATCCCAGACATCTCGGCGCTGGGATCGGTCTCATCGCGGTGCTGCACAGCTGGGGCCAGAACCTCACCTATCATCCCCACCTCCATTGCATCATCCCGGGCGGGGGCATCTCCCTCGATGGAGGGCGATGGGTCGCCTGCCGGCCGGGGTTCTTCCTGCCCGTGCGTGTGCTGTCGCGCCTGTTCCGCCGTCTCTTTCTGGAGGAACTCCGAGCGGCCTATGATGAGGGTCGGCTGGGCTTCTTCGGCGATCTCGCCTACCTGGCAAAGCCTGATGCCTTCGTCTGCTTGCTCGCCGAGGTTCGTCGCTATCAATGGGTCGTCTACGCCAAGCCGCCCTTCGGCGGGCCGAAGCAGGTGCTGGCCTATCTCGGCCGCTACACCCATCGCGTCGCCATCGCCAATTCCCGACTGATCAGAACGGCCGACGATCGGGTCGCGTTCCGCTGGCGGGACTACCGCCACGGCGGCAAGACGAAGATCATGACGCTCGACGCGCACGAGTTCATCCGTCGCTTTCTCCTGCACACGCTGCCCGACGGTTTCCATCGCATCCGCCACTACGGCTTCCTCGCCAACGGTAATCGCGCCGCCAAGCTCGACCTGTGCCACAGGCTGCTGGCCGGATCGCAGCAGAACAAGCTCAAATCGGATACCGAAAGCGCCGCTGTCGCCGCCGAGCGCCTTGCGGCGGCGCATCGCTGCCCCTGCTGCGGAGAGCCAATGATCGCGCTCGCCATCTGGCGGTGCGGCCAGGCACCGCCGCGCCCCTTCTGGAACGACACCTCATGATCACGCCGGGTGCGTCCACATCACCCGGGTCGGTATCCGTCGCCATGCGCGCCGGCACCTCGACCCTTGGCCCGCCGCACAAAGCCGCAAGCAGCCAGCCCCGCGATAGAAAGCACTGCAGCCTATCCGACGGCTCGCGCCATCCCGGTTCCGTCTTCCACGGTACCATCCTTCGCTGTCGCCGCATCGTGAATGCCCTTCACCAGCCTGGCACCGACGATCCCGGCCGCTCCTCCAGGCTACAATCCCCATAGTGCCAGACCGTCCCGCGGCTTCGTTCAATCCGGCTTGCAATGAGGTCCGAAGACTAGCGGGTGTGCTCCGTTGAGCATGCGGACCTCACAGAAGCCTCCAGATTCCCATTCTGGCTTGATCGTGATTCAAGCTTTGTCGTCATTGCCTGACGAACCTTTCGCCGAAGACGACGGCGAATTGTGTCCTGGCCCGAACCACTCGCGCGGGGCGCGTTTCCATTCCTCGGCGGCGTGGTTGAGAACCAGATATAGCAGCTTCATTGCGGCGTCGTCATTGGGAAAGTGACCGCGCGTTCGCACGGCCCGCCGCAGCTGTGAGTTCAGCGCCTCGATGGCGTTCGGAAGTAAACAGTCACAGCGTTGCCGCACAGGACCAGCCCCAGGAACCGACAAAAGATCAATGAAGCGCAAACCGTTCAACCGTTCTCCTGGTTTTGTCTTCTATTATGGCCGCGACATGGGTCTGGCAGCTCTTTAGGCGGCCGCAGGCTCCGCAGGAACGCACAGTGACACAGTCCATCTGTGAAGTTCCATAGTGCCCTCTGTGAGCGCGAACTTCACTGAACGGCAAATGAATTTTTAACTCGCGACGAGTAATCCGCAAACACCGTGCCAAGTGAGGGTAACGCCAGAAACATTTTACCAATGCTCACCTGAGCTGTCGGGATTGTCGAATTACCGACACGTCATCGTCGGCCCTGACTCAAATTGGGCTCGAGCGTCAGCCAGCGAAAGGTGCAGCGATAACCATTTATCGGCGCGCCCGTTGAGACGCGCGTAGAGGACCTTCGATCCCTCTGGAAAGAAGCCTGTCTGGACGAGGTTGATCATGCCCATTTGCTCTCGTAGGCGGGATACGCAATCCTGCCCTCAAGCCACGCCACACGCGGATGACATCCTTCGTTCTCTCCGCGGGATCCACGCGTTGAGCAACATGCAGAAATTCTGAGCCTTCTTTTGTAGTTGGCACAACTTTTGATGCTGACCGTTGAGGGGCAGCAGGGGCTGCCCACCGATCTTGTTGTGGTGGGTGATGTCGAAAATTCCAGTTTTGTCATTCAACTTCCTTGGGACCGAGCGTGTTGATGCGCCCGCTTGGAAACTATGAAACGTTCTCCCATCCATGGGCGCGGCACCACTTGTCGCGACGTTTTCAATTTTGCTTTCCGCCACTGGAGCAGGCAGCCAGTGCGGCTCGCGATGATCAAGGCCGCGATGCTCGCCTCCGCGCTGGCTGACGTGCTGATGCCGCTCTATTCGGGCCGTCTCATCGACGCTGTTTCCCGTGACGCTATTGTGGCAGCACCAGCTTGGGATTCAGCCATTGCAGCCTTCTCTGTACTGATTGCATTAGCACTCGGTGCCATTGCCATGCGCCACGTCGCCTTAATTGGCCTCAACGACCTGGAGCTGAAGATGATGTCCGATGTCGCGAACGAAGCGTTCCATCGCGTCCAGCGCTTTTCGACAGACTGGCATGCGAACAGCTTCGCCGGCTCGACAGTGCGCAAGATAACGCGCGGCATGTGGGCGCTTGAGCTCCTAAACAGCACCATATTGATCGCGCTGTTCCCGTCCTTTATCATCTTGGTAGGTTCGACGGCGCTGCTCGGCTGGCACTGGCTGGTCATGGGTCTGATCTTTGCTTGCGGCTCTCTCATCTACCTTGCGTTTTCGATTTCGCTGTCGCTCGGCTATGTCGCGCCGGCGGCGAGCCTTGCGAACAGATGGGACACAAGGCTCGGCGGCGCGCTAGCGGACGCGGTTAGTTGCAACGCTGCGGTCAAAGGCTTTGGCGCCGAGGCCCGCGAAGACGAGCGCCTTGCAAATATCATGACCAAATGGCGGCACCGCACGCGCCGGAGTTGGGTGCGCGGAACGATCATTGGCTCAACCCAAGGCGTCACTTTGGTTGCTCTCAGGGTGGCAGTGATCGGATATGCCCTGCTTCTGTGGTCCCATGGACGGGCAACGCCTGGCGAGATAGCCTATGTTCTCACGTCCTTCATCGTCCTCCAGGGCTATCTGCGTGATGCCGGCATGCACGTCCGCAACGTGCAACGCTCGGTCAATGATATGGAAGAACTCGTGGCCGTCCACAACCAGCAGCTGGATGTTGCCGATCGTCCCGAGGCCAAGCCGATCCGGATCACGAAAGGTCGCATCGATTTCGAGAACGTCCATTTCCGCTACGGCAACCATCCCCTGCCGCTCTATAGCGAATGTTCGCTGTCGATTGAGGCTGGCGAAAGGGTCGGGTTGGTTGGGCCCTCCGGTTCCGGCAAGACAACATTCGTGAAGCTCATCCAGAGACTCTACGACCTAAGCGGCGGCCGGGTCCTGATAGACGGCCAGGACGTCTCCGAGGTGACCCAAGAGTCGCTTCGTTCGCAAATCGCGATCGTGCAGCAGGAGCCCATCCTGTTTCACAGGTCGCTTGCTGAGAACATTGCCTATGGCCGGCCTGGCGCGAGCCAGGCAGAGATCGAGCAAGCGGCACGGCTGGCCAGTGCGCACGAATTCATCGCGCCCCTGCCGAAGGGCTATGGGACATTGGTCGGCGAAAGGGGTTTGAAGCTCTCCGGCGGGGAGCGCCAGCGCGTGGCGATCGCGCGCGCCTTCCTCGCGAACGCGCCGATCCTTATCCTGGATGAGGCCACATCGAGCCTCGATTCGGAATCCGAGGTGCTCATTCAAAAAGCGGTGGATCGGTTGATGGTAGGTCGAACCACGCTTGTGATCGCACACCGGCTGTCGACGGTCCGCTCGCTCGATCGGCTGCTCGTCTTCGATCGTGGCCGCATCATCGAGGACGGCGATCATGCCACCCTGATCGGTCTCGATGGCGGCATTTACCGCCACCTCTTCGAACGGCAGGCGTTGGATCTAGTGAAGGGCCTTGCCTGAGCGCCAACCGGATTGTGCGATGCGCAGGCCCGTTGCCGGAGGCGCGTGGCGTGTAAGCGCTTACCGAACAAGCGCGGGTGGCGACTGCCGGCCTTCAGGAAGGTCTTTGCCTCGGGTCGCATTCCCGCCCGGAAGCGAAGAAGCGGCTCGCGAAATTCGCTGGCCTCCTCAAGATACAATTGTCAACAAAATAGCCGGCAAGGCGACTGATCGCGTGCTTCCGCCCCCGGCTGTCGCCAAAGAGATGCCAACGAAACTTCCATAGACGTCGTTGCGAGATTCGTCCGGATACCTTTCCTTGAGTCGTGACAGACAGATATGGCGCGCAGTTCGATTCTGGCACATAACATTCGAAATCCTCTTTGGTGATGAGGCGGAGGGCGAGTGAATCCTCTAGATCGTGAACACCGAATGCAATGTCGTCGGCTAAATCCATGATGCTACAGTCCAACGACTTGTGACGAGCGGCCCCGTGTGCCCCTTCTGCGGATTGAATCCTGTGAAGGCGGTGCGATCGTTTTCTGATAGCGGCTCAATACTCCAGTCCAGCACCTCTTGCTCGCTTTCCATGTAGCACTTCGGGGGCTTGGATGCGTCGCGGTCGACAAGCCGTCCGTTACTGGTGCCACCGATGAGAACGGGTGTAATTTCCGGATTGCGAACAGCTTTGTAGGAAACAGGATACTTAAGTGTACCCAACAGCGTTCGCCGGGTCAGATCGGCGCATCGAGCAGGTAACACCGGCAAACATCGAGCCGGTGCGGTTGAACAAGCGAATTGCCCCCAATGTCTCACGATCATCCATGGTGTCGCCCCAGCTGTTGGACTTCCCAGCTGTTGCTTCGCTTCGCCCTGGCAACGGCAAGCTCGCGCCGGACGGCGTCATCGAGGCAAATGACCGCGGGTCTCGCTCATGTCGAGAGAATATACAGTGGTCAAATTTGTTCCAGCACCTTGACCCGCAATAGGCAGTGGCCGGAGTCTCCTTTCTCAGATTGACGGAGAGGGTGTCGCAGGCTTCAGCCGACCAGTGCGTCGCCGGCGAGCCGGGATACCGGCCGATCGATCGCAGGTAGGCAACGATTTCCAGCATGAGGAATCGCGATCGCCGTAAGTCTCCTCGATCTTCTTTACCTTCGGCATGACAACGTCCTGTTCTGCCGGCGACAGGTCGACGTCCCCGAGCACATGTCCGTGATGGCCGATGGCGCGGATGTCGCAGCCTGCCTTGATGATCGCATCAACAAACGCCGGAACCTCGCTCGCCTTCATGAGCCGCATGTTACTTGCCGCCATGAATATCACTCCCGTTTCTACCATGAACAGCAGAAGTGAATAAGGGCGCGGCTGGCGCCGCGCCGTCATAGCCGTTGCCGCCTTCGTCAGTCTCCTTCGTCTTCGGGTGGTGAAGAAAGCTCAGAATGGCTTGAAGCGTGAGCCCGTCGAAATTCGCCAGCTTTTCAACGATCGCCATACGAGTTTCCGCTTCGGCCTGGTCTTCACCCCAAAGATGCGGCGCGACCGGGTACAGGATCTCCACCGGTGAAATGCTCAGCAGTTCGCAGATGTGAAAGAGCCGGCCACAGTCAGCCCCAAAACCGCGGTTTCGTAGCGATTATAAACCTGTTCGCTGAGCCCGAGCATCGGCGCCAGCTTCGATCGCGGGATTTTCCCTCGGTCGCGAAGCGTTGCGAAGGCTGGTGCTGATTTTTTTTCGATCTCGGCGCTTAACTCCAGTTCGCCGAAGCTGGTTTTCCGATGGACCGGCTTGTCAGTTTGCGGATCGTCGATCTGCAGTAACCCGAGGTGAGAAATCCATTCTTCGAAAGAAGGTCCTGCCATTGCTCCTGCCAAGTGACGTTGATCTTCGGTGTCCGTTCGAATCAATGTAACCGAATTGGTTGACTGGATGCCACCTTTGGAATCTAATGGGCCTGCCAGAATTACGGGCGCGTCGCTTCGCGAAACCGCTCTTTGCCTTCGGCACGGAGCCTTGCCTACAGCCAGTCTCCGCCCATCCGGGTGACCGCGCCGGCCAGAACGCCGTCATCAGTACACCAAATTGGGATTATCGCCCGTTTACAGACCGGCCCGAAATAGTGCGCCAGCTCGGGCAATACGAGTTGCTGATGGTCTCAGCTAGAGCGGGATGAGATTTGTAAGAGTCGTGGGATTGAACGAAGCCGCTGACGCGGCATTTGGTGCACCGATTTGCGGATGACGCTTCTGTTTTGAAGGATTGCTGCTGTTGAAGCGCAACCTTGAGAACAGGAGCAATGAGATGGCCGAGTTGAGCCCGCTTCGCCGGCGCATGATCGAGGACATGACGCGTGGTGAGCTAGCGGCAGCCGATAGAAGCTCAGCGTCTCCTCGATGTTATCTTCCACCCAGTTGACCAGCTTCGGGTATTTGGCCTGCCATTTGGTGATCCACTGCGCCAGGGGGCGCCCCTACGGCCGGGGCTACGAAGGCCGCGCGTTATCCGGCAGCTCCAAAGTGGCAGTTCGCAATCCTTATGCTGCACACGATACGGCAGGCCCTGCCCCGGCGCGCAACCCTAAAGGGTTCTCCTCTCCGCTCCGCAGCGACCGCTTCGCGATGCACGTGGCAAGTTCCAGCCGTATTCGAGCTTCGCGATTGCGCCCACTTTGGAGGGATCTACCTCATCAAAACACTCGTAACCTTCTGCCAGAAGACCGGCCGCCGCCTTCGTCGGTACTCGGCAAATCGCCAAACTGTCCCACAAGGGCCAGTTGAAAATCTCCGTCGCCTTCTCGCTTCCGTTCCTTTGCCAAGCTCGAGGTCAGCTACCAGGTGCAGCTCGACGGAAAAGGCCGACAACGACAACAGTCCGAAGTGGCGACCGAACCGCGAAGCGGGGCGGCGGCCGTGGCCCGCGGTTGCTGTGCCTCCCAAGCGGCAAGAGCATCCTCAAGGTTATGCCAGGACAGGAACGACGTTCCTCGTTTCTTCCGCGCGCGCTGAGGTTTTACGGCCAGACCCAGCGGAGACCTTGCTCTCACGCTAAATGCCGCTTCGCGCCTCATGTTGGCTGTTCAGCGTTGCGATTCTCGATCCCGTAAGCGGCCGTCGTTTAATCGCGCGGCACCGCCGACTGGAGCGCTGGGACGACGGCGCGCTCATCGCTGAGCGTGGCCCGGATGAGCGTAAGCGGATGGTCCGTCGTCGCTCCGCGCGTGCCGACGTAGCCTGAGCGCACCAGCTAAAATGAATCCCTCGCCGCGCAGTTAGTGGCCGCCGAGCTGGCGGTAGTTGATTCTGAGCCCGCCCTTCGGTCCCTCCAGCTCGCCGCGCTCGGCGAGGTCCTGTAGGTGCCCCAGGCTGAGCAGGATGCCGGAGGTCGTGACTGCGGCATTGCGCTTCACCAGTGTGAAGAGGAACGTCGCCCGGGTGCAGCCGATGGTCGCCCGTCGGCTCAGGTCGCGGTCGAACCGCCTCATCCGCGCGACGTCGTCGCGGAATTGGTCGTCGATCCGGACAAGCCATTCAGGCTCCTTGAGGCGCCCGAACGATCAGCCGTTGACCTCGACGGTCCTTCCGCCCCGGCTGGGGCTCCATCATCTCGTACTGGACCATCAGCAGCGCGCCGCGGCTCTCGTTTAGGTAGATCAGGTCGACGCCTACCAGGTGTTCGAGCGGTCGGTGGTTGGCGGTCCACATGTGAGCTGTCCGCCCGGGCGAAGGTCGCGCGCCCGGTTACGTCGCTGTCGATGACAGCGCGCGTCATGCTCAATGACCGCGTCCTCGCGGAGGGGCACGGTCGCCAGCGCCGTGTCGCGCCCCGCAAGAAGATCGATGCCGCCTCGTCGGTCGCGCTTACCGCGTCCTGCTGAAGTGGCGCTCGTGAACCGGCGCTCCCGCTCGTGCTCGGGCAGGATGCGCTGGAGCGCCGCCGTGTTATCAGAGACCTCGTTCACAGCTCGAGAATCCGCTCTCCCAGGCGCTCGGAAACCGCTCGGTAATCGGCCGTATCCGCGGCCAACACCCAACACCACGGCGTGGGGCCGCAGCTGCGGCTCGACGATGCCCTCCAGGAGCAGGATGGAGAGCTACGGCGTCACTGCTAGCACGAGGTCGAGGACCACGCGCGGAACCAAGGTGGCGGTCGCGCCGGTTGACCCGACCCTGCCGACCAGCAGAGAAGCCAAGCTCCGCCGGCTTCACGCCGTCGAGCTCGTCCTCGGCAAATATCTCGATTAAGGCGAGGCCACCTCGGCGGCCGCTGCGCGCCACCTCATGCGGGAAGGTCAGCCAGAAGCGGCGCGTTCCCCCCTCGAGTCGAAGCGATCGCCTGCCGCACAATCGTCGCGAGCTGATCGGGCGCGAGCGGCATCGGTTTTGAGCCATCCGGCCGGTGTAGGTGTAATGATCGAGGCGTTCCGATAAATATGCGTCGCCATGCCCAATCACCGCTGGGTCGAACGATGCCAAACCCAGCAACGCTCGACTCGTTCAATCGCCGCTCGAATACCCGTCGCGCGCTCATCGCGAACCCTCGTGCCGCGTTATGTCAGGACTAGGAGCGCATCTATGCGCGCGATCTCGATGTGCCGTCGGGAGGTGGCGTCGGCACGGCGCGCGCAATCGCCCGCGCGTATCGCGTGTTCGCGACCAATGGGCGGGAGTTGCAGTTGCGCCCGTAAGCGTTGCAGGCGCTGGCAGCGCCAGCCGTTCGCGCGGGGTTGGTCGGAGCGGACGGACCGCGTCTAATCCCGGGGCGTGAGGTGCACGCCAGCAATCGTGCATCGCACGGAACCGCCGGCCAGCTCGACCGTAGGAATTGCTAGCGGCAGCAGCCGCGCGCTCTCGCCGATGATGTCGATCTGGTCCGTCGTCAATGCCAAGAGGGCGGTCGTCGACAGGGCCAAGATACGCCCGTCCGCGCCCAGGAGCTCAATCGAATTACCTGCGAACTTCTCAATCTGTGCGTTGGTGAGCTCTATTACCCGGCGACCGGTGCGTCCGAGCCGATGGACGATTTCGCGCCGTATCTCTAAGTCCGTGACCATGTCGAGCCCGATCATGGCAAAATCGGTCGCGACGCACATCAGAACGTATGTCGAACCCGCTGGGGTCCTTCGCCGAGAACACCATCGGCTCAAAACTGAACTGGGCACAGAACTTTTCAAGTGCGATTGGATCGGTGCGCTCAGATCTTACCGCATAGGCGACCCGATCAATATGATCGAGCACCATCGACCCGGTACCTTCCAAGAAGAGCCCATCCGGCTCAAGGCCAGAATAGTCGATCACCTCCTGCACCCTATATCGGCTCTTCAGCATGTCAATAATATCGCTCCGGCGCTCACGGCGGCGGCTCAAGGCCTTCATCGGGTAGATCGCCACGTAACCGCCAGCGTGGGTTGAAAACCAGTTGTTCGGAAACACTGAATCCGGAGCGTCGCTGTCTTCGCTCTCGAACAAATGCACCACTATGCCCTGCTCTCGAAGCAGCGCAGCGGCGCGAGTGATCTCCGCATAGGCGAGCGGCGACAGATCGCCAGCATCATCATGCGATATTTGAAAGCGATTGTCGGCCGCAGTCTCGATATTGACCGTGAAACGATGCGGACGGACCATAACCACGGCGGAAGGGGCCTGAACCGAGAATCCTGTACGTGCTGCCATGGGAAAGATTCCGATCGGGTTAGCGAACGCATTGGAGCAGGCCGCGAGGGCGGCGCGGGTCATGTAGGTCATCGATCATGTCGAGGCGCTGGCAGAAATCCTCTCCGGAAAGCCGCTCTCGTACCTGGGGTAGCGCCGAAAAGTCCTCGCTGGCGGAGCCGACGCTGTCGACCGTTTCAGGCATTCACAATAGATCTAGGGGGAGAACATCAAAACTGCCGTAGCAAATAATCGCGGTATAACACCTCGCATGACATCTATGCTGTATACTTGGGGTGCGGCCGCGAAAAATACTCTTCGCGGGACATTTCGTAGTACTGCAACAATTCATTGTTGCGGTACCGATCGTCAACGTAGCGCAACCCTATCTTTTTGGCTGCTCGCTTAGATCGCTCGTTGTGATGCGCAATGAACGCAACAATCTTTTTTTTGGTTGAGTTAGCTAAAGCATGAGTGATCCCAAAGCGCGCGGCCTCTGGGCCCATGCCCTGCCCCACTCCTTCCCGCGAGAACACATAAACCAATTCAATATTGTCGGTGCCTTGAACGACACGCAAACCGCAGCGGCCAATGAATAAGGGACAACCATCGGTCTTCTTATACACCATCCAAAATCCAAAACCGTGTTCGTTCCAGTGGGCCAGAGACGTATCGACCATTTCGCGAACGTCCTCTATGCTCTTGGGTTTGCTATCATAAAGAAGCTCTTGGACAAGCGGATCGTTATGGAGGTTGAACAGTAGGTCCTCGTGCTCGGAGAAAAGGCGTGTGAGGATCAATCGTGATGTCTCATATCTTGTCATTTCTGTTCTCCGATTATGCGGCAACAGCCCATGGGTTTACACGCCCGCTATTCGCTCATCCCCAAAGGCTTCCTTCAGGCGATCGGTCTACGTTTTCGATAGACCGACACGTGGCTCCAGGATGAGGTGTCAACTGGCCGCCGCTCCCAATCACCCCAACGCTCAACCAGTTCCAAGCCGACGAAACGAGTGAGAAGTTCCAGTTCCGAAGGATATACGTATCTGAGCTTGGTGGGCAGAGTGCGTATACCCCCTGGGGTGATCCAAAGATCTTGCGAAATAAACAGCTGGTTATGCCGATCGTGGCGCGTAAATCGGACCAGGGTGCGATGTTCGTCTACGTGAAAAACAGTCGTCCGTTGATCACCGTATTTGCCAACACCTGTGAAGTCATTAGTGTTTGGGTAACTCAGGTGTATGACGAAATGCCCACCATCATCCAAGGCGTTCATTGCGGACTGTAAGCACCCCAATTGGCGGTCGGCCGACAGCATATGCGTAAATGAATTATTTACGCAATAAATAAGGTCGAACCGTTTGTCTAGATCAAAGTTCACCATATCGGCGTGATGTGTTTTTACTAATTGTTGGTCATCCTTTTCTTCAAGTAACGACAGCATGCAAGTGGAGTTGTCGAGACCGTGGACTTGCGGTCCCGCCTTGGCTAGCGGCAACGTGATATGTCCGTTACCGCATCCGAGTTCTAGCGCTGTACCCCCTCCGACAAGTCCCGCTAAGAATGCCACGGCCTTCGCGGTCTCTACAGTTTTGTTTAGCGCATCCGCGCAATCGTCATATACATCACCCCAATGGTCACCAAAATCCGTGTACACATCATCACTCTCTCGCCGGACATTATCCATGATGCATCTCCGTAATGATTATTATCAGGATGTATTCTGAAGCTGCGATAGCCCAGCAACACAAAGCGATATCCGAATCGGGGCTTGTCTTACGCCTTTTGGAGATCACCCATCCAAGATCGGCCCCGAAAGTCGCGGGCTAAAGGCTAGTTCGGCGGTAAACTGAGATGTGACGTCTGGACCCTTGGGTGAACGCACCTCCCGCCCAATCTCCCCAACGCTCCGCTAGCTCCAGCCCAACGCATTCGGCCATGGTATCGAGTTCCTGATGATAAACGTAACGAACGCGATGCGGTAAACGTCTGACCGATGTACCAGAAAACCAGAGGAGGGTTGAAACGAAGGTCTGATTTAGTGGATCGTGGACGGCCGCATTGAGGACCGTATTCTCATGATCCACGAGCAGAGTACTAGTTTTCTGGCCGCTGACGAGACCATCCAAGGGCGGCACGCCCACATCTATCACCAGAACCCCTCCATCATCTAACGTCTCCACGGCAGATCGGAGGCAAGCTATTTGCGCTTCGCGCGTGACGGCCAGCGTGAACGTGTTCCAAACGCAATACACGAGGTTGTAGCGTTGCTCTGACCTGAAATTCGCAATATCCGCCTTCCAAAACTTGATCAGATCGGTGCGCTTGGCGAGAAGTTTCAACATGCTGTCCGAATTGTCGATACCTTCGACCCTGACGCCGCGCTCGCTCAACGGCACCGCGACGCGTCCGTCGCCAACACCAAGTTCAAGAGCACTCCCTCCGCTGGAAAATCGTTCAAGAAAGGCGACGGTCTCGCCGACCTCATCACTCTTACCTCGCATGACGGTAAATTTTTCATACATTGAAGCCCAATTCTCGCCGTAGATGAAGTCGTCAGTCATTTGGGGGCCTCCTGTTTGGGGTTCGTGAGTTCTTCTCTTGTTTCCATACGTTAGTCGTCCGAGTGAACGTCACGAGTCGAAGCGCAACATCTATGCCAACGCGAAAAGTGGTTCTGGTTCAATAAGGTGGCTTTGCGTGCCCGATTCTGCTGTTCGCTACTGCAAGGTTTTGACTGGTTTCCGACACAACCACACAACCGAAGTAACCGTCCGATCGTCACCGCCTGCCGCTATCGTCGTGATGGCCTAAGACACGTGTTTAACGACGTCTTGCGACGTGTCTTAGGCGAGGTTTGCGATGCGTGTGACAATTCTTGGGCAGGAGCGGCGGCATCGATGAGTGATGAACAGAACCTCGACATTGTCAGGTCGATTGGGGTTTCTGGGGCTAACGGTAACGGAGGTGGGTCATCGGCACAATGTGACGCGGCAGCAGATTTACACCTGGCGTGGCGAACGGCGAACTGAAGAAGAAGGGACTGTTGTCGCCGTCTGGATCATGCTGAGCGTACGGCCCGCAAAACAAGCCGCAGATGGTCCTCGCACCCATTTCGCACCGGCCGTGTAGATGGGGTATTCGGCTTACGCCCCTTCTTCAACGGTGATGCAAGAAGGTGCTGCGCTTCGAGCTGATGATAGAACGTGGTCTGTCCAAACAGCCACAAGCATCAGGAAAGGAAGCGCAGCATGAAGCACTTTATCGGCCTCGATGTCTCGGTGAAAGAGACCTCTGTTTGCATTGTCGACGAGACCGGCAAGATTTGTCGCGAGGTGAAGGTCGTCAGCCACTCCGACGATCTCCTCGCCGTCCTGAAGGATCCTACCTTGAACATTGAACAGGTCGGTCTCGAGGCCGGGCCCTTGTCGCAATGGCTTTTCGAGGGGCTGGCGTGCGCCGGGTTGCCGGTTATCTGCATCGAGACGCGTCATGTGAAAGCGTTCCTGAAGGCGCAGCCGAACAAGACCGATCGCAATGACGCGCGCGGCATCGCGCAGATGATGCGGGTCAACTTGTACCGCCCGGTGCATGTGAAGACGCTCACGAGCCAGAAGCGGCGGGCACTCTTGATGGCCCGCAAGCTGCTGCAGGGAAAGGCGATCGCCATCGAGAACGACATCCGCGACCTTCTGCGCAACTTCGGCCTCAAGGTCGGTGTTGTGGGAACGGTGAAGTTCGAGGAGCGGATTTGCGAGCTCGTCGAAGGCATGCCCGACCTCAAGGAGATCATGGAGCCGCTGCTGGCCGCCCGGCGGAAGCTGCGTGCCGAATTTGCTCGCCTGCACAAAAATGTGCTCACGATCGCTAGGAATGAGACGACCTGCCGTCGCTTGATGACGGTTCCCGGTGTCGGCCCCGTGGTGGGGCTCGCGTATACCGCGACGATCGACATTCCACAGCGGTTCAGAAACTCGAAGGCGGTGGGGCCGATCCTGGGGCTGACGCCGAAGCTCGACGAGTCCGGCGAAAGCAAGCGCGTTGGATGCATCTCCCTCTGCGGGGATAGCATGATGCGAACATTGCTCTATGAGGCTGCCCAAACACTGATGACTCGCGTGACGAAATGGTCGTGGCTCAAGGCCTGGGCGATGAACGTCGCCAAGCGGCGCGGGATGCGCAAAGCAATTGTCTCGCTCGCACGTCGCCTGGGAGTCGTCATGCATCGCATGTGGCTGGACGGCACCGAGTTCCACTGGACGCGGGAAACCATGGCGTCAGCCATCTGATCCAGAAGGCTGGGAAGGAGAGAGACAGAGAGTTCCGCTTGCTGGCGGACGGACGTCCTTCGCGGGACGATGGATGAGGCGAGTTCGTTGTCGCGCTAGTGCCGGTCGCACCCCGACCAGGACGATGTGTAGATTGTGCCGCCTCATTCTCCTGACCCCATACTGGGAGGGCGAAACGCCGATCCCGGAGAGAAGCAAGGCCCTGCGAAAGACGTCAGAACGCCGGAGACACGGAAAAGCTCGATAGCGCTTGACCTCAACACGCCGAATAGAGAAGCGCGACAATTGGGATCCTTCCGCACTTTTGGTGCAGGTCAGTGCTTCCGGCCTCCGCCATCTCCGCTTGGAGCGTTAAGGCGGCTGCCAACAGGGGCTTCGCAACAGTTGGTATCCGGCCCGTCCGTACATTTGACGCTTGAGTGTCTTGAGGCGGTTGATGCGACCTTCGACCCGGACTTGTGCTTCAGGGATGGGTGATGGCCGCTTTGACGGCGTCGATGTCGCGTCTGATGCCCCTGGCCAGAGCATCCAATTCGGTGCCGGCGGCATCGGCGACCCATTGGTCGAGGGCCGCACCGTCATCGCCGCGGATGAGCGCGGCAGCGCGGCAAACCTTCGAGCCAGTTCACCTGCGACCAGGAGCTCCGGCGCCTGCTCAAACAGATGATGGAGAAAGCGCCTGACCTGAGACCCTGAACTTCCTCCAGATTTGGGTAGAGTACGTCGATCACGGAGACGGACGATGCGACCCTCGCGGTTCACTGAGGAACAGATAATTGGGATGCTGAAGGAGCAGGAGGCCGGCGCGAAGACGGTTGATGTCTGCCGCAAGCATGGCATCTCGGCAGCGACCTTCTACAAGTTCAAGGCCAAGTTCGGAGGGATGGACGTGTCCGACGCCCGTCGCCTGAAGGCTCTGGAAGATGAGAACGCCCGGCTGAAGAAGCTCCTGGCCGAGCAGATGCTCGACAACGCGATCCTGAAGGATGTTGCCGCAAAAAATGTATGGTCCGCGCCGTCCGTGCAAGGGTTCGCGACATCGCCGCCGACGATTCCAGTTGCATAAATGTATCCGGCCTCTCGCGAGTGGACTGCTGTTGCAGCCAGGCCATGATGAGATCCGCGCACGCCGTTCCCAATAAACGGTTCGGGCACAAAGCCCGCTTTTTTGCACAGAGCTTACGGCATGCTGATCGACTGTTTCGTCATCACTATTCCCGAGCTGCGTGTTTCAGAAATTCGCGCACACCCATTCCGCTAGCTAATTCGCGGACAGCTGTGGAGTGCACCCTCAGACTGAGACAAGGAAAATCGCGGACTGATTAAAGGAAACAGGAAGTTACGCGGCGATCTGACTGCCGATCGCCAAGGAGCCACATGGGGCGATCTGTTGCCAGAGCAAGCCGCTCGCACAGCATTTGCCATAGGGGATCGCCATTGAATGCTGGTAAGCTGCCCCATGCCTCGCTCAAAGGCATCCCGCCATAGCAGTCGATCAACTGCTCAAAACAGGACGAACCAGACTGCGCGATCAAACTGAACGGATCGATAGGCCCAGGCGAGATCGTGCGATGCCCCCACATACTTGGCTCTTCATCGGACCTCACCGAGGCGGCTAGGCTATGATTTGCAGGTGACGGAAAGTCGGCGAGGGCAGACAAGAAGGCATGGCGCATAATTGGATAGTAGACGATCTGGCGACTGCCGCCGAGCACCCGCAGTCCAGGAAGTATTGACGTCACCAAGAATGACAGGAACAGACTGGGTATGATCTCACGCTCATCCAAGGATTTGAGAAGCGCGTCAGGTGCGCATCGCAGCGAGAAGGTCCCGCCTGCGTTCACAAACACGCCACCGTGCAGTCGAAGGGGAAAGATGCGCCCTTCTGACAAATGCCAAAAGAAGTCGGTTGTCATCTTCGCCCAGCCGGCCCATTGGCCGCAATCAAACGACCTCAAATGAGTAAGCAGGCTTTTCGCAAAAGAGCCTTGTCCGAACAGCGTTGACGAAAGCCATGAGGACGGCTCGCGAAGATGCTGGGCAACAAGGTCCGCCACGTCCAGATCGTCAATTTGCAGTAGCTGTAAGTTCGATACGCAGAAGCGGCGCCAGAGGCTCTGATTGGCTGTCTTGATAGCATCGGCGGCCGAAGGAAACTCGCCGTTTGGTAAGGCCTTTTGCAATTGCTCGATCAATTGATTAGCGGCGGTCGGCTGTTCGGAACTCGTCAGTGCAAACCGCTGTTGTGCGTGACGGCCGCAGATACTGAATGGATCCATTTTGCTGCGCGACAATCCGAATACATTGAGGGTTCGATCACCTATTCGCAGCCAACCGGGCCCTTTCTTGGCGCTTTCGGTGAATTTTACAGTCGAAGCCGAATAGCACACATACCAGCTGTCGTTACGTGAGCGAAGGCCCGCGGCACTAAAGATATGTGTGTAGAACGCATCGGGTTCAAAAATCAGATGACAATGTGGACCGGTCTGAATGACCGGTCGGCTGCGAAGCTGTTTGCCGAGTTCTTCAATCTGTTGATGCCCATAACCCAAACGTAAGGCGCGATCGGCAAGTAGCATTTCCATCTGCTTCAGAGCATGCATTCGGATAGGATCGGCAGCGGCTGGTTTTGCGTCATAAACGGCATGCGCATACGCACGCATTGGGAGTGTCGAGTACCGCGAAATGTACGGCATAAGCCACACCAACGCTTCGGCTACGGAGTTTGGAGGCAACGATTTCATTGCATTTCATCCCGTGGTTCTTGAATCAGGTTTACGTAGTCGACGGATGATTATCGGCTGCCCATGCCTCGACCATGATGACGCCAAGTACCGGAGGCCACGGACGCCTGCTCCAACATCGGCCAATGCGATTGGCCCATACACAACAAACCCGATCCCATTGTCAGGGTTCGGACTGCCGTTCATCCACCCAATGAAGGTTAACGGGATTATGCGCTGGAGATTGGCATCGATGCAGATTCCGGCCGGCGGGCACCGGCATCCGCTGGTATCGCACGCGATAGCCAATCGCCGGTCGACTGCGCCAAAGCCGCCGATGCTGACGCAAGGGTACTGGGCAAGAAAGCGCCCATCGTAAACGATGCACGGCAGGAGGCGTCGACCCTTGAACGGCTTCACTCATATAGTGGACGTTCCCAAGCTTCGGAATGGTGATAGATCAAAGGCTAATCCCGGCAGAGAAGCGGGAGCTTCTATGTAGACATATTCATTTGGAATGCAGGGCGGCGCCATCGTTGAAATTAGGCGCCGCAAATTGTCCGCGCTGTTGCTGGCAGCAAGCGTGTAGAAATTGCCGCAGTTCCATGTCACGCAGCCATATTTGAAATACGCGGCCAATGCTGCTGACATATCATCAAGCGTCGTCTCGTTGAGGTTCATCTGTTTGAGAATGACCTCATTTTTCCTTTTGATATCATCGGGATTGAAGAAACGCGCTTTATATCCGTGATCTTTCTGAAGCTCACGACGCAAATACCCGCCGGACTCAGCTTGCGAAAATTTTTCTAAGAAGAGAAATACCCCGTCGTCTTTCAAATGACGTTTCACAAAGCCAATCTGCGCCGTGCGATTAGAAGAATACATTTGAAACGTTGTATCCTCCAAGATGATATCGAACCTGTCAGAAAAATGACTGAGTTCCGGCGTCTCCGCCATTCGGCTCCTGGTCAAGTGATGGAATGGGCCGAGGAAGAAAGTTGCGTGCGCGGGTCGTCCGTGAAGAAAGAAGCTCTCCTCGTTTTCCTTATTCGGACTGCACGAAAGCGTCTGAATCTTTCCTTTCCCTAACGTGGCCACCGTTCGAGCGAGTGTGCCTTCGGCGCCGCCCAGTACATAGAATCGAGCTGGGCTGCCAACATTCCCAATAGCACATCCATATCGTAAGAATGCATCGCCAAGGCGGACCTCCTCCTCAAGACTATAAGGAATACTGCAAAAAAAATGAGGGTTGAAATGGCCCCAAAGCTGGCGATGCACGTTAGCGAAGCTTTCCAGCGACACATCCCCCTGGAAAAGGCGTGTATCAACGCTCGGAAACTTGATCGGAACTCCTGATCGTCCCCCAGCGGTCGCCGAAAAGAACTCGGCCATTTCATTCAATCGCGGTGCCTTATTGCATTCTAGGAAAAAGTCTTCTATCTGCGATCCCATTTCGCTCACCGTTACACGCTCTATCGTCGTCACCGCTTCCCGCCGAGAGCACGGTGCGGCTGTATCTCCGATTGCCGCTCAGTGTGCCGGAACGACAAATCATTGGAGAACACTGGTTACTTGAGAACTGCCGCATCTGCGCTGCAGTGAGTTTGCGGATGGCGATGCATGTGTCGTGCCAAATGAAAGATCATTCAGAACAATGCGATAACTCTGTTAACGCCGTGTCTCATATCCGACATCGTCGAACATCCGACAAAGGGTGAAGCGCCGTATGCTCCGTCTGCACCCATTGATTTTGCACGTTTATCACGCGTGACGTGTCTGCCAGAAGGCCTTCGGAAACAGATGGAGGCTGGCATGGCGGATGGTGCAGATGATTTGTTGGTCGTTGCGAGATTGTCCAACCTTGTTGGGGGAACCGGCGGTGGCCTGATGATGTAAAGGCCCGGATCGTAGCTGAGAGTTTTCAGCCTGGCGCACGGGTTGTGGGCGTTGCGCGGCGGCATGGGCTTATTCCCATCAGCCTTCGGATTGGCGGCGGCATGCGCGCCAAGGCCTTCTGAGCCTGCTGGCGGATCTCATGTCAGCTTTGCCACTGCCGAAGGTGTTGCGGCTGCTGTCAAGCGAAGTGAGGATTTGACCCCCCTGTTGGGAACTGGAGGTTTGAAATCGGCGCTGAGGTCATGCGCAGGTTCGGTGATGTGGCGGTGGAGCGGGTTGCAGCTTCGGTCCGAGCGCTGCGAGGGGCGGTATGATTGTCGCGGGCCAGCGCCTGCCGATCCTGATTGCGACGCATGTTCGTCTCCGTTTGTGACCGGCCATTGGTGGCCGAGCCTACGGAGGCGCAGGACCGCGCCGTTATGGAGACAATGAGCGCTACAATTCACCGAAAAATGCCGATGCCGGCAAGCCAGCTCCCCATTACTAGATCTGCCCATAATGCAGAGCGTTTTTAGCTTGGCGTCGCGCAGAATGGCGGGTGGCGAAAGCGCGCTGAGGTGGATCGCGACTCTTATGAACCGCGCCTGGTTTGCCGGAGGCCGTCTCGTTTGAGAATCACGCTGCCATGGCCTGTTCTTCCAGCATGGCGTAGTAGCGCTCCTCGGCTTCGGCCGGCGGGATGTTGCCGATCGGCTCCAGCAGCCGGCGATTGTTGAACCAGTCCACCCATTCCAGCGCTGCGAACTCGACCGCCTGGAAGGAGCGCCACGGCCCGCGCCGGTGAATGACCTCGGCCTTGTAGAGTCCGTTGATCGCCTCGGCCAGCGCGTTGTCGAAGCAATCACCGACGCTCCGACCGAGGGCTCGATGCCAGCTTCAACCAGCCGCTCGGTGTATTTGATCGAGACGTATTGCGCGGATTCAAGCGGTCGCGCGCAACGCGGATTTTGTTTACCTGCATCAGCCACTCGTCAAGGGCCTCGGCTGGCGTTCTCCAGCCGAGCGTCTTTCGCGACCTGGCATTGAGAGCGGCGGCCACGGCGGCGACCTCGTCGGTGCTGTGCACGCTCAGATCGGTTCCTTTCGGGAAGTACTGACGCAGCAGTCCATTGGTGTTCTCGTTGGTGCCGCGCTGCCACGGGCTTTGCGGATCGCAGAAGTAGACCTGGACGCCCACATCGATCTTCAATCGTGCATGCTGAGCCATCTCGGCTTGATCCCAGGTAAGCGATCGGCGGACCTCTTCGGGCAAGGTGATGATGGTGCGCGTGCTCGCGTCGCGCACGGCCTCAGCACCATGGCCCAGCGAGCGCAGGCCCGTTCTTCGCGCGCGGCGCGTCACCGTGACCGACAAGGCGCGGAAGATGCAACAGCATCGTGAAGCGCGTTGTGCGCTCGACCAGCGTGCCTATCGCCGAGCTGCCGAGGCCCAAGATGAGGTCACCCCTTCCCAGTGCCCTGGCTCCGCCCGATCGACTGCTTCAGCAGGACGCTGGCTGATCATGATCTCCGGCGAAACAAAGCCTTTGCCGCGCGTTCGTACTCGCGCCCTCGGCACCCGCAGCACCCTTCCTGTGTCAATGGGCACCGAAGTCTCCGCGAATGTGGGCGTCCAATTTTCCCGCCGAGTTGTTCTCTGGTCAATACGTCAGAATGGTCGGTGTCGTGTCGATCCCGGGGAGATTCATGCCACCGCAGAGAAGATCTTCGAATTCAAATCTGCGTCGGTCACTTTTGGTCTTGAAGCTCGAAACTAGGAGTAATCCTCAGGTTTGCTATCGGTTGTCATTGCGTCAGAATCACACGAACGTCCGGCTCCAGATCATGCAGGGCCCAGCCAGATCATGCAGGGCCCAGCAAGATAAAGGTTTCGCTCTTCGAGACGCCGTCTGTCGCCCGAACGGTTGAGATGAGCTCGTTCAATTCTGACATCGTGGCAACCTCGATTTCAGCGATTACATCCCAAACGCCATTCGTATTGGAAAGCGACGCCACCCCGGGGAGCCGCTTGATAGCTGCAACGGCGGGCCGTGGTGAGCCGCTTACCGTGATCAGGATAAATGCTTTGATCAGATCCTTGCTGATGTCGTCCTTCAGACGAACCGTGAACCCCTTGATATGTCCGCCCGCGATAAGACGATCCAGTCTCTTCTGGGCTGTTGCTCGGGCGACTCCGAGAAGCTGCGCAAGCTGCGGCACCGAAGCCCTGCCATTGATGCGCAATTCTGCGATCAGCCGCCTATCGAGATCGTCCATGGACTACTTCCAATTTCGTCATTCTAGTTACTATTTCGGCACCTGTTGAGAATATCAAGCACCTTGTGTTCTTTTTTGTTCCCCGTAAACGTTCTACGATTCCGCATGAAACTGAACCGAGTTTTTTCCGCTGTTCTGGTGGCTGCTGCAATCTGCTTGCCCTTCACCGCTGCCGAGGCGGATGACCTGCAGAAGATCGAAAACGCCGGCAAGTTGTCGGTTGCTCTCTGCGGCGCGTTTCAACCCTTCAGCTTCGTTGACAAAAACAACAAAGTGGTCGGTTTCGACGTCGATATTGGCTCCGAGATTGCTCGCCGCCTGAAGGCCGATCCGAACATCGTGACGACCGCATGGGACGGCATCATCGCCGGTCTCGTTACCGGTCGCTATGAAACCATCATTGGCTCCATGAGCATCACTGAAAAGCGCAAGAAGGCCATCGACTTCGTCGGTCCCTACTACCGCTCCGGCCGGCCTTGCTGCCTTCGTTCGCAAGGGCGCCGGCGTCACCGTCGACGCGCTAAAGGGCAAGCCGGTCGGCGTCACGTTGGGCGAGGCTGCCGAGAAATGGGCGCGCGATCAAAACATATTCGAAATCCGGAACTACAAGGATCGTCCCACGATGCCATCGTTGCAGATGACGTCCGGTGTTCGTGGCGATCCCCAAGAGCAACGCGCTGGTCGAACAGGTCATGGACGACAACCTTCCCCGCTACGATATCGGGATCTCAGTTCGCAAAAAACAATCCGGAGCTCGCCGCCGCCATGCAGAAGGCGCTGAACGATATGATGGCTGACGGTACGTACGAAGCATCTCGAAAAAGTGGATCGGCGGCCAGGACATCCGCTATGCAGCCGAAGTCATCCTGTTTGATCCCTCGACCCGAAGTCAACCAGGTCACGAAGCAGCTCGCCGCCGAACACATGACCATGCTGATCATGACGCACGAGATGCGGTTCGCCGCCGAAGTGCCCGATCACGTCCTGTTCATGGATGGCGGCGGTTGTCGTTGAGCAGGGCGATCCCCGTCAGGTCCTGTCCAACCCGTTTGAGGAGCGTACGCGCGCCTTCCTTCGCAAACACCTGCCGAACTGAAAAGCTGAGAAACTGGATGACGAACGTACAACAAAAGAGTGTTTCTCGAACCGGAACCCGGATCGACAGCAAGCTTGCTCGGGAACTTGCGCTGCGCCTTACGTCGTGGCGGAGCGAAACCGGCACGTCGGGCGAAGCCAAGTTCGCCGATCAGTTGCAGGGACTTCTGAGCGAGCTTCCCTACTTCCGCGAGCATCCCGAAGACCTGCGTCTGGTCGACAGCCATGGCGATCCACTCACCCGCAATGTCGTCGCCCTGGTTCGCGGCACGGGCAAGCGCACGCTCGTGATGGCGGGGCATTTCGATACGGTCTCGACCGACAATTATCACGAACTCAAGCCGCTGGCGTGCGACTGCCTTAAATTGAAGGACGCATTGATCGAGAACCTTTCGGGGCGAGACGACCGCTCCGAGCAGGAGGAGCGCGCTTTGCAGGATCTGCTGAGCGGCGACTTCCTGCCCGGTCGCGGCTTGCTCGACATGAAGAGCGGCCTCGCGGTTGCGATCGCCTGCCTCGAGGACTTTGCCGCCGACCCCGATCGGCAGGGCAATTTGATGCTCGTTACCACGCCGGACGAAGAACGTGAAAGCCGCGGCATGCGTTCGTTTCGAGATGCCTTGCCGAGCCTCGCGGCAGCATTCGACATCGAGGTTGCCGCCGGCATCAATCTGGACGTGACCTCGGATCAGGGTGATGGCAGCGAAGGTCGCGTCGTTTACGCAGGCACCATCGGCAAGCTTCTGCCCTTTGCGTTGGTGATCGGCTGCAGCTCTCATGCCAGCTATCCGTTCGAAGGCGTCAGCGCGCAGGCCATGGCCACCGGGATTCTGGCGCGCCTGGAAGGCAACGCTGCGCTTGCGGATCGCGATGAGAACGATATTTCGCCGCCGCCGATTTGCTTGGAAGCCAAGGACCTGCGCGATGGATATGAAGTGACCACGCCGGAGCGGTTCTGGATCGCGTTCAACTGGCTCTACCATGCGATGACCGCGGACGAACTGTTCGACCGCTTCCGCCAGGAAGTCTTGTCCGGCGCCACCGAAGCCGTGGACCGTTTCGCCTCCCGGTCTGCCGAATATGGCAGGCTCGTCGGTAGAAGCGCGGGCTCCACTCCGGCAAGGCCGCGCCTTCTGACATTCCATGAATTGCGCGCTCTGGCTGGACAGGTTTCCGGCGAAGGCTTCGACGCGCTCTATGCGCAGCAGGAAAAAGCGCTTTCCCATATTGACAATCCGCTGGTGCTCACGCGGCAACTGACGGAATGGCTGGTCGGGATTGCCCGCCTGTCCGGCCCCACAATCGTCATCGGCCTTTCCGGGCTCCACTATCCCTCCAGCCGTCTGCGCCTCAACGAACTAAACGACCGCGCGCTGCATCAGGCGATCGAGAAGGCGCGAGCAGGTCTCGGCAACGATCCCGAACGCAGCCTGGTCTGGAAGCCGCATTTCCAGGGCATCTCCGACATGAGCTTCCTTGGTTTGGCCGCAAGCGGGAACCAGGTCGTTTCGGACAACACGCCGATCTCGCGGCTGATCGATCGGCCGCCGGAGAATGCGCAGCGCTTCCCAACGGTCAATGTCGGTCCCTGGGGTCGCGAGTTCCACCAGAAGTTCGAACGCGTGCATGAGCCCTACGCATTCGGGGTGCTTCCGGATCTCGTCTCCGAAATCGCCAGAACATTCCTCGCCGACAACAGCCAAGGAAAATGACGCTGCGAGGCAGGTGAGGCAGCCGCCTCACCTGGCCATGAGCGCAGGGGCTAAACCAAAAGGATCGAATTCAATGACTGCTCATTTCAATCTGAACATCGTACCTTTCGTCAGCGTGGACCACATGATGAGGCTGGTGCTGAAGGTCGGAATCGAAACCTTTCTCACTGAGCTCGCCATGGTGATCGAAGAGGACTTTTGCCGCTGGGAACAGTTCGACAAGACCCCGCGTGTGGCGTCGCATTCGAAAGAAGGCGTGATCGAGTTGATGCCGACGAGCGACGGAACGCTCTACGGCTTCAAATATGTCAATGGCCATCCGAAAAACATCGGCAACGGCTACCCGATGCTGCTTTCTGAAATGACCTTTCTGACTGCGCTACGCACGGCGGCGATGTCGGCGATCGCCGCGAAACATCTGGCCCGTCCCAACTCGAAGACCATGGCGATCATCGGCAATGGGGCGCAAAGCGAGTTCCAGGCGCTTGCCTTCAAGGCAATCGTCGGCGTGACCGAACTTCGCCTCTACGATATCGACCCGAGCGCGACCGAGCGCTGCGCCAGGAACCTTGCCGGCAAGGGCGTCACGATCAAGGCATGCAGTTCGTCTCAGGAGGCAGTCGAGGGCGCCGACATCATTACGACAGTCACCGCGGACAAGCAGTACGCGACGATCCTGTCCGACAACATGGTCGGTCCGGGTGTCCACATCAACGCAGTCGGCGGCGACTGCCCCGGCAAGACCGAGCTCCACAAGGATATTCTGCTGCGCTCGGACATCTTCGTCGAGTATCCGCCGCAAACCCGCATCGAAGGCGAAATCCAGCAGTTAGATGCGGACTATCCGGTGAACGAACTCTGGCAAGTTATCGCTGGCAAGCGTGAAGGACGTCAGTCTGAGCGGGTCATTACGCTATTCGATAGCGTGGGTTTTGCTATCGAGGATTTCTCGGCGCTGCGGTATGTGCGCAGCAAGCTCGAAGAAACCGGGCTTTATGTCGATCTCGATCTGTTGGCCGACCCCGACGAGCCGCGTGATCTTTACGGCATGCTGCTGCGTTGCGAGGCGCACCTTCGCGCAGTGTAGCCTTCGTTTAATCGAATCCGGCGAGTACACCATTTTTTTGCGGTCGCCGTTGAGCGGCTGATGGTCGAGGGCTTTGACGAAGCCGCTTAAGGGGCAACGCTCGGAAAGCAAAGTCGCGCTACTAGGCCTAATCGGCCCGAAGCTGCGATTTTGGCCCAACTTGCGGAACGATCAGAGAACTTCACGGCTTGTTCTCCTTAGCTTGGAGGAGCATGGCGACATTTTCGGCGGTAAATTTGAATCCTCTGCGGTCGGGAATTCGCTCGGCGGAGATCGGGTAGCGTGGCCGCTTTGGATCGATGCCGGTGATCCGGAACCGTTCGCTTGCGGTGCGGAACTCGCGTCCGAAGTCCGAAGGAGCCAATCCGTAGTGCTCTGCCAGAAACTCGACCTGTCTTTTTGAGATTGAATGCCGTGCCGTCGGAAGCGGGAATGCTGACGCGGAACACGGCTCGAAGGAGAAGCCGGTGTCCGTGCCGCGCCATCGGCGCCCTCGAGACGAGGACGTGGTCCTCAGCGATCTTCTGGCAGACCTCGAGCATGCGGGTCTGGATCTCTTTGCGCATTTCGCAAAAACCGGACAACAATTCCGGTAAGTCGCGGACAGTTTGATGACGTTGGTCCTCGGGTGCCTTGTTGCATTTATGGGTGATTGATTTCGCTGTTTTGGCGCCGGTCAAGAGGGGCGCTACTTGTTGCTTGCGCATGCTGTCGCCCTCAAGGCTGATACGGACCTCCGGCGAAGGCCGCCTTGCGAGAGGACGGCACGGTAGCGAGGCTGCGCTCTTAAGGTCGCCCTTACGAGCGAAGTTAGCAGCACAGCATGAGCCATGTGACGTTATTGACCGGGCCTGAGCGTCGTCGTCGTTGGCGTGAAGAGGATCAGTGCCGGATACTGGCCGCGGCATTCGCGCCCGGGGCCACAGTGGCGGCGGTAGCGCGTCAGTACGATGTCGCGACCAGCCTGATCTATAAGTGGCGCCGCACGGTGAGAGCCCGCGAGACGGGCTTTGCCAAAGTTGTCGTGGCTCCCGATGAGCCTGTCGCCGTTTCGCGGCCGGCGGCATCCCCAGTGGTGATCGAGCTGGAGGTCGCCGGCAAGGTGCGGCTGCGGATTCCGCTGACCACGCCGCCAACACTGGCGGCAGCGATGGTGAAGGCGCTGGGCGTTTCATGATCCCGGTTCCGAGCCAGGTGCGGATCTGGTTGGCGGTCGGCCGGACCGATATGCGTCGCGGAATGCAAGGCCTCGCTCTGCAGGTTCAGGAGACGTTGGGCCGGGATCCGCATTTATGCGTCGGGCGAGATTATGTGGCGGAGCCGCCCTGACGCCCGTCAGGGCCGGCCAACCCAGCTTGCCTCCGCCACA
>NZ_JAMYKT010000033.1:0-51399 GCF_040317515.1 Mesorhizobium sp. M1428
CATTCAACCCTCCTTCGGCTTTTCCGGCCGAAATAGAATCGAGCTTCGCCGCAAAGCGCAACCCAGATGTGTGAATGCGATAGCGTTCTGCACGGGGAGAAGGTCCCGGCAAGGGGTTGAGGGGCGGCGCCGACTTTGCCAATTGGTTGCGCCCTACGGAGCAAGCCGCGCCGTAGTGGCAAATCCCGCCGGCTCTCCGCCTTTTTGCTGCCTTGTCATCGATTTCATGGGGATTGCGGGGTTGTCTCGCGACTATCCCAGCCTCCATACTGCCAAGGCGGCGGCTTTCGGGCGGCGCATATCCGACATCGCAATTCCTGAAGGCGCTCCATAGACAATGCCGCATGACACGCCCCTTATCGCCACCATCGTCGCCGGTCTGGGGCTGGCTTTCGTCTTCGGCGCACTTGCCAACCGTTTTCGCGTGCCGCCGCTGGTAGGCTATCTCGTCGCCGGCGTTCTGGTTGGACCGAACACGCCGGGTTTCGTTGCCGACGCCGGCTTGGCCAATGAACTTGCCGAGATCGGCGTCATCCTGCTGATGTTCGGCGTCGGCCTGCATTTCTCGCTGAAGGACCTATTGTCGGTCCGCGCCATCGCCGTGCCCGGCGCCATTGTGCAGATCGGCTTCGCGACAGCCCTTGGCGCCGGCCTTGCCTGGATGCTCGGCTGGTCGATGGGCGCCGGGCTGGTCTTCGGCCTGGCGCTTTCCGTGGCCTCGACCGTGGTGCTGTTGCGCGCCTTGCAGGAGCGGCGGCTGATCGAGACCGAGCGCGGCCGCATCGCCGTCGGCTGGCTGATCGTCGAGGATCTGGCGATGGTGCTGGCGCTGGTGCTTTTACCGGCATTGGCCGGCGTGCTCGGCGGCCAAGAACAGGTGGAGGTGCACTCCAGCGGTCTGCTGTCGCTGCCGGCGAGCTACGGCGTCTGGGGCGTCGTCGGCATCACACTGGCCAAGGTCGCGGCCTTTGTCCTGGTCATGCTGGTGGTCGGCCGCCGGCTTATCCCCTGGATCCTGCACTACGTCGCCCATACCGGATCGCGCGAACTGTTCCGGCTGGCGGTGCTTGCGATAGCGCTCGGCGTCGCCTTCGGCGCCGCCAAGCTGTTCGGTGTGTCGCTGGCGCTCGGCGCTTTCTTCGCCGGCATGATCATGAGCGAATCCGAGCTCAGCCATCGGGCGGCCGAGGAATCCCTGCCGCTGCGCGACGCGTTTTCCGTGCTGTTCTTCGTTTCGGTCGGCATGCTGTTCGACCCGTTCAGCCTGATCAGCAATGGCTGGCCGATCCTGGCGACGCTGGCCATCATCGTTATCGGCAAGTCGCTGGCAGCCTTCGTCATCGTCGTCGTTTTCCGCTATCCGGTCGCAACCGCGTTGATGATTTCGGCAAGCCTTGCCCAGATCGGCGAATTCTCGTTCATCCTGGCCGAACTCGGTGTCGGGCTGAAGCTGCTGCCCGAACAAGGCCGCGACCTCATCCTCGCCGGCGCCATCCTGTCGATCGTCCTCAATCCGCTGATGTTTCTTGCCGTCGACCGGATGAAACCCTGGCTGGAAGCACGCGCCGGCAGGACGGCGCCGCCCGGCGAAGCAAGGCCGATCGGCCCGGCGACAGAGCCCGGCCAGGTGGCATCGGTAGCGGCGCCTGCGAAGGAGGATGGCCCGCCGCCCAGGACGAGGCTGACCGGCCACACCATCCTGATCGGCTACGGCCGCGTCGGCAGCCTCGTCGGCGTCTCGCTGAAGCAGGCCGCCCTGCCCTTCCTCGTCATCGAGGATGCCGACAAGACATTGGCGAAGCTAAAGGCCGACGGCATTGAAACCGTACCCGGCAACGCGGCGAATGGCGACGTGTTCGCCGCATCAAACCCCGACGGCGCGAAGCGGCTGATCCTGGCCATCCCCAACGCCTTCGAGGCCGGGCAGGTCGTGCTGCGCGCCCGCGCCGCCAATCCGGCAATCGAAATCATCGCCCGCGCCCATTCCGATGCCGAGGTCGAGCACCTCAAGGGCCTTGGTGCCGACACTGTCATCATGGGCGAACGCGAGATCGCCCGCGGGATCGTCGAAGTGGTGACGGCGAGCAGGACCGAGCCGGCTTTGGCTGCCGACACCGCTACGACGGCTACTCTTTCACAATCGTGATTCCTGCATCGATCAGAAATTTTCTGATTTTTTGAATGTCTTCGGGCGGAACATCCCACCGCCATGACACAGGCGACAGTTGCCGCAAGACACCATAGGCGGAGTCCAGAATCCAATTCTGCAACCGCTTGCGGTCGATCCGACGGTCCAAATGCCCCTGGGACAGCAAGTTGAACGGGAATACATCCCGGAGATTTACGTCGAGGTGCCGTTCATCACTTCGCGCATGAAAGGTTCGGCAAAACAAAGGATTGCGCCCGTAGCTGTTCTGGCGGGCCATAGAAGGTTTTGTCGACGGTCGCGAAGCGGGAAGGCGTTGAGCCACGCGCAAACGCTCTTGGGCCCCAGGAATATGGCATGGACAATCCTACGCCATAGATCGGCTGAAGCTCTTGAACGAGCAGTTTGATGATTCTTTCGAAGGTTTTTTTCGCATCTGCATTAGCAGCTCGATCGATATGAATCTCGAAGAGCCTGAAACGATCGACAGAGCAGCCAATGTCTATGGAAAAATCCAATAGCACATTCGGATTTCTCTTCCACAAGTACCCGACCGACTGCCAATCTTTCTTGGTTATAACGTCGCGTTTCGCAAAGTTTCGGTAGAGATAATCCTTGCCCGTCTTTTCGTCAGTGACCGTGGCGATGTCAGGCGCAGAGCCGAGGACCTCGACTATACGATCCAGTATGTCGCGCGCGCCGGAAATATCTAAACTGGCGGCCCATTCGTAGATAATGAGCGATCCAACCACGTTGGTTTCGGTGAAACGCTCATATCGATCGGTCTGCTCGCTCAAACGTGCTGGCCGCCATTGATGTGGATTTCCGAGCCGGTCACGTAAGACGCCTGCTGCGAGCACAGGAAGAAGATTATGTCGGCAACTTCCGCCGTGGTACCCAGCCGTCTCAGCGGGATGGTCTCGACGATTTTTTCCGTGCCCGGCGACAGGATCGCGGTGTCGATCTCGCCCGGTGCAATGGCGTTGACGCGAATGCCGTGCGGACCGAAATCATGCGCCATCTCGCGTGTCAGCGAGCCGAGTGCCGCCTTCGACGTCGCATAAGCGGTACCGGCGAAGGGGTGCACGCGGGTGCCGGCGATCGAGGTGACGTTGACGATCGAACCCTTGGCCGATGCCAGTTCCTTGAACAGGCCCCGCGCCAGCATGATCGGCGCGAAGAAATTCACCTGGAAGACGTCGCGCCAGACATGCATCGGCGTGTCGATCGAGTTCATGCGGCTGTTGCCGTCCTTGAGCTTGGGCGAGATGCCGGCATTGTTGACCAGCGCATGCAGCTGCCCGCCATGCGCCTCGAGCCGGTGGCGGATCTCGGAGATGGCGATGCCGACATCCTCCTGGTCGGCGAGGTCGACCTTGATGTGGTCTTCCGGGCCGGCCGGCCACGGGCAGTCCTCGGCAAAGGCCTGGCGCGAGCAGGTGATGACGCGCCAGCCTTCGCGTGAAAAGCGCTTGACCGTGGCATGGCCGATGCCACGGCTGGCGCCGGTCAGCACAATGGTCTTTCTGGTGTCGGGTTCAGCCATGTCGCTTGTCTCCAAGCGGACATGTAGCGGAACATCGTCGCGGTTGCGAGGGGGATCGCCGCTCAGCCGCCGGTCAGGATGTCAAGGATCGAGGTCTGCCGCTTCTTGGCCGGGCCGCCAACTTCGCCGGGCGGCACCGGATGCTTGATCGATCCGGTGGCGCTATCGACGCCCGGCATGGCAAGGCCGCCGGCATCGACCGTCTCGGCAGGACGCGCGGGACGCGAAGGCGACTGGGTGGCTGCTGCAGGCGGCGCCGATTGGCCAACGGAAGCGACCGGCGCCGGCGGTGCCGTGTCGGACGGTATCTCGTCCGGGACGACGGTGTCGGGCGGCGTCGATTTCCAGGTTCCGGGCAGCGGCCGCACCGGCACGCCCTCATGGGCGGCGACCATGAACTCGTGCCAGGCCTGCGCCGGCAATGCGCCGCCGGTGACCTTCTTCATCGCGCTGCCGTCATCATTGCCGAACCAGACGCCGGTGGTGAGGTTGGCGGTATAGCCGATGAACCAGGCGTCGCGCGAGTTCTGGCTGGTGCCGGTCTTGCCAGCCGCCGGCCACGCGAACGCCGCCTTCCTGGCCGTGCCTATCTCGACCGTGCCGGTCATCATCGAGTTCATCATGCCGACGACATCGGGCTTGACGACGCGCGGCGCACCGCCGCCATTGTTTTCGTAGAGCACCTTGCCGTCGCTCGTCGTGACGCGGCGGATGAAATGGATGTCCGGCTTGTAGCCGCCATTGGCGAAGGGAACATAGGCCGAGGTCAGTTCCAGCGGCGTCACTTCCGAGGTGCCGAGCGCGATCGATGTGTTGGCCGTCAGCTCGGACTGGATGCCCATGCGGTGCGCCGCCTCGACCACCGCATTCGGTCCGACTTCCATGGTCAGCTGCGCGGCCACCGAGTTCAGCGATTTTGCCAGCGCCGTCGCCAGCGTCACCTTGCCGAAATATTTGCCGCCGTAATTGTCGGGCGTCCAGTTGCCGATCTTGATCGGCGCGTCGTTGCGCACGCTGTCGGGCGTACGGCCGGATTCCAGCGCCGCCATATAGACGAACGGCTTGAATGCCGAACCGGGCTGGCGGCGTGCTTCCGAGGCGCGGTCGAACTGGCTGGTCGAATAATCATAGCCGCCGACCATGGCGCGCACCGCGCCGGAATTGTCGATCGACACCAGCGCGCCCTGGCTGACATTGAGCTTCTTGCCGCTCTGGTCGATCAGCCGGCGGATCGATTGCTCGGCGAGCTTCTGCAGCGTCAGATCGACGGTCGTGTCGACGACGATGTCGCGGCGCACGTCGCCGATCAGGTCGGGCAGTTCTTCCATGATCGTGTCGGCGACATAGTTTTCCGAGCCGGTCCAGTAGGACGGCGAACGCGTCGCCGGCGCGCTCATCGCCGTGGTCATCTCCTTGGCGCTGATCTTGCCTTCGTCGCGCATTGCGGCGAGCACCAGCTGCGAACGCTGTTCGGCCGCCTTCGGGTCGCGCGCCGGCGACAGCCGCGACGGCGCCTTGAGCAGGCCGGCGAGAAGTGCCGCCTCCGACAGCGTGACATCGCGCGCGCTCTTGCCGAAATAGCGGCGCGAGGCCGCTTCGACGCCGTAGGCGCCGGAACCGAAATAGACCCGGTTGAGGTACATTTCGAGGATCTGGTCCTTCGTATGCTTGTGCTCCAGCCACAGCGCCAGCAGCACCTCCTGCACCTTGCGTTCCAGGGTGCGGTCCGGCGTCAGGAACAGGTTCTTGGCCAATTGCTGGGTCAGCGTCGAGCCGCCTTGCGAGAAATGCCCGCCGACAACGTTGGTGACGATGGCCCGGGAAAGGCCGATCGGGTCGATGCCGAAATGCGAATAGAAGCGGCGGTCCTCGATCGCGATGACGGCCTCGGGAATATAGGGCGACATTTCGTGCAGGCCGACGGCTTCGCCGCCGCTCATGCCGCGATTGCCAAGCAGCTGGCCGTCGACCGAGACGATCTTGATGTTGGGGGCGCGGTCGGGAATGGCCCAGGTGGTGGCCGCAGGCATTTTCGCGCCGTAATAGACCACGATGCCGGCAGTGGCGATACCGCCCCAGATGGCCAGCACGAAGCACCAGTAGAACAGCCGGGCAAGGACGCCGAACGCGCCGCGCCGGCCTTTGCCGCGCCCGCCGCGTGACGGCTTGGCCTTGGACGATTTGCGATTTGCAGCGGCTTTTCGGTTGCTCGGCACGACGCGGTCCTCCTCGCTCACCGAAAAACCGGCCGAGGATCTCGCCCCCGGCGATGCCTCGAAGCTGGGCTCGATGCGACTGTCTTTCCGGTTCGCCATGCGCTGTGCTGTCTTCCCCATGCCTATGGCGTTCGGGTTGAAGACTAGATGCGGCGGTTTAAAGGCGGGTTAAGTCGGGAAAAATCGAAGTAAACTGTATTCAATCGTTTGCCGAACCGGCGCGGTCCGCGACAGTGCCAAAGCCGGAAATGAAAAACCCGCCTCGGCGGACGGGTCGTTGGAGCCAATGAGCACCATAGCGAGATTAGTAGCATAGCTGCCGGCACAAAGCAAGAACAAAATATGCCTTGCCTCAGAATAATCACTTCAGTTCGGCGGTTGCGACAACCCTCAGTCGTCGGCATCCGCATCGTCGGAGGCCGGCCGCCAGCTGATCGGCTCGATCTTCCTTTGCGTATGGCCGTCCGTATAGGCCCACCAGCCGGCGTCGCTTTCGTCCCAGTCGCCGCCGGCCGCCTTCAGCCGGTCGAGCGAACGGTATTGCGCGATGCTCTCGTTCATCACGCCGTCGCTGTCCTGCCAGTAGACGGTGACCTTGGAGCCGTCCTTCGGTGCCGTTTCGATCGGTTTTCGCGCAGCCATTTCAATTCCTCCGGTGAAAGCGAACGGAGCGCCGGGACAAGCGCCCTCGGTTGCTGGCCGATGGCCTTTATGAGAATTCGCTCCGGCGAGACATATGGCGTGTTTTCGAGAACCGGAGCGCAGCGGACATTTGGGTCCGTGAGCACCGGAAGCGGAGAAAACTGCGCCAGATGGCCGCCGGAGTAGAATTATCATGAAGGCCATTAGCTGTGGGCGAAGATATCCTCCTCATCCCAGCCCATCAGGTCGAGTTTCGCACGCGTCGGCAGGAAGCGGAAGCAGGCATCGGCCTCCCTGGTCCGGTTGTCGCGCGCCAGCCGCGCGCTCAGCACGTCGCGCAGCCGGTGCAAATAGAGCACGTCGGAGGCGGCATATTCGAGTTGCTCGGGCGACAGCGTCTCGGCGGCCCAGTCCGACGATTGCTGCGCCTTCGACAGGCCGACCCCGAGAAGCTCGAAGCAGATGTCCTTCAGCCCGTGCCGGTCGGTGTAGGTGCGCGTCAGCCGCGACGCGATCTTGGTGCAGAACACCGGCTCCGGCATGACGCCAAAGGCGTTGTAGAGCACGGCAAGGTCGAAGCGGCCGTAATGAAAAAGCTTGGTGATGCTGCGGTTCTTCAGCAGGCTGACGAGGTTCGGCGCCTTTTTCTGGCCGGGCGCGATCTGGATGACGTCGGCCGAGCCGTCGCCCGGCGAGATCTGCACGACGCAGAGCCGGTCGCGATGCGGGTTCAGCCCCAGCGTCTCGGTGTCGATGGCGACCGCCCCGACATCGTAATGCAGCAGGCCGGGCAGATCGTTTTTATGGAAACGTATGTCGCTCATCGTCTTCTCCGGTCGCGGCCCCGTGCAGCGATGCGCGACGGACCTAGCCCGTCCTTGCCGCGATCCGGCGAAAAATCAACAAAAACTTGAGTCTGGCGCAATTTCAGCGTGTCAGCGCCTCGAGAATGCGCGCCCAGGAGCGCTGGCCCTTGTGGAAGGAGCTCATCTCGTACTTCTCGTTCGGCGAGTGGATGCGGTCGTCGTCGAGGCCGAAACCGACCAGCAGCGATTCCATGCCGAGATAGGTCTGGAAATCGCCAACCACCGGGATCGAGCCGCCGCTGCCGGTCACCACCGCCGGCTTCGGCCATTCGTCGGACAGCGCCTGCTTGGCCTTGGCGAGGAAGGGGGAGTCGTAGGAAAGCTGGATTGCCGGCGAGCCGCCATGCGGGTGGAATTCGACCGAGCAGTCGGCCGGAACCCGCTGCCTGACGAATGCCTGGAAGGCAGCGCGGATTTTTTCCGGATCCTGTTTGTGAACGAGGCGGAAGGAGACTTTCGCCGAGGCCTGCGCGGCGATCACCGTCTTGAAGCCCTTGCCGGTATAGCCGCCGATAATGCCGTTGAACTCGGCCGTCGGCCGCGCCCAGGTCAGTTCGAGCACCGAACGGCCCTTTTCGCCGGACGGGATCGACAGGCCGATGGGGCCGAGGAAGGTCTCGGGCGTCTCGCCGAACGACAGCCACGACTGCAATATCTGCGACGGCGTTTCCTCGACGCCGTCGTAGAAACCCGGAATGGTGACGTGACCCTCCTCATCATGGATGTCGGCCAGGATTTTTGCCAGGATGCGGATCGGATTGGCGGCCGCACCGCCATAGAGCCCGGAATGCAAGTCGCGGTCGGCGGCGGTCACCGTGATCTCCTCGCCGACCAGCCCGCGCAGCGACACGCAGATCGACGGCGTATCGCGGTCCCACATGCCGGTGTCGCAGACCAGCGCGAAATCGGCCTTGAGCTCATCCCCATTCGCCTCGAGGAACGGTTTTAGCGACGGCGACCCGGACTCCTCCTCGCCCTCGAACAGGATCGTGATGCGGCACGGCAATCCGCCATGCACCTGCTTCCACGCGCGGCAGGCCTCGACGAAGGTCATCAGTTGCCCCTTGTCGTCGGCCGCGCCGCGGCCGGTGATCACCTTGTGGCCGGGCTCGATCTCCTTGACCGCCGGCGCGAACGGGTCGCTTTCCCACAGCTCGATCGGATCGACCGGCTGGACGTCGTAATGACCGTAAAACAACAGATGCGGCGCGCCCGCCGGCCCGTCGTGATGCGCGACCACCATCGGATGCCCCGGCGTGTCGCGCACGCTGGCGTCGAAGCCGATCAGCTTGAGCTCGGCGACCAGCCATTCGGCGGCCTTGCGGCAGTCGGCGGCGTAGTCCGGATCGGTGGAGATCGACTTGATGCCGAGCAGGCCGAACAGGCGTTCCAGGCTCTGGTCGAAGTTCTTGTCGAGGCGGTCGAGAACAGGGGAAACTGCGGACATCTGGCGGGCCTTTCGATTCTGGCGGCGAATCTAGAGCCCATGCGCCGAAACGGAAAGCCCGCGACCGTTGGGCCACAGGCAGGATGCCGTCGAAAGGCAAAAAAATGCCGCCGTGGTGGAGGGGAACCACGGCGGCCTTTACTCGAAACGATGCGGCAGCCCGGAGAGGGGGGATAGGCTGCCGCAAGTGTCCGGGATAGGCGGGGGACGGGCCTTGCTCCGGACTTCGGCGAAAACTGCCGATGGCGTTTATCTGTGTCTGCGAACGTGGCGATTCAAGGGCACAAAAATTACACTTTTGTAACATAGGCGTGAGCGAACAAAGCTCCGGCCAAGCCGCCATGGCCGGCCAAGCTCGCACGCCATTTGTCAGGGTGTTGCCGGAACCCTTGGCGGAAGCCGCCTTTGGCATGGACCGCGGCGCTGCGCCGCGCTATCCCTCGTGCCATGAAAAAAGGCGATCATCTCTTCCTTGTCGACGGCTCCGGCTACATCTTCCGTGCCTATCACGCGCTCCCGCCACTGTCCCGCAAGTCCGACGGGCTGCCGACCAGTGCCGTGCTCGGCTTCTGCAACATGGTCTGGAAGCTGACGCAGGACGCCCGCAACACCGATGTCGGCATCGTGCCGACGCATTTCGCCGTGATTTTCGACTATTCGTCGAAGACCTTCCGCAACGACCTCTACCCCGAATACAAGGCCAACCGCTCGGCGCCGCCGGAAGATTTGATCCCGCAATTCGGCCTGATCCGCCAGGCGACCAGGGCCTTCAACCTGCCATGCCTTGAGACGGAAGGCTACGAGGCCGACGATTTGATCGCCACCTATTGCCGGCTTGCCTGCGAAGCCGGCGCCGACACCACCATCATCTCTTCCGACAAGGACCTGATGCAACTGGTCGGCCCAACGGTTGCCATGTACGACCCGATGAAGGACCGCCAGATCGGCGTTCCCGAGGTGATCGAGAAATGGGGCGTGCCGCCACAGAAAATGATCGACCTGCAGGCGCTGACCGGCGATTCGGTCGACAATGTGCCGGGCGTGCCCGGCATCGGGCCGAAGACGGCGGCGCAATTGCTCGAACAGTTCGGCGACCTCGATACGCTGCTCGCCCGCGCCGGCGAGATCAAGCAGGACAAGCGGCGCGAATCGATCATCGCCAATGCCGACAAGGCGCGCATTTCGCGTGACCTGGTGACGCTGAAAAACGACGTGCCGGTGACCGAGGGGCTCGACGAGTTCGTATTGCACGCGCCGGACGGCCCCAGGCTGATCGGCTTTCTCAAGACCATGGAATTCTCGACGCTGACCCGCCGCGTCGCCGAAGCGACCGGAACCGACGCGGGCGACGTTCCAGCCACCCCCGTCACGATAGAGCGTGCCGATACCGCGCACGGCCCAGATATGGGTTTTGGCCTGCCCGCGGCCGCCGAGAGCGCACCGCCGTCGGACGAAGCGGCACTCGAAGCCCCGGCCGCAGCCAGGCAAGGCGACACCCCATCCCTGCTTTCGGCGCTTCGCCTGGAGGCTGCCACCGCCCGCAAGATCGACACCAGCGCCTACGCCTGCATCCGCGACGCCGCGACGCTGAAGGTCTGGATCGCCGAGGCGATGGAGAGAGGCATCGTCGCCTTCGACGTTAAAGCCTCCTCGCCCGATCCGATGCGGGCCGAACTGATCGGCCTTGCCATGGCCGTCGCGCCCGGCCACGCCGCCTACGTGCCGCTTGCCCATAAAAACGGCAATGGCGACCTGCTCGGCGGCGGCGCGGTCGAAAACCAGATCCCGATCCGCGACGCGCTGGCGTTGCTCAAGCCGCTGCTCGAGGACAGATCCGTCCTCAAGATCGTGCACGACATGAAATACCGCCTTGTCGTCATGAGCCGTCACGGCATCGAGATCGGCCCCTATGACGACACCATGCTGATCTCCTACGTGCTCGAGGCCGGCACCCATGGTGGCCATGGCCTGGAGGCGCTGGCCGACAAGTGGCTCGGCCACGCGACCATTCCGCTGAAGGAACTGGCCGGTTCGGGAAGAAGCTTCGTCGGCCTCGATCAGGCCGACCTCGGCAAGGCGACGGCTTACGGCGCCGAGCACGCCGATGTCGCGCTCAGGCTCTGGCAGGTGCTGAAGCCGCGGCTTGCCGCCAAGGGCCTGGTCTCGGTCTATGAGCGGCTGGAACGGCCGCTGGTGCCGGTTTTGGCGCGGATGGAACAGCGCGGCATCTCCGTCGACCGGCAGATCCTGTCGCGGCTCTCCGGCGAACTGGCACAGGGTGCCGCACGGCTCGAGGACGAGATCTACCAGCTGGTCGGCGAACGCATCAACATCGGCTCGCCAAAACAGCTCGGCGACATCCTGTTCGGCAGGATGGGCCTGCCCGGCGGTTCGAAAACCAAGACCGGCCAATGGTCGACCTCGGCGCAGCTTCTCGAGGACCTCGCCGCCGAGGGCCACGAATTGCCGCGCAAGATCGTCGACTGGCGCCAGCTGACCAAATTGAAATCGACCTATACCGACGCACTGCCCGGCTTCATCCATCCTGACACCAAGCGCGTCCACACCTCCTACGCGCTTGCCGCGACGACGACCGGCCGGCTGTCATCCTCGGATCCCAATCTGCAGAACATTCCGGTGCGCACCGTCGAGGGCCGAAAGATCAGGACAGCCTTCATCGCCGACAAGGGCAACAAGCTGGTTTCCGCCGACTACAGCCAGATCGAATTGCGCGTGCTGGCCCATGTCGCCGAAATCCCGCAGCTCAAGCAGGCCTTCGCCGACGGCGCCGACATCCACGCCATCACCGCGTCTGAAATGTTCAACGTGCCGGTCGAGGGCATGCCTTCGGAAGTGCGCCGCCGCGCCAAGGCGATCAATTTCGGCATCATCTACGGCATTTCGGCCTTTGGCCTCGCCAACCAGCTGTCGATCGCGCGCGAGGAAGCCGGCGACTACATCAAGAAATATTTCGAGCGCTTCCCAGGTATCCGCGACTATATCGATGCGACCAAGGCTTATGCCCGCGAGCACGGCTTCGTCGAAACCATTTTCGGCCGCCGCATCCACTATCCCGAGATACGCTCGTCAAATCCCTCGGTCCGCGCCTTCAACGAGCGCGCCTCGATCAACGCACGCCTGCAGGGCACGGCGGCCGACATCATCCGCCGCGCCATGATCCGCATGGACGAGGCGCTGGAAAAGGCCAGGCTTTCCGCCCGCATGCTGCTGCAGGTGCATGACGAGCTGGTTTTCGAGACGGTCGAAGCCGAGGTCGAGGCGACGATTCCCGTCGTCTGCCACGTCATGGAGAACGCCGCCATGCCGGCGGTATCGATGTCGGTGCCCCTGCACGTCGACGCCCGCGCCGCCAACAACTGGGAAGAGGCCCATTAAGGCGGGGCCGAATATCGACTTCCTGTTGAGGAGCCCCAATATTCTGATGTGGCCTACCTTCATCAGCCTACGCGCCCGTTGAGCCATCTTTTCTCAAGGTTCACGAAAAGCAGCGGTGTGGTATACTGCGCCTATGATCACGAAGACACTCGAGAACCTGGTAAAGCACGCGGAAGCTTGGCCTCACGAAGACCAGGAGGAGCTTGCCGACTATGCCCGCGTCATCGAGGCGCGGCGAACCGGCGTGTATGCGACGTCGGAATCAGAGCGCAGCGCGGTCACAGCGGGGCTAGCAGAGGCCGATCACGGCACTTTCGTAGATGAGGATACCGTTCGCGCGGCCGACACCCGCCGCAGGCTATGAAGGTCCGATTTACGCGGCAGGCTTTTGCCGAACGCGAGGCGATTTTCAACTATCTCGAAGAGCGGGCGCCTCAGGGCGCCCTTTCAGTCATTTCTCGGATCCACGCTGGGATTTCGCGACTTGCCGAATTTCCCGAAAGCGGTCACGCGACTGACATCCCTGGCGTTCGCGTCCTCTTCATAGGTCGCTACCCCTACAAGGTTTTCTATCGTGCCCGTTCCGACGCAATCGAAATCCTGCACATCCGGCATACCTCAAGGAGGCCGGTTGGCTAGGCCGTAAACTCATAAATGCGGAATGACCGTGATAGGTGGGAAGCTGCCAGTCGGCTTCCAGGCGTTTAGATTTGGAAGCGGACGTTGCCGGATAGGGCATGGCAGGCTTGGGCTAAAAAGATCACGTCGCTTGCTCCTGTTGGACGGGGAATCGGGCGGCGAAGACTTCCTTGGCCGCGAACAGCCCGTTAAGCGCCGCAGGGAAGCCCGCATAGACGGCCATCTGCATGATGGTCTCGATGATTTCGTCCTTTGTCAGCCCGACATTCAGACCGGCATCTATGTGGACTTTCAGTTGCGGGACCGCGGTTCCGATCGCCGTTAGTGCGGCGATGGTCGCGATCTCGCGGGCGCGCAGATCGAGGCCGGGGCGACTGTAAATGTCACCAAAGGAGAACTCGAACACGTAGTCGGCAAAATCGGGGGCAATGTCGGCCAGAGCCGCAATCACTTTGTGGCCCGCCTCGCCGTCGATTTCAGCGAGCGCCCGCTTGCCGCGTTCCAACCGGCTTTCGCCGACGTTCGGGGATTGGTGCGTCATAGTCTTTCATCCTCTGTTCGGTGCCGGCATATCCGGCAATCTTGGTGTCGAGGACGAGAAGACAGGCTTGCAGTTCAACCACGCCAGCGCGGACACGCTCGCGATGCTGTTCGAGCAACGTGCGTCGCTCAGCTTCCGTGCCGACGCCGCGCTCCCGCAACGCTGCATAGTGCAGCATTTCCCGAATAGGCATCCCGGTCGCTCTGAGACGGTCGAGAAATTCTATCCAGATCAGGATTGATGCGTCATAGTCACGTTGGCCCGATTGGTTCCTGTCAGCATACGGAAGCAGCCCGATTCGCTCGTAGTAGCGGATCGTGTGGGCCGATAGTCCCGAACGCTTTACCAGTTCGCCAATCTTCATGAACACCCTTCCTACGTCACGACGCGAATGAGGCTAGGTGTTGGAGTGCACTCTAAGTCAACCCCCCAAATGCGGATTAGAAAAACCCGAAAGCTGCGCCGAATCTGATTCAGCGTTGGCATAAGCCGATATGATCTGACTGAAGTCGAATGGCGAGTGATCGAGCCGCTATTGCCCGATAAGTCGCGAGGCGTATCGCGCGTCGATGATCGGTGGGTGCTCAACGGCATCTTCTGGGTGCCGCGATCGGGCGCACCATGGCGCGATCTGCCAGAACGGTATGGACCCCGCGCACCAGCTGCTACGACGCGTTGCTCCGGCTTCCTAAGCCGCTTCAGCCAAACACTTTGCACAAGTCCCGCGGAATTCGATCACCGCCTTCTTGGCGGCGAAGCCGGTCGAGCGCACCCATTCGTCGAGCCGGTGTCCGACGTCGTGGTCGGAGAACTCGGTCACCTGGCCGCAGGTGTCGCAGATGGCGAACGCGGTCATCGAATGGCTGTGGTCGTGCGGCTCGGCACAGGCGACGAAGGAATTGAGGCTTTCGAGCCTGTGCACGAAGCCGGATTTCACCAGCGTGTCGAGCGCCCGGTAGACCTGCAGCGGAGCGCGAAAACCGCGCTCGCGCAATTGGTCGAGCAACGTATAGGCGCTGAGCGGCCCGCTGGCGGCCTCGAGTTTCTCGAGAACGCAAAGCTGGTTCTTCGTCAGTACATCCCTTGCCGCCATGATCCTGTTCCAAGCCGCTCCGTGCCGATCACTGCCAGTTCGCATGCAATCCGGCCCCTTCCACTGAGATAGCGACGAACTGCCATTTTTGCTACTGTTTCTATTCGCAGCCGGTGGTCGGCTGGCCGGCGTCGCCATATTCAAAATACTGACAAAATCCTCGGCCAGGCTGGCCGTGCTTGGAAATTCGATCGGGCTTGGGGAAGCAATCATGATCAAAGTGACGCGGCGGACGCTGCTTGCCGGCACGTCCGCGCTGGCCGTTGCCGGCCTGGTGCCGTTTCGGGCATTCGCAGCCGCGCGCACCTATCATGCACTGCTCGTTGCTTGCACCGATTATCCGAACCTGCCGCGGAAGAACTGGCTGATCGGACCGAAGAACGATGCCGGCCTGGTGCGCGATTACCTCCTGGGGAACACGCCCGCGCCGGTGAAATTCCTGGCCGAAAACGTCACGCTGCTCGCCAAGGATGTCGAAGGCGCCAACGGACCGCCGACACATGCGGCGATCAAGGCGGCGTTGGCCGACCTTGCCGCCAAGGTCCAGCGCGACGATTTCGTCTACCTGCATTTGTCCGGTCATGGCGCGCAACAGCCGGCGGCGAACAAGGGCGGCGAGACCGACGGCCTCGACGAGATTTTCTTGCCGTCCGACATCGACAAATGGGTGAACCGTGAACAGGGCGTGCCCAATGCGCTGGTCGACAACGAGATCGGCACCGCGCTCGACGCCATCCGCGACAAGGGCGCCTTTATCTGGGCCGTGTTCGACTGCTGCCACTCCGGCACCGCGACGCGCGCCGCCGAGGTCGACGATGAGCTGGAACGCAAGGTCGAGTTCGCCGATCTGGTCGGCGGCGACGACGCTGCCAGGGCGGCCGCGGTGAAAGCCTATGACGGGATTGCGTCGGCCGCGCCGCGCGGCTTTGACGAGAACGGGCAGCGCAAGCCTGCATTCAAGCTGACGCCGACCGGCGCCGAGCCGACCACCAAGGGTAAATTGGTCGCCTTCTACGCGGCGCAGACGGTAGAGACGACACCTGAGATGCCGCTGCCCAAGGGCACGGCCGATGCGCCGCGTTTCGGGCTGTTCACCTTCACCATCCTGTCGAAACTGGCCGAGAATCCTAACATCACCTACCGCCAGCTCGGCCAGGCCGTGCTGCAGCAATATTCGGCGGACGGCCGCACCCGGCCGACGCCGCTGTTCGAGGGAGAACTCGACGCACGCGTCTTCGGCACCGACAAGACAGACGCGGTCATGCAATGGCCGATCGTCATCGAGAACGACAAAGCCACGATCGGCGCCGGGTTGCTGCATCGCCTCAGCCCAGGCAGCAGGCTCGCAATATTGCCCTCGGCGCTGTCGCCGCTGTCCGAGGCGCTTGGCTATCTCCAGGTGCAGTCGGCGAAGAACCTGGAAAGCCGCGTCCAGCCGGTCGAGTTCGGCGGTAAGCCGGCGCTCAAGCTGGCCGACATCCCCGCCAATGCCTATGCCAGGCTGGCCGAGCTCGCCGTCGACTACAAGCTCGTGATCGCGCGGCCGGCAGCGGCCAAAGGCTTGGAGAAGGAGGCCGCGCTGGCCAATTCGGTTCTCGACGAACTGGCCGCCAGGGAGAACTCGGGGTTCCATATCGCGCTGGTCGAGCCGGGCAAGGGCGCAGATCTGCGTCTCGCAGTGCTGCGCGAGAATGCCATTGCCGGCGCCGCAGAAGATGCCACCGACGCGCCGGCGCTGTGGTTCCTGCCGGCTTCGGGCGACATGACGCTCAAGGACGGCAGCAAGCCGCCGATGATCGTCATTCATCCGGACGGCCGCGAAAAGTTGATCGACGCCGCGGCAGGGACTCTGACGAAAATCTTCCGCGCCATCGGCCTGTCGAGGCTGGCCGCCGCTTCCGATTATCGGCCGGAAGAGGTCAGTGTCGAGTTCCGGATCAAGCGTTTTGACAGTGACACGCTGCAGCCGATCGAACCGTCGACGGTGCCGCGTGTTTCGCCCGATGATCAGGTGCACGTGCTGGCCAGGAACAGCTCGACCAACCTGGTCGACATCAACGTGCTCTATGTCGGCTCCGACTATTCCATCCAGCATTTTCTTGCCGAGCGCCTTACCGAAGGCGCCGTGCTCGAGGAAGGCCTGTTCAAATTCACCGACACCAGCTTCGGCATGGAGCGGATGATCGCCGTCTTGGCCGAAGCGCCGCCGCAGAGCGAGAAGCAGGATCTGAGCTTCCTGGCGCAAGACGGGGTTGTCTCGGTAACGCGCGGACTGGGACAGCCAAGCTTCTCCGACATGCTGGCCGATATCGGCATGGCGCCGGCGACGCGGTCGGCCATGCGGCTCACCGACGACAAGGGGTCGAAGGGCGCCGTGATGATCTTCCCGATGGAGACGGTGCCGCGCGCCTGAAGCGGGATCAAGTGCCCGGCCGGGCCTCTTGCCTGATCGGCTGATAATGAACATTCTTCGACCGCCGCTGTCGGCGGCCGAACGGAACGGATGAGGGCGTTCGTGAACAGGATGGTATTCTCGTGGCGCGCAACAATCGTCGGCCTTGTCGCCGGGCTGTTGCTGGCCGCCAATGCTTCGGCGGACGAGGCTTGCGGCCTCTGCGCCAAGGAGGTCGTCATCAACTCCGAACTGGCGAGCTGCTTTCTCGACCAGTACGACCAGATCGCCAAGACCGGCAACGCCGCCGTCGTGGTCGATCTCAGCAGCTGCACCTCGCGCGGCGTGGTCGAACCATTGCCGTCGCCGGGCAAGGCGCAGGTTGCGCCTGACGTGCAGTTCATCGTTTCGCGCACGCAGCTGGATTGCCTGAAGAAGAAGCTGGAGACGCCGGGCATCGTGCTGGACCCGTCCGCCACCATAGAACTGGACAGCTGCGGATGACGAAAGCAGAGGGCAGCGCAACACAGCAGGCAGTGTCAGCGCCGGCATTGGAAAAGAAGCCGGCGTCACTGCCGGAAACCGTCGAAGGCCTGCCTTGGGTGAGCAATCACGAGGTCAAGAAGGAGGCGAACCCGTTCACCGATCGCGACTGGCGCATGCTCGTCTATGCCTGGTCCGGATTGTTGGTACGCCTGGCGATCATCTTCACCTTGATCTTTTCGGTCTACCAGTTCCTGGCAAACCAGGAGCAGAAGCGTGTCGAACAGACGATGTCGCTGGTCGAGCTCTGGGAAAGCAAGGATTACCAGCAGGCGCAACGGGCCCTCAAGCAACGCCTGGCGACGCTCAATGCCAAATACGGCAATCTGCTCAGCGCCAATCCCACGCCGACCGAGGAACAGGTGTTCAGACATCGCATCGGCATCGAGGCGATGAGCGCTACCGGCGGCGACACGCCGCTTGCCGAGTTCAGCGATAATTTCGACCGCATCGTCTATTTCCTCAACCGCCTTTCCTTCTGCGTCGAAGGCAGGCTGTGCTCGCGTGAGGTCGCCGACTCCTATTTCCGCGACTATGCCGCTTCCTTCTGGAGCTATTTTGCCGGCTATATCGACAAGGAGCGCAAGGCCGGCTCGCCGACTTTTGCCCTGCCGATCGAGAACTATGTCCGCCAGGCGCCATCCTCGGCCGAGTCCAGATAATCCCCGAAAATGCGAAAGCCGGCGACGGAAATGCTCCGCCGCCGGCTTTGGTTGGAGCATTTTGCAGCCAAGTGTGATCACACTTGGCGTCGCAGAAATGCGGCTAAATAGATAACCCGCCCCGATGATCGCGGCCGAAATTCTGCACGCCTATTTGTACAGGCTGTTGATCCACTGGACGTTGATGGCGTTCAGGCGCACGGCGGTATTGGCATCCGGGCTCTCGGCGACGTTCACGCCGGTGATGACGCGCTGCTTGGAGCCATTGTCATAGGCATAGACCGAGCTGCCGCTCGATCCTGGATACGTGTCGCAGTCGTACTGGAAATACTCGGTGGCGATGTTTTCGGCATGCACTTCGCAGGTCGCCTTCCACATCGTGCCCATCGGCTTGTCGCCGGGATAGCCGATGATGTTGGCGGTGAAATCGCCGAGATCCACGTAATTGGCATAGCCCAGCCAGCCGAGATTGGTGCCGACATCCTGTTTCAGGGTGACGATGCCGAGATCCCACGGCACGACCGAGCCGTAAAAGCCCTGGTAATTGTCGATGAAGCCCTGGACGATATAGGCGCTTTCATAGGTGAAGGCGCCGAACGGTGCGTCGTCGGCCGTCTTGCCGTTGAGAGCCGGGACGAACAGGATGTCGTCCAGCCAGGCCTTGTCCTCGTGGCTGTAGAGGCAGTGCGCCGCGGTGAGCACCGTGCGCGGGCCGATCAGCGTCGCCGAGCAGCTGCCATAGCTGCCGCTCTTCGATTTGCCTTCGAGATAGCCGATCGCGGTGAACGGGTAGGTCTTGGTATTCTTGATCTGCTCGCGGTCGTCCGTCCCGAACACCTGGCGGCCGGCGTCTTCGCCTCCGCTCAGTCCGGAATTGTCGGACTTCTGCTCGTCGGCGGGCGCGTTCATTTCCCTGATGACAAGGTCCTTCAGCGTCTCGTTCGGGTCGATCTTGATGTCCTTGCCATCGGCGGAGCGGCCGACGATGCCATAGGATTTGACGGCCGTTGCTTCGTCGGTGAGCGGCGCGGCGCGGTTGGCCTCGTCGTCGGTCAGTTTCGGCGGGGCGATCGGTTTCGCCCGGCCGGGCTTGTAATCGCCCGATGTCACGCCCCGCATGCTTTCGCCGTTGCCGGCATTGGCGGAACCTGGATCGGCAGCCAAGGCAGGAACCGCCCACATTGCGGTGGAAAGCAACGCGGACGCAATAATGCTATGTGTCAGTTTTGTCATGGTGAGACTCTCCCAAAAGTCAGCAAGGACTGGATCAAGATACAGAAATATTGTCGAGATCGTGGTGGCGCAGAAAAATGAAATTGGTTACCGGTGCCTTTACCGGGCCATTATTCAGTGCAGCCAGTTTAGGTCCCCGCCAAAAATGCCTGCAACGGTATACTGCCTAAAATAATCCAACATTGGCAACGACAAATTGCTTCCACATAGCCCGTGGGGGGCTATAGGATTTTGGGCGGGTTTGGCTCGACAGCACGACTAGCAGAAATGGTGCTCGGCTTTGTGACGGATCGTGCTTCGCCGTGGAGCATGATCTCACCGGCCGGTTCCATTTCAGTGGATCATGCGTCGGCAAGTGACCTGTCGGAACATCGTCTCAGGGGGTTCGAGGTGAAGATCATCCATAGGTTCAGACCGATTGCCGCCGCCGCGCTGCTTGGCATCGCGGCGACATTTCCGGCCGTCAATTCCGTTCAAGCCGGAGACGCGGCCGCCCGGCCGGAGGCGGCGATCTCGCCGATGAAACGCGTGGCCGAGGCCAGGGCTAAGGCCAGGGCGGAGAACCCCGACGGCGCCGATCGCGTCTACGGCGGCAAAGAGGCCGAGAAGGGCGCTTACCCGTTCCAGGTGGCCTTGCTGACCACCGGCAAACTGGACAAAAGCCCGGCCTCGCAGGCGAATGCGCAGTTCTGCGGCGGCAGCCTGATCGCGCCGCAATGGGTGCTGACGGCGGCGCACTGCCTCAATGACGACGGCGAGCCGATTTCGCCTGATGTGGTCACCGTGCTCACCGGCGCCACCGATCTCAGCGAGGGCAAGCGCTACAAGGCGGTGGAGATCATCGTCAACGAGGGCTATAGCGAGCAGACGCTGGACAACGATCTCGGCTTGATCCGTCTGGCCGAGCCGGCCAATGCCCCGACCATCAAAATTGCCCGTGAGCCGACCCCCGACGCTGGCAAGACGACGGTCACCGGCTGGGGCAAGATGCAGGACGGAACATTTCCCACCGCGCTGATGGTCGCCGACCTGGACCTCCAGCCGAACGCAACCTGCAACATCGGCATCAAGGCGATTTATGCGCATGATTTGAAGGCAGCGCTCGGCGAGCTCGCCCGCCGCATGCGTTACTCGGAAAGGGGCATCGAGGCGGCCGCCAACGCGATTGCAGCCGATATGGCCGATCCGCTGACCGGCAACATGATCTGCGCCGGCACCGCCAGCGGCGAGCGCGACGCCTGCAATGGCGACAGCGGCGGACCGCTGTTCATGACCGGCGCCGATGGTCCGGTGCAGGTCGGCGTCGTCAGCTGGGGCGAAGGTCCGGCCGACGGCAGCACCGCCTGCGGCCACAAGAACGCCTACGGCATCTACACGCGGCTGGCGAATTACACCGGCTGGATCGAGGAGAAGATGAGGACGGCAGCGCCCGTACCCGCAGCGCCCAAAGCCCTCGGCACGGCGCAGAAGCCGGCGACGCCCTGACCGGCGTCACCCGCTGAACGAATGAACGGCGGGAACAATCCCGCCGTTTCTGTCCCAAAACCTGGGGTCGGGACTAGAACCAGCGATCGCGGCGCTGGTCTGTGGCGGCCAAGGTGAGGCTCAGTAGCGCCCCTACTGCCGCCCCGAGTATGAATGCCGACGATACAGTGCCGGGATTCTCCTGGACGACCCCGGACACCGTTTGCGCCCTGTTGCGGAGGGCTTGTGCCGTCCGAGAGGCGCGCTCAGCAGCGTTGTCATACCAGCCGCCGGCGTCTTCGATCGCCTCTTCCGCGCGTTCGGCCAAGGTCCGATTGATCTTGCTGATCTCGCGCTTCAGCTGCGCGACCTGCTTCTCCAGGGCTTCCTGAGCTTCACGTTGAGTCATCTTCGGTGTTGCGGATTCGTTCGGTTCGTCGGCCATGGTAATCTCCTTTGCCCAGGTTCGGCTCAACGGCCGGCCCGCTATCTAGGTTCCTCCGCAAAACGCGTCTGTCCGGTGTTTGTTCGATGAGGGACCGGGTTTTGTCCGGCATGTGTGCGAAATCGGCTTGAACATAGGATCGATCCGGCGCTCCCCGCGTTGGTGAAAACGCCACAAGGGAGGAACCGCCATGGATAACGATCGGCATGAAAAAATTCGGCAACGAGCCTATGAAATCTGGATGCGCGAAGGCCGCCCGGATGGCGCGCATGAGCGTCATTGGCAGCAGGCGATGCAAGAGCTTGGCTACGATGAGACGATGACCGGCCAGGCTGATGATGACGCGGCCGAGCACGGTCCGGCTGGAACGATCGCCAGTTCCGACGTTCTGACGGTCGAGGCACTGGCGATGCGCACCGGGATAACCGGTGATCAGGCGCAAGAGCTGATCGACAGGCTTGGCAACGACAGAGCGACGCTCGAGCAAGCCGCGCGGAACCTCAAGGCAGGCGAAAGTTAGCCGCTGGCCACCATGTCGAAGACAGCTTCCAGTTTGCGCTGCCGCGTCTTTTCGATGAAAACGGACCGCAGACCGTCGTCGCCTACTTCCTTGGCGGCCCCTTGCGCTCGGCCGATGCTGCCCAGAGGTTGATGTCCGACTCGCGGGCAAAGCTGTCGATCTCGGCGAGCTCGGCATCGCTGAAGGCGAGCGCCTTCAGCGCCCCGACACAGTCCTCGACCTGTTCCGGCCGACTGGCGCCGATCAGCGCCGACGTCACCCTGCCCCGGCGCAGCACCCAGGCCAGCGCCATCTGTGCCAGCGTCTGGCCGCGGCGACGGGCGATGACGTTCAGCGCCTCGATATTGGCGATCGATTTGTCGTTGATGAATGCCGGGCGCAGCGACTTGCCCTGGCTGGCGCGGCTGCCATCGGGGATGCCGCCGAGATATTTGTCGGTCAGCATGCCTTGCGCCAGCGGCGAGAACACGATCGAGCCGACGCCAAGTCCCTCGAGCGTGTCGAGCAGGCCGTCATCCTCGACCCAGCGGTTGAGCATCGAATAACTCGGCTGATGGATCACGCAAGGCGTGCCGAGCTGCTTCAATATGTCGGCGGCCTCGCGGGTCCTCTGCGAATTATAGGAGGAAATGCCGGCATAAAGCGCCTTGCCCGAGCGCACCACGTGATCGAGCGCGCCCATCGTCTCTTCCAGCGGGGTGTCGGGGTCGAAGCGGTGCGAATAGAAGATGTCGACATAGTCGAGCCCCATGCGCTTCAGGCTCTGGTCGAGGCTGGCCAGCACATATTTGCGGCCGCCCCATTCGCCGTAAGGTCCTGCCCACATTTCGTAGCCGGCTTTGGTCGAGATGATCAGCTCGTCGCGATAGCCGGCAAAGTCCGTCCGCAGGATCTCGCCGAAGGCCCGCTCCGCCGAGCCGGGCGGCGGGCCGTAATTGTTGGCGAGGTCGAAATGCGTGATGCCGAGGTCGAACGCCTTGCGCGTGATTGCCTGCTTGGTTCTATGCGGCGTGTCGTCGCCGAAATTGTGCCACAGCCCAAGCGAGATCGCCGGCAGCTTCAGGCCGGACCGCCCGCAGCGATTGTAGATCATCTTTTCGTAGCGGTTTTCGGCGGGAACATAGGGCATGGAAAATCCTCATATCGAAACGAGCCCGACGGCTGCCGCCGCGATGACGGGCAAGTCGACTTCGGCCCCACCCTTAGCCTCTCCCCGCGCAAACGGGGAGAGGCTTTTGCGGTGCTTGGGAGGTGCGCCGCCTACTTCGTTTTCTTCTTCGCCAGCAGCTCCTTCGCCGCCTTGACGCCGAGTGCCGCGGGCCGCTCGCAGCTGGTCTGCATGGCCACGAACTTTCCGGTCTCGCCCGAGCGCAACAGGCCGGTCATGACGTCGACGGCATGCAGCGCCAGTTCCATCGAGCAGCGATGCGGCCGGCCTTCCCTGATCGCGATCGCCATGTCGGCAAGGCCGGCGGTGCGGTAGTTGGCCATCATGCCTTGTGAATGCATCTCGTTGGGCACGCCGAACGGATGCCGCCATTTCGGCAGCTTCTTCACCGGCTTGGCGGCTTCGGTGTAGCGCACTTCGCCGCCGAAGAAGTTCGGATCCGGCACGAACACCGTGCCCGCCTCGCCATAGAGCTCCATCGGCGCATGGCCGTGGCTCCAGACATCCCAGCTGGTGTTGAGCGTCACCACGGCGCCGTTCTCGAATTCCAGCACGCCATGGATCGTCGTCGGCGTGGAGACCGGGATCTTTTCGCCGGCGCGCGGTTTCGAGCTGATGATGCGTTCCGTCATCGGGATCGAAGCGAAGGCCGCGACCCGCTTCACCGGCCCGATCAACTGGATCAGATTGGTGATGTAATAGGGTCCGATATCGAGCACCGGCCCGGCGCCCGGCTGGAAGAAGAAGTCCGGATTGGGGTGCCAATGCTCCATGCCATGGCTCATCACATGACAGGTGCCGCTGGTGATCCTGCCGAGCCTGCCGGTGTCGATCAGGTCGCGGACAAGCTGGTGCGCGCCGCCGAGGAAGGTGTCGGGGGCAGAGCCGATGCGCAGCCCCTTGTTTTCCGCCCGTTTCTTCAGGTCGAGTCCTTCCTTGACCGACAGCACGAAGGGCTTCTCCGAATAGACGTGCTTGCCGGCATCGAGGATCTGCTTCGACACCTCGTAATGCACCGCCGGAATGGTCAGGTTGACGATGATGTCGATATCGTCGGCCTTGAGCAGCCCCTCGACGGTCTCGGCGCGCAGCTTGAACTCCTTTGCCCGCGCTTTCGCCGCTTCCATGTTGATGTCGGCGCAGGCGCGCATCTCGATGCCGCGAAACAGCGGCGCCAGCGAGAAATACGCCTTCGAGATGTTGCCGCAGCCGATGACGCCGATGCCAAGTTTTGTTGCCATGCTGGTGTGCTCCTAATAGGTCTTGGCAGCTGCGATCGAGCGGCGGGCGAAGCGCTCGATGTCGTTGGGGTTGTCCTGTTCCATGACGTAGTATTTTGCGGCGCTTTTGGCGCGCAGCGCCTTGATCAGGCCGGGCCAGTCGATGGTGCCGTGGCCGACATCCGACCAGCCGTCCTCGTCGAGGCCCTCGCCCGGCTTGGCCATGTCCTTGACGTGGACGGCGACGATGCGCTTGCCGTGCTTCTCGATCCAGGGCAGCGGATCGACGCCGCCGCGCACCACCCAGGCGACGTCCATCTCCCAGCCGATGTCGGGCGCGGAAGACAGGACATGGTCCTGCGGCACCGAGCCGTCGGCAAGCGCCTTGAACTCGAAATCATGGTTGTGCCAGGCAAAGCCATAGCCGGCTTTCTTGGCCGTCTCGCCGACCTTGGCCAGGCGTTCGCCGAAGCCGCGCCAGCCGGCCGCGTCGGCCGGCCTGAACTCGGCGTTCAGGAAGGGGCAGATGAGCAGCGTGATGCCGAGCGCGTCGGCCGTCCTGCGCACGCCGTCGAAATCCTTCTCGAGCGCGTCGATCGAGAAATGCCCGGTCGGCATGGCAAGGCCGTTCTTGTCGAGCTCGGCACGGAACGCCTTGGGATCGTCATAGACGCCGCCGAATCCTTCGACTTGGCTGTAACCAAGCTCGCCCAGCATTTTGAGCACGCCCTCCCAGGGCTGGAAATTGCGGGCGCTGTAAAGTTGGAATGACCAGTTCATCGTCTCTGTCCGTTTCTTGGGATGGTTAGTCTTGGGGGATGAGTCTTTGGGGGGATGGATGGGTCTTTTGGGATGGAAGAGTCTTGGGAGGCTAAATCATGCTCTAGAGGCGGCTACCGGTGGCGGCGTCGAAAAGCGAAGCGCGCATCGGATCAAAACCGATGCCGACCGCCTCGGCGTTGTTTGGCGTGCGCTCGGCTGTCACCCGCACCGTGAAATTCTGGCCGGCGAGCTTCAGCCAGACCAGCGTGTCGGAACCCATCGGCTCGACGACCTCGACATTTGCCGTGGCTGCGAACGGCCATCCCGTGCCGCTGTTGAACGCCACGTGCTCGGGGCGGATGCCGAACACGGCCGGCCCCGGCACCGGGTCCTTCTCGAAAGCATAGGTGGCAAGCGGTATCCGCACATCCTCGGCGACGAAATGCCAGTCGCCTGCCGCCTGCTCCAGTCTGCCGTCGAGAAAGTTCATCGCCGGCGAGCCGAGGAAGCCGGCGACAAACCGGTTGACCGGCCGGTTATAGATGGTCTGCGGCGCATCGAGCTGCTGGATGACGCCGCCCTTCATCACCGCGATACGGTCGGCCAGCGTCATCGCCTCGATCTGGTCGTGGGTGACGTAGATCATGGTGTTCTCGAGCTTGCGATGCAGCAGCTTGATTTCGACGCGCAATTCCGCGCGCAGCTTGGCGTCGAGGTTGGAGAGCGGCTCGTCGAACAGAAAGACGTCGACATCACGCACAAGTGCGCGCCCGATCGCCACGCGCTGGCGCTGGCCGCCGGACAGGGCCGCCGGCTTGCGATGCAAAAGCGGTTCGATCTGCAGGATCTCGGCGGCCCGGGCGATGCGCTTGGCGATCTCGTCCTTGGCGAGACCGGCAACGCGCAGCCCAAACGACAGATTCTTCTCCACCGTCATCTGCGGATAGAGCGCGTAGGATTGGAACACCATCCCGATGCCGCGATCCTTGGGCTCTTCCCAGGTGACGTTCTTGCCCTTGATGAAGATGCGGCCTTCGGAAACGTCGAGCAGCCCGGCAATGCAGTTGAGCAGGGTCGACTTGCCGCAGCCGGACGGGCCGAGCAGCACGATGAACTCGCCTTCGGCGACATCGAGGTTGAGCGTCTGCAGCACCGATATCGCGCCGAAATTCAGCGACAGGTTCTGGATCGAGACGCTGGTGCCGTTTGCCCCCTTGCTGCCGTTTACCGCAATGCTGCCGTTTGCGTTCATCGCCATCACCCTTTCACCGCGCCGGCGGCGATGCCGCGCACAAACAATTTTCCGGACAGGAAATAGACGATCAGCGGCACCAGGCCGGTCAGGATGGTGGCTGCCATGTTGACGTTGTATTCCTTCACGCCTTGCACCGAGTTGACGATGTTGTTGAGCTGCACCGTCATCGGATAGGTGTCGGGGCGGGTGTAGACGACGCCGAACAGGAAGTCGTTCCAGATGCCGGTCACCTGCAGGATGATGGCGACGACGAAGATCGGCAGCGACATCGGCAGCATGATGCGGAAATAAATGCCCCAGAAGCCGGCGCCGTCGACACGCGCTGCCCGGAACAGCTCCTCCGGCATGGAGGTAAAGTAGTTGCGGAACAAGAGTGTGAGGATCGGCATGCCGAAGATGGAATGGACGATCACCAGGCCGCTGAGGCTGCCGTAAAGGCCGACTTCGCGCAGGATGATGACGATCGGATAGATCATCACCTGGTAAGGGATGAAGGCGCCGACGATCAGGATGATGAAGAACGTGTCGGCGCCTTTGAAGCGCCAGTTGGCAAGCGCATAGCCGTTCACCGAGGCGAGCGCGATCGACAGGATCACCGACGGGATCGTGATGCGCACCGAATTCCAGAAGCCACGCGAGAGCCCGTCGCAGTTGAGCCCGGTGCAGGCGCTCGACCAGGCCTTGACCCACGGCTCGAAGGTGATCTCCATCGGCGGCGAGAAGATGTTGCCGAGGCGTATCTCGGGCATGCCTTTGAGCGATGTCACCACCATCACGTAGAGCGGCAAAAGATAGTAGAGCGCCACCACGATCAGCGTGCCGTAGAGGAAGATGTTACGGCGCGAGAATGTGTGGCGCGGCTTCGGTCCGCTCGGCCCGTAGGCTTCGAGCCCGCCGGCGGCGGCAATGGCGGGCAATGAAACGGCTTGGTCAGACACGCTTCTTGCCTCCGAACTCGAGATAGGCCCACGGCACGATGACGATGATCACCGACAGCAGCATCATCGTCGAGGCGGCGAACCCCTGACCGAGGTTCTGGGCGAAGAACATGTAATCATAGACATATTTGGCCGGGACTTCGGAGGCGATACCAGGCCCGCCGCTGGTCTGGGCGACGACAAGGTCGTAGACGCGAACGATGTTGGAGGCGACGATGACCAGCGTGGTGATGAAGACCGGCCGCATCATCGGTATGATGATGAACAGATAGGTCTTCCAGGTCGGTATCCCGTCCACTCGCGCGGCCTTCCAGATATCCTCGTCGATGCCACGCAGGCCGGCCAGCATCAGGCACATGATGAGCCCGGTGCCTTGCCAGAGAGCGGCGATCAATATGCCGTAGATGACGATGCTGGAATCATAGAGCGGATTGAAGCTGAAGCTCGTCCAGCCGAGGCTGCGCACCACTGCCTGGACACCGAACTCGGGATTGAGCAGCCACTGCCAGACGAGACCGGTGACGATGAAGGACAGGGCGAAGGGATAGAGGAAAATGGTCCGGAACGTGTCCTCGAACCGGATCTTCTGGTCGAGCAGGGCCGCAAGCAGGAAGCCGATGACCAGCGAGAACACCAGCGACAGCACGCCGTAGATCAGCAGGTTCTCGATCGAGATCAGCCAGCGCGGCGTTGCCCACAGCCGGTAGTACTGGTCGAGACCGACGAAATGCAGCCGCGGCAGCAGCTTGGAATTGGTGAAGGAATAGAACACCGTCCAGACGGTGCCGCCGACAAAGATCACCAGCGCGGTGAAGATCATTGGGATCGAGGCGATTTTCGCATTGAGGTTGCGAAAGAGTTGGCTAGGGCGTTCGCTCTTGCTCATCTGCACAGCCGCGCTGGATCGGGTAAGGGCCGGAGGGTCAAGAGGCCTTGACCCGAGCTCCCGACCCTGCGCTCGCAGGGGCGGGAGTGAGGCGGTTGGTCGATCGCTCAATCGGCCGAACCGACGATGGCGGCGAAGCGCTTCTGCGCATCTTCCACGGTCATGTCCTGCTTGGCGAAGAACTCGGAGAAAAGATCTTCCTTTTGCTTCTGCGTATCCTGCGAAAGCAGCTGATCGGTCCAGGGCATGACATTGCCCTTGGCGAGGATTTCGAGGCCCTTCTTCATGCAGTCGTTCGCCGCCTTGAGGTCGACGTCGCCGCGCACCGGCAGCGAACCCTTCTTGAGATTGAAGGCGACCTGCGTCTTGGGATCGAGCAGCGTGTGGGCCAGCACTTCCTGTGCCTTCGATTTTTCGGGATCCTTCAGCAGCGGGAAGTAGAAAGCGTCGCCGCCGGTGGCGATCATCTCGTTGAGACCGAGGCCCGGAAGGCAAGTATAGTCCTTACCGGCGACCTGACCGGCAACCTGGAACTCGCCCTGCGCCCAGTCACCCATGATCTGGCCGCCGGCCTTGCCGGTGATGACCAGGTTGGTGGCCTGGTTCCAGTCCTGCACATTGGTGTTCTTCGCCATCTTGCGGGCGTCGTCCGCGGCCTTGAAGACCTTGGCGACTTCGGGCCCGGCGGCGAATTCCGCGTCCTTGTCCTTGTAGACCTTGAGGAAGGCGTCGGTGCCCCCGACCGCCGCAAGCAGCACGTCGAAAGCGCCGGAGGCTTGCCAGGGCTGGCCGCCGACCGCGAGCGGCTGGATGCCTGCTTTTTCAAGAGCGGGCGCCGCAGCGACATATTCATTCCAGTTCTTCGGCACCGGCACGCCGGCTTTTTTGAAGGCGGCATTCGACAGCCACAGCCACTGCCAGGAGTGGATATTGACCGGCACGCAATAGATCTTGCCGTCGAGGGTACAGCCGTCGAGCAGACTCTTCGGGTGCACGATTTCCGTCCACTTTTCCTTGGTGGCGAGATCGGTGAGGTCGCGCATCAGCCCGGCCTGCACCAATTCTTCCGCCTGCCGGCCGTGATTGAACTGGGTCGCGCCCATCGGGTCGCCGCCGGTGATGCGGCTGATCATGATCGGCCGCGCCGTGCCGCCGGAGCCGGCGATAGCGCCGTCCACCCAATGATTGCCGGTTGCGTCGAAAGCCTTGGCGAGTTCGGCGACCGCTGCCGCCTCGCCGCCGGAGGTCCACCAATGGGTGACTTCCAGATCCGTCGCGGCCGCGGGGCCGGCGAATTGCAGCGCGACCGTCGCAGCCAGCGCAGCAGTCATGAGTTGGTATCGCATTTCGTTCCTCCCAGAATCTGAAACGTTACAGATTTTCGATACGGCAATTGCTTGAGGCGCGCAACCCCTCAGGCGAAGGTGGCATCAAGTTTTTTCGAAGCGCGAATAAAATCGCGCGGCTCGCCGGCCTACCGCATCGCAACAAGAGGGGTTGCACTGCAAAATAGAATGCTGCGACGCCAAAAAATCGAAAAAGCCCGTTCCAATCACGGTTTTGCGCCGATTGCAGCACCGCTCGTTCTGCTCTGTCACCAGTGATGTGGCGATGGTCGTGACAATCTGTAACGTTTCAGTATATAGCGGTTTCATTCGGTGAAGGCGCGCGGCGAACCCGCGGCCGGCCGATTGCCGGGCTGTCCGGCTACTGTTATGCGCCTGACGGGGCGGGGTGAATGAACAGGCATCAAAAAGAAAAGGCCGACGAAGCGTCGGGCCAGGGCCGGCCGACACTGAAGACGCTCGCCTTCATGACCGGGCTGGGCGTCACCACCGTGTCGCGCGCGCTGAAGGACGCGCCCGAGATCGGCGCCGAGACCAGGCGGCGCGTCCAGCTTGTCGCCAAGCAGATCGGTTATCGGCCCAACCGTGCCGGCGTACGCCTGCGCACCGGCAAGACCAATGTCATCAGCCTGGTGCTCAACACCGAGCACGAGATCATGAGCTTTGTCTCGGACATCATCTACGGCGTTTCGGAAGTCATTGCCGACACGCCCTATCATTTGATCGTGACGCCCTACTCGCGCTCGCAGGATCCGCTCGACCCGATCCGCTACCTCGTGGAAACCGGTTCAGCCGACGGCGTCATCATTTCGCGCACACAGCCAAACGATCCGAGGGCCCGTTATATGCTGGAGCGCGGCATCCCCTTTGCCACGCACGGTCGCACCGATATGGGGCTGATCCATCCTTATCATGATTTCGACAATTACGCTTTCGCAGCCGAGGCAGTGCGTCATCTGGCCGGCCTCGGCCGCCGCCGGCTGGCTCTGCTGGCGCCGCCTGTCGAGCTGACCTATCACGGCCACACGCTCGCCGGCTTTGCCGATGCGCTGAGCGAGGTCGGCGCCAGCGAGATCCCGTTCAACACCGTTTCGATCGATCATTCGATTGAGCAGATCAGAATGCGGACGGCGCAGCTGATGCGCCGCGAAAACCGCCCGGATGGTTTCATCAGCAGCGCCGCCGCCGCGACGCTCGCCATCGTCGCCGGCATCGAAGACGCAGGTCTCAAGCTCGGCCGCGATGTCGATGTGGTGTCCAAACAATCGTCGGAGCTTCTGCACCTGTTTCGCAGCGAATTGCTGGTCGTCAACGAGAACTTCCGGCTGGCCGGCGCCGAGCTCGCCCGCTCGGTGCTGGGCTGGATCGGCGGCGCCGCACCCGGCACCCTGCAAAGCCTGAGCGAGCCGGGCGAAGTGCAGGCCTATCGCCGCCCCGACTAGAGCGGGATACGTTTAGACTGGGACTTGCATCCGGCTCGTTGAAACTGGCATCCGGCTCGATCTATTTGTCTTAGCCGCATTTCTGCAACGCCAGTGATTCCACTTGGCTGCAAAATGCGCGCTGTTGACTGGCAGCCTTGGGCCGTTAACGGCCTGGCAGCTTTCAGGATGACTGGCAAGAAAGCCGACCGTTGCGTCCAGCGTAGTGCGGGCCGCTTTGCGCCAAAAGCGGTCATTGATGTTGGTTCCGCGCCAAAGGCGGACGAGCTCGTAACCGATTGAAGCAACCGGAGTCAGTTATTTGCACGAGAAACAGTGACTCCGGAGGGCTTGGGCGCCCGCCACGGATCGCCGTAATCAACGAATGGGCTGCCGCGGTAGCTTTCACTGCGGAGCGACAACTGACGTTCGGCGTAATTAGAAAAAGGCGGACTCTAGCACGGTTCTGGTCTATGCCGACGCTCGTTGCCGGTCCGCCGGCCTTTTGCAACTGGTCCATGAATGAAGCGCCAGCCCACGACGTCGAGCCTGTTACGCCGTCTCAATCGTTCGGCCGTGGTGGATTTGATCCGCACCGAAGGGGTGATTTCGCCATCGAGCCTCGCCGAGCGGCTGAACATCAGCCTGCCCACGGTGATGCGCGTGATCGAGGATCTGATTGCCGAGGATCTGGTGGCGTATGACGGGTTTGACGAGGCCAATGTCCGGGGCCGTCCCCGGGCACGCATCAAGTTCCGCGGCGCGGCGCATGCAATCATCGGCATCGAGGCCGGCAAGGGCGAGTTCTATGGCGCCGTGGCCAATCTCGAAGGCGTCGTGCAGACAGAAATGCACGAGACCGCCGACGATGATGGCGAGCGCAATTTCGAGAAGCTGGTCGGCCTGATCCGCCGGCTGATGGCGGCCCCCAGCCCGCGCGGCCAGACCATTCGCGGCATCGGCATTGGCCTGCCCTCGATCGTCAGGCAGCCGGAGGGCGAAGTGGTGCTGACGCTCGGGCTCGGCTGGCGCGACATGCCGTTGCGGGCGCGGCTCAGCGAACATTTTCAGATGCCCATCGTCGTCGAGAACGGGCGCAACCTCGCCGCCGTGGGCGAATGGGGGTTCGGGGCCGGGCGTGGCGCCGACAGCGTCGTGAGCCTCTCGATCGGGCCCGGCGCCGGCGCGGGCGTCGTCATCGACGGCAAGCTCTATGGCGGGCACTCACATGCGGCGGGCGAGCTCGGCTGGTATCTCGATGACCCCCTCCTCACCGGGCGGCCGTTCGAACATCTGGGCGACAAGCAATCGCTGCGCTTTTTCGGCATCCCCGAACAGGCGACCAAGATGCTCGAAGAGGCCAACACGCAGTATGCGGCGGGGAAGCTCACCCTGGCTGCCGTCACCGACCGGCAGGCGGGCAAAATCGCGCCAGTCGTGACCGAACTGCTCGACTATACGACGATGGCGGTGGGCAGTGTTGCAGCCTTCATGAACCCCGAAATCATCGTACTGGCGGGCCGGGTCGTCGGCGGCGGTGATCTGGTGCTCGATGTGCTGCGGCATCGCCTCAAGGGCAATGTATACGACCCGCCCCGCCTCGTGATAGGCGCGCTGGGGCACCGCGACATCGTGCTTGGAGCGGTGCGTCTGGTGCTCGATGCGACGACCCTCAACCCTGCCGACAGCCTCGTGATGGCCGACTGAAGATCAATCGATCGCGATTGACAGCGACTGTATGTCGGCATTAAGTTTCTAACTGAAAGAAAAACTGCGCCCTGCATCGTGTGGGAGCGTATCTTTCGTGGGAGGACTTCAATGACGAAGATTTTCAATCCGCTTGGGCGGATGATGCAACGTCGTGACTTCTTGAAAGTTGCGGGTGCGAGCGTTGCGGTAGCGGGTCTGCCTGCGGCAGTTCGCGGTGCCGAGCCCGTCAAGGTGCTTGTGTGGTCGTGGGTGCCGAATCTCCAGCTTCAGGTAGACATGTTCAACGCCGCGCATCCGGGCATCCAGATCGAACTCGTGAATCCCGGCCAGGGCGACCCGGAGTATCAGGCGGTCCGTGCGGGCCTGCAGGCGGGCAGCGGCCTGCCCGACGTCGTCCAAATCGAATACCAGCACCTCGAGAGCTTCCGCCAGGTCGACGCCTTCGCCGACATCGGCCAGTACGCCAATGCCCATAAGGGCGAGTTCCCCGAAGCAACGTGGAAGCAGGTCGCCAAGGGCGATGTGGTCAACGCCATGCCGCAGGATACCGGTCCGATGGCGATGCTCTATCGCAAGGACGTCTTCGACAAGCAGGGGATCACGCCGCCCACCACCTGGGCCGAGTTTGCCGATGCGGCCAAGAAGATCCATGCGGCCGATCCGAATGTGTTCATCACCGACGCGCTGTTCAGCTCAGGCGACTGGGTCACTGCTCTGCTGTGGCCGATGGGCTGGAAGCCGGTCAGCCGCGATGGCGACAAGCTCGCGATCAACATCAACGACAAGATTTCCAAGGACTTCGCCGCCTATTGGCAGGACCTTATTACCGCGGGTGTCATCGAGACCAAGCCGGGGTTCAACAATGAGTGGTACACCGGCCTCGACACGGGCCGCTATGCCACCTGGCTCACTGCGGGCTGGGGTCCAGTATTCCTGACTTCGTTCGCCAAGACCAGCGCGGGCCAGTGGCGTGCCGCCGATCTGCCGCAGTGGGACACGAGCAAGTTCGCGACCGGCAATTGGGGTGGCTCAGCGCTGGCCGTGATGAAAGCGACTCAGCATCTGCCCGAGGCCGCCGAAGTCGCGATTTGGCTGACCACGAATCCCGAAGCCACAAAGCTCTACACCACCAAGCAATTCTTCTTCCCCTGTACCTCCGCGCTGCTGTCTAGCCCGGAATGGGCGGGCAACAAGATGGATTTCTACGGCGGCCAGGCGGTGAACGAAGTGTTCGCCAAATCGGCGAATGCTGTGACGCCATTTGAGTGGAGCCCGTTCCAGAGCTTCTTGTACCAGTCGATGTCCGATGAATTCGGCGCCTCGATCGGCGGCAAGGGCACGCTGTCGGATGCGTTCGACCGCATCCAGCACGCCGTGGTCACCTACGCGAAGGAACAAGGCTTCACCGTAGCCTGACTTCTCCCGGGCAACGGCCGGGCGCGCTTGATCGGCGCGCCCGATCTCTTCATCTTGCCGGACGGGGGACCAGGGCATTGTCGAATTCGCCAGCCGCAGCGACGCGCCCAGCGCGATCGAGCGGTTTTACGTCACGAAAGCTCGCGCCCTATGTGTTCCTGGCGCCTTTCGTGCTGCTGTTTATCGCCTTCATCGTCGCGCCGCTGGTTTATGCGTTCTATATGAGCCTCTACCGCGACACGCTGGTGGGCGGACGGCAATTCGCGGGTGCAGCCAGCTACATCAAGGTCACCGGCGACGCCAAATTCTGGGGCGGCGTGGGGAACCTTGTTTTGTTCGGCATCGTGCAGATGCCGATCATGCTGGGCATGGCGCTGTTGTTCGCCATCGTGCTCGATCGTGGGCAGGTCTATGCCAAGGGCGTCTTCCGGCTCGGCTTCTTCCTCCCCTACGCCGTGCCGAGCGTGATCGCGACGATCATCTGGGGTTATCTCTACGGCCCCACCTTCGGCCCGTTCACGCAGATGGCCAAGGCGTTCAACCTGCCGCCGCCGGACTTCCTGTCGCCGGGCGTGATGATCTTCTCATTGGCCAATATCGTGACGTGGGAATATGTCGGCTACAATATGGTGATCTACTACGCCGCGCTGAAGGCGATCCCGTCGGACCTCGCCGAGGCCGCGCGGGTCGATGGCGCCTCGCCCTGGCAATTTGCGCGGATGATCCAGCTGCCGCTGCTGTGGCCGGCGATCCTGCTCACCATCATCTTTTCGATCAATGGCACACTGCAGCTGTTCAATGAGCCATATTTGATGCGCGCGCTCGCCAGAAACACCATCAATTCGAGCTACACGCCGAACCTCTATGCCTATTCGCTGGCGACTTCGAACCAGCAGTATGGCTATGCGGCCGCCGTCTCGTTCGTGCTTGGCGTCGTGATCGCCGGGGCCTCCTACATCTTCACCCTGATCGCCAACCGCCGTCGGCCGGAGCAATGATGACTGCGACCACCGACATCGCCACTTTCGAAGCTGCCAAGCGCCGGCCCGGCGAACGGCGGCGCTCGCGGATCATGCTCACGCTGCTGCTGTCACTGTTCCTCCTCTACAGCTTCATGCCGCTGGTCTATCTGGTCCTATCGGCAACGAAGACGAATGGCGACCTGTTCACCACGTTCGGCTTCGGCTTCGGCACCGAGTTCAACCTCTGGCAGAATCTGAGCGATCTTCTGGTGCGCGACAACGGCGTCTTCGTGCGCTGGATGTTCAACAGCGTGCTCTATTCCACCGTCGCCGGGCTCGGTGCCGCGATCTTTGCTACCGCGGCAGGCTATGCGTTCGCCAAGTTCAAATTCGTCGGCCGCAATCTGCTGTTTGCGCTGGTCTTGGGCGCTGTGATGATCCCGCAGACGGCCCTCGTCGTACCGACCTTCCTGCTGCTGGCGCTTTCGGGACTCAGCGACAATCCCCTGGGCGTGATCCTGCCCTCGATGATCTCGCCGATCGGCGTCTATCTGATGCGCGTCTATATCGAGCAGGGCGTCGACGACGAACTGCTCGACGCAGCGCGTATCGATGGCGCCGGCGAGTTCGTGATCTTCCGCGCCATCGTGCTGCGGCTGGTGGCGCCGGGCATAGTGACCGTGGCGCTGCTCTCGTTCGTCGGGACCTGGAACAATTACTTCCTGCCGCTGATCGTGCTGCGCACGCCGGAATATCAGCCGATTACGGTGGGCCTTGCGACCTGGTATCAGCTCGCGCAGCAGGGCGGTGGCGGCGGACAGGTGCTGTTCTCGATCATCATCACCGGCGCGCTGGTCAGCATCATCCCGGTCATCGTGGTGTTCCTGCTGCTGCAGCGGTTCTGGCAGGGCGGCCTCACCGCCGGCGCCATCAAATAGACTATCGCCTGGAGTTTTCCGACTATGACGACTGCCTCGAAATCCGCGCCGCTCTCTGTCTGGCGGCCGATCGCGACCGACACTTTCCTCGTCGGTACCCCGCATTACCCGGAGCATGTCGATGAGAGCTATTGGCAGCGCGACGCCGACCGCATGGCAGCCGCGGGCTTCAACGCGGTGCGACTTGCGGAATTCGCCTGGCATATTATCGAGCCGCACGAGGGGACGTTCGACTTCGGTTTGTTCGACCGCGCCATAGATGTGCTGGGCAAGGTTGGCATCAAGACCATCATGTGCACGCCGACGGCGACGCCGCCGCGCTGGCTGACGGCGCGTTATCCCGAAGTGTTGCGCGTCGATGCCAATGGCCGCGCCATGAGCCATGGCTCGCGCCAGCACGCCAATCTTGCGAGCGGAGTGTTCCGCGAGCATTCGAAGCGCATCACTAAAGCGATGGCCCAGCATTATCGCGGCAATTCGCACATCATCGGCTGGCAGACGGACAATGAGCTCAATACCTCTGGATCGCTGTCCTACGGTCCGGTGACTCTGGCCGAGTTCCAGGCCTTCCTCAAGGACAAGTACAAGACCATCGCCGCGCTCAACGATGCGTGGGGCGGGCATTTCTGGGCCACCGCCTACGACGATTTCGATCAAGTGGTGCTGCCCCTCGACTACGCCCCTGCCCCGGTCGGGCCGACCCATGTGGTCGACTATCACCGCTTCCTCGCCTTCGTCACGGCGCGGTTCCAGCACGATCAGGTGCTGATCCTGCGCGCCACCAATCCAGACTGGTTCGTCTTCCACAATCTGGGGCGGATCGACGACATCGACTTCCGCGGCGAGTTCTCGACCGATCTTGATTTTCTCGGCTTCGACATCTACCCGCATCTCTATGATGAGATGCAGCGGGTCGGCGGCGTCGGCGAGGCGCAGGCGCTGCATCTCGACATCTGCCGCGGCTTCACCGGCAACTTCATTGTGCCCGAGCAGCAATCGGGCTTCGGTGCGCAGCCGAACTTCTCGACGCTGACGCCCGAACCCGGCGAGATGCGCCGCATGGCCTATACGTCAGTGGCGCGCGGCGCCGATGGCGTGATGTTCTTCCGCTGGCGGCCGGCGCATTTCGGCGCCGAGATCTATTGGATGGGCATCATCGATCACGACGACATCCCGCGGCGGCGCTATGACGAGGCCAAGCAATTTGCGGGTGAGGTCACGGCGCTCAAGGACAAGATCCTCGGCACGCATGTGCGCATGGATTTGGGCATCGCCGGATCAGATTTCGACAATCAGGAGATGCACCGCTCCTACCCCATCGGCATGCCGAGCCCGCAGGACGATGCGACGCTGCTGCACCGCTATTGCTACCGCCACAACATCGCCTGCGGCTTCATCCATCCCGAGGATGATCTCAGTAAGCTCAAGGCTCTCTACGTGCCGCATTGGCTGAAATGGACCGATGCGTGGACGGCGCGGATCGAGGCCTTCGCTAAGGCGGGTGGAACGGTAATCCTGGGAGGCCGCACCGGATCACGCGACGTTAACAACCACGTCATCCGCGACACCTCGCCGGGCAAGAGGCTCTCGGCGCTGGCCGGGATCACGGTCGAGGAGTTCGGGTTGCTGACGCCGATCGGCGGCGAGGGGATGTTCGAGCATGGCGGCCGCTTCGGCGCCAACACGGTGCGCAAGAAGCTGCCGGCGACGTCGGCGAGCCGCCAATACGAGCTCAAGATCGGGAATGCGCAGGTGACGGCGGCGCATCTTTATGAGCTGCTTAACGTCGCGCCCGGCACGGAGGTTATCGGCAGCTGGGCCAGCCGCTTCGCCGAGGGCCAAGCCGCGATGACGTCGCGCAAAGTCGCCAAGGGCAATGTGATCTACCTCGGCACGTACCTCAGCGATGCTCTGGTCGAGGTGCTGGCCGATCAGGTGCTGGCGCCCGCCGGCATCGTGCCGCTCATCGCCGACACGCCGGCCGGCGTCGAAGCGACCATCCGCGAGAGCAAGGACCGCCGCCTGCTGTTCATCCTCAACACGCTGGGCGAGCCGGCAGACGTGCCGAATATTCCAAAGGGCACCGATCTGCTCGGCGACGCGCAGATGAAGGCAGGCCGCATGAGGCTCCCCGCCTATGGCTGCAGCATCATCGAACTCGATTAGGATGCTTGGGCGCGACTGACCGAAGTAGGGGACGACACGACGGAGTTGGATCGGAGTGCCTCGTACGGAACGGAGTTGCCCAGTTCTCGACGGCCGCTTTGGGCCAAACCCGGACATCATCCCGCACGAGCCGAATGTCTGCTTTCGGGAAGCGACGAAGGAGACCTCAATGGCCGACATTAGGCGCAGTCCCGACGTCCAACTTGCGAACCGCCGGACCGGCCCGAGAACTCCCAACGGCGCGCTTGAGATCACCCGCGCGCGGCTCTACTAGTCCGAAAACCTCACGCTCACGCCGCGCTGCCGAAAATAGGCCTGCATCAACTTGCGCCCCGAGCGGTTGTTCTGCGCCAACTTGGTCGGATCGAACACCGCCTGTTTTATCCCTTCTCGTGTCAGCGCCGCTTTAAGCGTCGCGATATGTGCGTCGATGTCGGCATTGTCCGCCCGGAGGGAGGCATAGATACTTTCGGTCGCCTGGGCCACGGTCGGTTCGCTCACAGGTGTCGTCCTTTGGTTGATTGAGCGGCGGCTTACCACAGATTCGCGGCTCCGCCGATACCGATGAGACCGTCAATCGTCTCTACCGGCATAGCAGGTTCCTGGCGCGACCCGACACCCAGTTGGTCGCTGGAGATGTCTGCTTTCTGGCAACCGCAAAATTGGACTCTAGGTCCAAGTCGCGGCGCTAACCCGCCGCGCCGCTGCCCCACGGGCCATGGAAGGCGCCCTGCCCGTCGATGCGCTCGAAGCCGTGCGCGCCGAAGAAATCGCGCTGCGCCTGGATCAGGTTCGAAGTGCCGCGGCCCTGCCGGTAACTGTCGAAATAGGCAAGTGCGGATGACAGGGCCGGCACCGGCGAGCCGGCTTCGGCCGCCCTTGCCACGATACGGCGAAGCGACGGATGTGCCTCCTGCATCAACGAGACGAAAGCCGGCGCCATCAGCAGGTTGGTGGCCGCACCGCCGGCGCCGAAGGCCTCCGCCATCGTATCCAGCAATTGCGAGCGGATGATACAGCCGGCCCGCCAGATCTTGGCGATGACCGGCATCGGCAGGTTCCAGTTGAATTCCTTCGACGCGCCGCTCATCACCGCGAAGCCTTGCGCGTAGGCGGCGATCTTGCCGGCAAACAGCGCCAGCTCGAGATCGCCGAGTAGGGCGTCCCTGTCTCCGGAAATCTTGCTCACGCCGCCGCCATAGACCTTTTCGGCGGCAAGCCGCTCGTCCTTGATCGACGACAGCACGCGTGCCGCCACTGCCGCCTCGATCGCGGTGGCCGGGATGCCGAGCTGCTGCGCCTCGATCACCGACCATTTGCCGGTGCCTTTCTGGCCAGCGCGGTCGAGGATGATGTCGACCACCGGTTTGCCGGTCTTTGGATCGTCGGCGGCCAGCACCTTGGCGGTGATCTCGATCAGGTACGAATTGAGCCGGCCCGTGTTCCACTGCGAAAACACCTCAGCGATCTCTTTCGGCCCCATGCCAAGCCCGTCGCGCAATATGCCGTAGATCTCGGCGATCATCTGCATGTCGGCATATTCGATGCCGTTGTGGATGGTCTTGACGAAATGGCCGGCGCCGTCGGTGCCAAGCCACGCCGCGCAAGGCTCGCCCTTGAACTTGGCCGAGATCGCGGTCAGCACCTTTTCGACGCGCTTCCATGACTCTTCGGTGCCGCCGACCATGATCGAGGGGCCGTGGCGTGCGCCCTCCTCGCCGCCGGACACGCCCATGCCGATGAAAGTCAGGCCCGAATCGGTAAGCTCCGAGAAACGCCGCATCGTATCGCGGAAATTGGCATTGCCGGCGTCGATGACGATGTCGTTTGCCGACAGCACGCCGCGCAATGCCGCGATCTGCTCGTCGACCGGCTTGCCGGCCAGCACCATGATGATGATCGGCCGCGGCGGCCGGATCGCGGCGGCCAGTTCCTCCAGGCTGTAGCAGGGCACCACCCTATCCCTGAGCGCGCCGGCATTTTCGACAAAGGCATCGGTGCGCGCCGCGGTGCGATTGAAGACGGCGATGCGGTGCCCCTTCTCGGCGATATTGAGCGCCAGGTTGGAGCCCATCGTGCCAAGGCCGATCAGGCCTATTTCGGCTTTTTCCATCGTTTCTTCCCTGCTTTCGGATCTTGTTGGTTTGAGCCCGCGATTGGGTTGGATGCCCATTCTTGATGGCGATGATTGACGGGGGTTCGTGGCCGCGTCAACCGCCTCGCCGAATTGTGTTGCGTGGACCAGCGCTCTCGTCACGGCCTGATGTCGATCGGCGCCTCTATCTTCACCATCTCGAAATCCGAGACCAGGATATCGAGCCGCGCCGTCCACCGGCCGGCAACCGGAATGACGAGATCGTCGACGCGCCAGGTGCCGTCGCCAAGCCTCGTCGCCGGGCGCTTGATGGGTTCGATGCCGGAATCGGGCTTTGATAGCACCAGCGTCACCTGCTTTGCGTCGAGCGGGCCGAAATCGCCGGTCATGATGAAGATCGAAGCGGCAACAGGCCCGGCATGGCCGGGCACAATGCTGAGGTCGGCCATCGCCTGCAGCGTGTGGATATGCACCGATGCCGGCTGTGCCGCGGCGATCGCCAGCGCGCGCGGCGGCGGCGTGAACCGCCAGCCGGCGGCAACGCCGAAGATCGTCAGCACGATCAGCACCTCGATGCCGATCGAGCGGGCCAGCCGCCGCTGGACTTCCGTATTTCCTGCCTCAGCCGGGGCCGTAAGCTTCAAGCGATTGACCGCGGCGAGCGTGAACAGAAAGACGAGCAGCACCAGCTTGAGCAGCAGCAGCCGGCCGTAAGCGGTATGGACCAGCGCCGACGGCGTTTGCACCTGGATGACGGCGAGCACGATGCCGGCTGCCGCAAGCACCGCCACGACGAACAGGATCGCTCGCGAAAACCGGCGCAGCAACGGCCCGGCTTTGTCCGGCTGCCGTTTCAAGGCAACGCCAAGCGGCGCCAGCGCCCCGGCCCAGATCGCGATACCGGTGGCGTGCAGAAACACCATCGGCCGGGTCAGCCATTGCGGCTCGGCGGCACTGGCATGGCCGCTGGCGGCAAGTGCTGCGCCGACACCAACCAGTCCGGCCAAGGCCAGCGGCTTTGCGTCGGCGGGCGACACGACCAGCGATAACAGGCCAAGGCCGAGCGCCATCAGCGCGATCAGCACCGTCCAGCCGAAGCTGGTGCCGAGCCCGGTCTGCCAGATGACCGGCTGCGCCAGCCGGGCAAGCGGCGCGCCGAGTGCATCCAGCCCCTGGAAACCGAGCGACAAGAGTGCGGCGGCCAGCCCGCACAGGATCGCAGCGACGATCAGGCGCTGGCCGGATCGGCCGCCTTGCGCCAGCCAGGCCAGCGCAAAGGCACCGCCGACGCCGAAAAACAGGCCGATATAGAGAAAAACCTTGCTGATCCAGATCGCCGTTCGAAGCCCCCGGTCGACGGCTTCGGAGGCGGCCGGCGCGGCACTCGGCGCACCGACCGAGAACAGCACCGAGCCGCCGACCGGATGCCCGTCGGCGGAGATTACCCGCCAGCTCAGCACATGCGTGCCAGATCCGAGCGTTTGCGGATTGTCGATCTCGACGGTCTGGCCGCTGAGCCGGAAGGAGCTCAGCGGGATCGACGTGCCGTCGGGCCGCACCAGCGTCAGCAGCAGCGGCGAAACCGGCTCGGTGAAGGTCAGCGACATCTGCGACGGGCTCTGCGCCAGCACCGCACCGTCAGCCGGCTCGGCCTTGACCAGCGCCGCATGGGCGAAGGCTGCGTTTGGCGCGGCAATGGTGGCAAGCAGCACAATCGCAACCAGCAGGCCGATGGCAAGCCGGCCGGTTGTGCAGACCGTTCGCAGGATGGATGCCGCGCTCATGTCACCGCCACGAAGATAGCGGCGCGCTCTTTCGGATGGAGCGCGCCGCTGGAGCTCACTTCTTCGGCAGCAGCTTGAGGCCGGGCGCCGGAAATTCCAGCGCGTCCTCAGCCTGCCCGACCGCCGGAATCTCGATCCAGCGATCGGCAACGCCGTCACATTCCTGCACCACCGGGAAATGCAGCATCTGGCCTGCCGGCAGGTCGGACGCCAGTGTCGCGCGAAAGACGAATTCGTCGTAGAATTCGTCCGGCAGGCTGCCGGCGCTCCAGTTGATCTCCTTGACGCCGCTGGTCACTGCCTGGCCGTAGAGCTGGTAGGACTTCTCGTATTTGCCGTTCTTGACCTGCAGCGTCCAACCCGGTTTCGGCATCGGTTTGACCGAGAGCACCCCTTCCGGGATCTGCACGCGCAGCGCGGTCGTCGCCTTGCCCTCGCAGCCATGCGGCACCCGAAGAACCGCCTTGTAGGTCGAGCCGACCGCCGCCTCCGGCGTTTCGAGCGTGATGTGGGCGAAGGCCGCGCTGGTCCCGAGGACGAAAAGCGCGCAGCCCGTCAAAAGAGATTTCTTCATGATGCTACCTCTCGAAACGGCCAAGTCAGTCGTCCTGGGGTGCCGGGCTGCCGATGCCTTGCACGGCGAATTCAATCTGCACGGGCCCGGCTTTCTCGAAGGTCAGCGTGGCGGAGAACATTTCGCCCTGCTTGGGCTGCCGCTTCAAATCCATGAACATCAAATGATAGCCGTTGGGCGCCAGCGCGACCTTGCCACCGGCCGGGATTTCGAGGCCGCCGGTGACCGGCCGCATGGTCATGACGCCATTGCTGACGCCCATCTCGTGCAGTTCGGCCTTGGCCGAAATGTCGGAGGTGATCGACAGCAGGCGATCCGGCGCACTGCCGGTGTTGGTGATGGTGAAGTAGCCGCCGGCTACCTTGGCGCCGGCTGGCGTGGCACGCGACCAGGGGTGCCCGATCTCGATATCGCCAAGCTTGAACTCATGTGCCAACACCGTCTGGGCGCTGGCGAACAGGAGGGAAAGAACGCAAAGGGCGACGCCGAGACGCTGCTCGAAACCACCCAGTGCGAAGCGCCTGCGGCTGGATGCGGCAGCGCGAAAAGAGTGAGACATGATTGCTCCGTGGACTTTAGGGGATCGCGCCGATGGCCGGTCGCGAACGATGTCGATAAACGCGCCGGCAAAGCGTTGCGCAGCGCGAACCAAGAACGGATCAGGCCGTCGCCGGTGGGGCGCGCGGATTGGACGGAGTGCGGGCGCGGGCGAAATCGCGATGCCGAAAGGCCGGCAGGATAAAGGCGATGGTTTCGACGGAGAGGCTGCGAGACAGGCTCCCGGCGGCATCGGGCGGCGCATAGACCGCCGAAACGAGGTTGCAGCCAAGCATGCAGCAGGCCGGCATGTGCTGCTGATGCGGATCGCCGGCGGGGAGTTGCGCCGCACCGTCATGGGTGCAGATCGTGTTGCCGAAAGCATCGAATTGCGAGGCGTTCGGCTCGACGCCGGAAGCAAACGCGCCGAACATCGACTGGAGCACGAGAAGCCATGCCGCGGCGAACGCGACCGGCATGCTCCATCGTCTCCGGCGTATGGTCAAGAACCAGCCTCTTCACGCAGCAACGTCAACTCTCTAGCACGGAGCTGGCGGCCGGAAAATCGCCAAAACGTTGCTGCGGCAACGCAACACAATCACGCGCGCAGCGGCTGCCTGCCCTCGGGAATCGACGTCAGCAGCGTGTGGCGGGCCGATTTCAGGTGCTTGCGGCAGGCGGCGTCAACCTTGGCGAGATCGCGCGATTTGAGCGCGGCGATATAGGCGAGATGCTCCTGGACCGCGACTTCGTTGCGCTCGCGCTCCTGCGCCTTGTTCCACTGGTAATGATAGTGGAAGATCATGGCGATGACATCGTAGAAATCGACGATGAAGCGATTGTGCGACGCCCGGTGGATCAGCCGGTGAAAGCGCTCGTCAAGCTCGGAGAATTCGTTGAAGCGCACGGCGATCTCGCGCGCCAGCCGGTGATGCTCGTCTTCCAGGCGGTCGAGGTCGGCCCACACCGGGCTGTCCTCGGGCAGAGCGGCAAAGGCTGCGGCCGAGCGCAGTTCGAACATCTCGCGGATTTCGGTCAGCTCCAGCGCGAAGGCGCGGGTAAAGCCTTTCAGCACCCAGTGGCTGTTGCGGCGCTTCTCGATCAGCCCAAAGCGCGAGAAGCGGATCAGGAATTCGCGCACGCTGGTGGTGCCGACGCCGATCTCACGCGCCAGTTCGAGCTCGTTGATCTGCATGCCGGCCTCGGCACCGCTGGCAAGCAGCCGCCGCATGAAGGAGCGCTCGATGATCTCGGCCAGCGTGTCGGTTTCTTCCTCGGGGAAGAAATCGTCCGGCCGCGGTTCGCGCAGAACCGTCTTGCTGCGCTTGTTCCAGTCGATCAGCCCGGTTTCTTCCATGCGCGCAAGGATGGTGCGGACCGTCGTGCGGCTGACGCCGAGCAGCGTACCCAGCTCCGGCTCCGAAGGCAGGCTCCTGGTTTCGTCGAGCAGCCTCAGACCGCGATTATAGGCATCCTTGTAAACGTTGTTGCTCTTCGACATCCCTGCCCCGTGGCGCCGCCGCTTGCGTCCGACGTGAAGCGTTTCTCGCGCATGAAACCGGTACCGCTTCGGAAAACATCATGCGCAACGCTGGTTTTGGTTGTAGAGCCTGCGTCGCGCATCCAAAAAGACGCGTCGCGCTCTGGCGAAAAAACAATTGACGCGAAAATGTTTTTTCACGATAAAAGACATTATATGTTAAGAGCCGCGTGTCAATCCGCTCGCGCACCCAGGAACACACCCAGGAAGCTCCCGTGAACGCCGCAAACAGCATTCTTCTATCTCCCGCCGACAATGTCGCGGTCGCCAATGGCCGCATCGAGATCGGCACCGTGCTGCCGGGCGGCGCCGTCGCCGCCGCGCTGATCGAGCCGGGCCACAAGGTGGCGATAAAGCCGATTGCGGCCGGCGAAGCCGTGGTCAAATACGCCCAGGCGATCGGCCGCGCCACGCAGGACATCGCGCCCGGCGCGCATGTCCATTCGCACAATCTGGTCTTCGAAAGCGGGCGTTTGCCGGTGGTGCCTCCGAGCGAGGCAGTGCATGCGACCGAGGCCGACCGCGCCCGCATCTTCATGGGCTACCGCCGCGCCGACGGCCGCGCCGGTACGCGCAACTTCGTCGGCATTCTCGCCAGCGTCAATTGCTCGGCCACCGTCTGCCACGCCATTGCTGACGCGGCGAACCGCACGCTTCTGCCGCAATATCCCGGCATCGACGGCTTCGTCCCGATCGTCCACGGCCAGGGCTGCGGCATGAGCGCCACCGGCGACGGCATGATGGTGCTGCACCGCACGCTGGCCGGCTACGCCCGTCATCCGAATTTTGGCGGTGTGCTGATGGTCGGGCTCGGCTGCGAGGTCAACCAGCTCACCCTCTATGGCCAGAAGGGCGTTGCCGCGGGAAAACGCCATTTCAACATCCAGGAAGCCGGTGGCTCGCGCAAATCGGTCGAGAAGGCGCTGGTCGTGCTGGCCGAGATCGCCGAAGAGGTCGGCAAGCTTCAGCGTGAGCCGATCCCGGTCAGCGAGATCGTCGTCGGCCTGCAATGCGGCGGCTCCGACGGCATGTCCGGCATCACCGCCAATCCGGCGCTGGGCGCCGCGGTCGACATCCTGGCCGGCGTCGGCGGCATCGGCATCCTTTCCGAGACGACGGAGATCTACGGCGCCGAGCACCTGCTTGCCTATCGCGCCGCAACCCCCGAGATCGCCGCCAAGCTCGACGGTTACGTGAAATGGTGGGAAGACCACGTCGCCAAGCATGGCGCATCCATCGACAACAATCCCTCACCGGGCAACAAGCGCGGCGGCCTGACCACCATCCTGGAAAAGTCGCTCGGCGCGGTTGCCAAGGGCGGCCAAACGCCGCTCAACGGCGTCTTCGGCTATGCCGAAAAGGTCACCGGGCACGGGCTGGTATTCATGGATACGCCCGGCTACGACCCGGTCTCGGCCACCGGCCAGGTGGCGGGCGGCGCCAATGTCATCGTCTTCACCACCGGCCGCGGCTCCTGCTTCGGCTGCCGGCCGACGCCGTCGATCAAGGTCGCCAGCAACTCGACCATGTATCACACCATGGAAGAGGACATGGACGTGAATTGCGGCGTCATCGCCTCGGGCGAAAAGACCATCGCCGGCATGGGCCGCGAGATCTTCGAACTGATCGTCGAGACGGCTTCGGGCCGCAAGACCAAGAGCGAAGAGTTCGGCTACGGCGACAATGAGTTCGTGCCGTGGCACCTCGGAGCGACGCTCTAAGCCGGACCATGCGCAACAGTCGCGAACACCGGACGTGATCGCCAGGCGTCACAGTTCGTATACCAAAAAAGAATGAACATTCCATATTGACTGTCAGATGGAATTAATATTCCATACGGAATATGGGAGGAGATTGGCAGCGGAGTTCCGACAGAAAAAACTCTTCCGTCCAGCCATTCGAAGCGGCCACCAAACAGCGCTTGCGCCGACCGAGATGATGCACTATCAAAATGCGGTAAATGTTTTTTATTGATAAAGTTCCGTTTGGGCCGCGCCATCCGAATGGAGCTTCCGTAACATTCACCGGGCGACTTAGGGAGGACTCCTAATGAAATTCGTGACCAGCATTCTCAGCCGCCGCGCCTTCGTGGCACTTGCAGCTGCCTCGATGCTTGCCGGCGTGATGCATTCGGCTCCGGCATCCGCGGCCGACGTGACCATTCCGATCATCGTCAAGGACACCACGTCCTTCTACTGGCAGATCGTCCTGGCCGGCGCCCGCAAGGCTGGCAAGGACCTCGGCGTCAACGTGCCGGAGCTCGGCGCCCAGGCCGAGACCGACGTCAACGGACAGATCTCGATCCTCGAAAATGCTGTCGCCGGCAACCCGGCCGCCGTCGTCATCGCGCCGACCGAAGCCAAGGCGCTCGGCAAGCCGATCGACGAGGCCGCCACCAAGGTCAAGATCATCGGTATCGACTCCGGTGCCGACTCCAAGGCCTTCACCTCGTTCCTGACCACCGACAACATCCAGGGCGGCCGCGTCGCCGCTGACGGCCTTGCCGCAGCCATCGGCGAAGCCAATGGCGGCAAGATCGAGGGCGACGTCGCCCTGATCACCGCGCTTCCGGGCGCCGGCTCGCTCGAACAGCGCGCCCAGGGTTTTAAGGAACAGCTCGCCGCCAAATATCCCGGCCTCAAGCTGGTCGCCGACAAATACGCCGACGGCCAGGCCACCACCGGCCTCAACATCGCCACCGACCTGATCACCGCCAACCCCAACCTCAAGGGCATCTTCGCTTCCAACCTGATCATGGCGCAGGGCGTCGGTCAGGCGATCGCCGAGAACAGCCTCTCAGGCAAGGTCGGGCTGGTCGGCTTCGACAGCGACGAGAAGCTGATCAAATTCCTCAATGACGGCGTCATTTCGGCACTCGTCGTCCAGGATCCGTACCGGATGGGCTATGACGGCATCAAGACGGCGCTCGCCGCCTCGAAGGGCGAGAAGGTCGAGGCCAATGTCGACACCGGCGCCAATTTGGTCACCAAGGCCAACATGAAGGATCCGAAGATCGACGCGCTGCTCAACCCCAAGCTCGACTGAGTATAGCCGCAAGTGAACTGTTTCCGGGGCCTTTTCGCCCCGGAAACATCCCACTCGTGCCAATCGCGAGGCCAATCTTTGGGGCCAATCTGGGAGGATTGTCATGATGTCGACGGCGCAGGAACTCCATCCGGCCCCAACGCTTGAACCGGGCAGGACCATCCTCGAACTCAGCGGGCTGGAAAAGCGCTATCCCGGCACCCACGCGCTGAAGCCGGTCGACCTCGCCTTCAAGGCCGGCGAGATCCACGCCATCGTCGGCGAGAACGGCGCCGGCAAATCCACCCTGATCAAGCTTCTGACCGGCGTCATGCCGCGCACCTCCGGGGACGTCATCTGGGAGGGCAAGCCTGCCGCATTGGCGACGCCGCATGAGGCGATGGCGCTCGGCATCAATGCCGTGCATCAGGAAGTCGTCCTGTGCCGCCATCTCACCGTCGCCGCCAACATGTTCCTCGGCGAGGAGGATGCACGTTTCGGCATCCTGCAGCAGCGGGCGATGGTCAGGCAGGCGCAGAAGATCATCGACGATCTCGGCTTCGACCTGCCGGCGCATGTCATGCTGGGTGACCTGACCATCGGCCAGCAGCAGCTGATCGCCGCCGCCCGCGCCACCGTGCGCGGCACCAAATTCCTGATCTTCGACGAACCGACCGCCTACCTCACCCGCAAGGAGGCCGACCAGCTGTTCACGCTGATCCGCCGGCTGAAGGGCGAAGGCGTCACCATCATCTACATCAGCCATCGCATGGAGGAAGTATTCGAGCTCGCCGACCGCGTCTCGGTGCTGCGCGACGGCACGCTGGTCGGCACCAGGAACATTGCCGAGACCAATGACGCCGAGCTGGTCAAGATGATGATCAACCGCTCGATCGAGCAGGTCTACCACAAGGAGCATTTCACCCCCGGCGCGATGCTTGTGGAAACCAGGAACCTGTCCGGCAAGGGTTTCGAAAATGTCTCGATGTCCGTCCGCGCCGGCGAGATCGTCGGCCTCTATGGCCTGATCGGCGCCGGGCGCAGCGAGTTCGTCACCACGCTCTATGGCCGGCACCGCAAATCGGCCGGCCAGATCATGTGGGAGGGCAAGGAGGTCAAGGTCAATTCCGAACACGACGCGATCAGGCTCGGCATGGCGCTGGCCCCGGAAAGCCGCCGCGACCAGGGCCTCTGCCTCAACCTGCCGGTCGGACTCAACCTCAATCTGCCGATCTACAAGCGCATCTCGAATAATCTGCTGATCTCCCGCGCGCAGGAAAAGACGCAGGCCGATCGCCAGATCGCCGACCTGCGCATCAAGACGCCGACGCGCGGCGCGCTGGCCTCCAGCCTGTCCGGCGGCAACCAGCAGAAGATCGTCATCGGCAAATGGCTCGCCCATGGCGCCAAGCTGTTCATCTTCGACGAGCCCACTGTCGGCGTCGATGTCGGCACCAAGGCCGAGATCTACCGCCTGTTCGGCGCGCTGCTGTCCAAGGGAGCGGGCATCATCCTGATCTCGTCCTACCTGCCCGAGGTCTATGAGCTCGCCGACACGCTGCACGTGTTCCGGCGCGGCAAGCTGGTGGCCACGCATGGGTTTCGTACCGCTGACCACGAGGAGATCCTCACCCAGGCGCTGGCCGAGAAACAAGAAAGACCGGGAGGGAAGATATGAGCACCGAGGCGATCGCTGCCGAAAGGCCGAAACGCAACTACAACGCCCTGTTCGGGCTGACACTGCTGGCGCTGCTGGTTCTTTTGTGGGTCATCCTGTCGGTGGCGACGCCGAGCTTCGCCTCTGCCAACAACATCTCCAACCTGTTGCGGCAAGGGTCGATGATCGCCATCCTGGCGGTCGGCCAGACCTTCGTCATCATCACCGGCGGCATCGATCTTTCCGTCGGCGCCGTGGTCGGCTTCGCCACCGTCATCGTCGCGATGCTGATCAACGCCGGCACACCGGTTTTCCTCGCCATCCTGATCACCTTGCTGGTCGGCGTCGCCATCGGCATGTTCCATGGCTTCGGCATCGTCAAGATGGGCCTGCCGCCCTTCATCATCACGCTGGCAACGCTGACCTCGCTGCGCGGCATCGGTCTGTTGATGACCAACGGCAACTCGATCTCGATCAACAACGACGCCTTCCAGACATTCTCGCGCAGTTCCTTCGTCGGCGTCCCCAATCTCTTCTGGATGGTGATCCTGGTCGGCATCCCGGCCTACATCTTCCTGCACCACAGCCGCTGGGGCCGCTATCTGTTCTCGGTCGGCTCCAACGCCGAGGCGTCGCGCCTGTCGGGCGTCAACGTCCAGCGCACCATCTACATGGCCTATACGTTGTCCGGGCTGTGTGCGGCCTTCGTCGGCGTGCTGCTCGCCTCGCGCATCGGCATCGGCAATCCGACGCAGGCCGAGGGCTGGGAATTGCAGGCGATCGCCTCCTCGGTGATCGGCGGCACCTCGCTGTTCGGCGCTGTCGGCTCCGTGCACGGGCCGCTGCTCGGCGCCTTCATCCTTGCCACCATCAACAACGGCGCCAATCTGCTTAACGTCAACGCCTTCTGGCAGCGCATCATCACCGGCGTGCTGATCATCGTCATCGTCTATTTCGACGGGCTGCGCCGCCGCGGCAAATAGACCGCCTCCCAACAACCGCCGGCCTCGCGACAGCAGGGCCGGCGGTGCCATGAACCGACTGGATTGAAGCATGAAAGCCGTCGTCTGCCGTTCCCCCGGCGAACTTGTCCTCGAAGATCGTCCGGCGCCTGGCGCGCCCCCCGCCGGCTGGGCGCTGGTCGCCGTCAGCCATGTCGGCATCTGCGGCACCGACTATCACATCTTCGAAGGCAAGCACCCGTTCCTCGCCTACCCCCGCATCATGGGCCACGAGGTTTCCGGCACCGTGATCGAAGTTGGCGAGGATGTCGATCTCTCGGTCGGCGAAGCAGTGATCGTCAATCCCTATCTCGCCTGCGGCAAATGCATCGCCTGCCGGCAAGGCAAGCCCAATTGCTGCGTCAGGATCGAGGTGCTCGGCGTCCACCGCGACGGCGCCATGTGCGAGCAGGTCCTGGTGCCGGCGCAAAATCTTTATCCGGCAAACGGCCTGTCGCTGGCCGATGCCGCCGCCGTCGAATTCCTGGCGATCGGCGCCCATGCCGTGCGGCGCTCGCTGGCTAATCCAGGTGCGCGCACGCTGGTCATCGGCGCCGGCCCGATCGGGCTCGGCACGGCGCTGTTCGCCCGCATCGCCGGGCTCAATGTGACGCTGCTCGACATGAGTGCGGAGAGGTTGGGTTTCGCCGAAAGTGAACTCGGCTTCGCGACCCTCGACGGCTCGCAGGGCGCCACCGCCGACCTGGTGCGGGACGCAACCGGCGGCGATGGCTTCGACGTGGTTTTCGATGCCACCGGCAACACCCGGTCGGTGCAGTCGGCTTTCGCCCATGTCGCGCATGGCGGGGCGCTGGTCCTGGTCAGCGTCGTCAAGGACGACATCGCCTTTTCCGATCCGGAATTCCACAAGCGCGAGATGATGCTCATCGGCAGCCGCAACGCCCTGCGTGCCGATTTCGACCATGTCGCCGCCTCGATCCGCAACGGCGCGCTGCCACTGGCAAAGCTCGTCACCCATCGCACTACGCTTGGCGAGACGCCGCGTGACCTCGCCCGCTGGGCGCATGAGAAGTCCGGCCTGATCAAGGCCGTGATCGAGGTGGGTTCATAACATGGCAGGCGGTGAACCCGGCCCGAATTGACGACGCCCCGCGCAGGTCGACCCCCACTCCGTCTCGGCTTCGCCGAGCCACCTCTCCCCCACTATCGTGCTATCGGATTCACACATTTTGCAGATTGAGTTTGGT
>NZ_JAMYKT010000034.1:0-51097 GCF_040317515.1 Mesorhizobium sp. M1428
GCGCATCGACGATAAGCGGCGCGACCGGCGAGTTACCGACAATTCCAACGATACCGCACATGGCGCTTGCCCCCGATTCCGACCTCAAACCCGGCGCTATTTAGAGACTGCCGGGCTGTCGCGAAAAATCACATTCCATTTCGTCCGGTATCAGCCGGACTATCCTGCACAGATGCACCATGACAGGGCGCACTTGCAATCCGGTGCAGAGGACTCGTTTGTGAGTTGCGTCTGATGGGTTGGCTCGATGTGGCACCGCCCTCGAGATTATCAGCGATTTTCTTTGGCGGATCGCCGGCCGGACGAGTCCATTGGACCAATGGAAAGCCTCACTTCTCCATTTTTCATGCCGGTCCTGTCCAACTCAACGCGCATCGAGTCCAGGTGGCCAGGGCCCAAGAAGGGCTAGCCGACGGGGCGTTTTGGATGACACAGCACGTATCCGGTGAAACATCCGTCCTCGTATATTGGAGATAGGTAGGCACTTGCTGAACCCGGCGCGAAGCGTCGAGGCGCGCGAAGAAAGCTGTCCCGCGACCACAAGCCGGCAAATCGGTGTCCTGACTTGAATTGCGCGATCGCCTTGCAAAGCACAACTGATAATGGGACGAGGTAAAGCCTTGAGCCCCGTCTGCTGGCCAACCGAGAGCGAGACCTACTTCACTATCACTGATTTTTCCAGATTGGCAGCTGTGAAGGGACAGCTGAGAAATATCAGGCCGCACGAAATTCCGATGCAGTCAGCGGCCAGATCAAGCACGTCAAGATCCCTCCTAATCACGCTGGTAACCACCAAAACTACCAGAGTCGCCTTTCGTTCTGCCAACCAATAGCTCCAATAAACATTGGTACTGCGAACGCGGTCGCATGATTTAGCTTGTGGTAGTGGAATCCTATGTTGACCCGAATTTCTCAAGCCGGGAGACGGGTAAAAGCGCTAGCACGAGAACGGCAAGCAAAGTGACGAAAAAAGCTGTCCTTCGGTGACTGAGTGCAACCTCATTGTTCTCAATGATGGCTTGGTAAGTGAACATTGCGGTCAAACCGAAGGCTCTGCTCGCACCAGCCCCAAGCCTAGACACGTGGTTAGCTCAGCGGCTACGAATGCATTCGATACCCCGAGAATCAAGCGGGCAGTCTGTGCGCCCAGAAAAGCTGGCTCTCTAGACCGCCGTTGGCGAAGAGGGTAATTTCCGTGTTGAAGCGGCTAGCAACGACTAGCTGTCATCATCAACTTCAGCGAGGATACAGCTTGATACTGGTCTTGTGGGTCGCTGTGGTGGGTACCATCACCATATGTCTTACAAATTTCCCTAACGTTTCGGTCCCGTGGATTGGGGTCGCTGGGTTGTTTTCGTACACCCTCCCGGCACTCGTCGGGCTTACCAGTCCAGTTGCGACGGCTGGTATGACAGGTTACTTCGCCCCTACATCAGATCGGGCCACGATGGTCATGGCGGTTGTATGGATTGCGTTTGGATTATCGATCATCACTGCAAATGCTTTTCACGCAATAAATCGGGAGGAAGTTCGAATCTACTCGCACCCTCGCTATATCGATCGATTTCTAACCATAACCTTCGTTCTCAGCATGGGCCTTTTTGCGTCGTTCGTCGTTAGATACGGCACAGGTTGGTTCCTGCAAACACGCTCAGATCTAAGTTCATTGGTCGGAGTTGACTGGCTAATCTGGAAATGGAGCAATGCCTTAGGTCTCTTGGTGGCAGCGTACTTTTTCATGTGGTCGCGATTATGCAAAATCTACAGTGTCTTTTTCGGGGCCATGATAGTGGTCAACATAGTGGCTGGTGATCGCACAACACCGGTCATCGCTATGGTCAGCGTAATTGTATCTCTGAGTTGGGGAATGCCAATTGGTCGAGCGGTGTTCGCTGCGAAGGCATGGTTTGGTGCCGGCCTGGTCCTTGCGATCATTTTTTTGGCCAAGCCGTTTTATGTAGCGTTGAAAACCGGAGCCTCGTTCGGCGAGGTCTTTAACAGCATGTCGACCATGTCATTCCAGATGGGTTGGGAAGCTTTCGGCACGCACGAGTTACTGGAACGAGTTCTCGCGTTGAATGTTTCCTATTCCCCGTGGGCGACCGTTCGGGACTGCTTGGCGCAGTTCTTGGTGATGCCCTCGGCTTTCGGCTTCGGCAGCACTGGGTACAATGATCTAATACAAAGCCAAGTGATCAGCTATGCGACTTATGGGCTCGCGTCGAATTTTTGGGCGCATTGGTGGTCGATGTTCGGTATAGCTGGGGTAATCATCGGCGGGACGGTTTACGGTTTGTCTTTGGTTTTCTTGAACAATATGATTCAACGTAGCCGGGGAATGACGTTCTTTCTGTTCATAATTCTGGCGGCGACCTTCGGCGTCTATGCTCACCGAAACAGTCCGGAGAACGTCCTTGCGCTGATGAGGCCTATTATGCTCGCATACGCCTTAGTGTGGATCGCAATGTACCTCTTCCCTTTGCGAACGACGGACGGAAGTACAGTCGGAGTAATGTCCCCGACCAGACGCGTGCATCGAAACGCCTAGGCCATAGCAGGTTGCTGGGCCATGTTTAGTGATGCTGGACCCACCTCATGTAGCAAATCCATCAGGCGTTTTCGTACCTCTGCGTACCGATTTGGGATCCAGCCGGCGCTGGTGCTGCCGGACCAGGCGCGGCCGGTGGTGTGGCCGGGTCGTGCTCGATGATTACCGGCGCCATAAGGTTCTGTCCGAGTTGCTCGGCATTGTCGGCATCTCCTGTCGCGTCATGTGTGCGGAAACGCTGTGAAGTAGGCGGTGCTTCGATCCTATCTGGAACGTATCGCCGGACTGGACGCGGTAGGAGCCGGCGGTGTCGGCCGCTGCGGTGCTCCGGCTTCGTTTATCCAGAGGTCGCCGGTGGAGATGTTCTGGCCGTTGAGGCCGCGACGGTCTGGATTGATGGCGGACAGCGCCTGCGCTTGCCACCCGTAGTGATCGAGCCAGACCGATCCGTTCCAGTACGTAAGCGCCAAGCTGACCCCATCTGGCGCGGTTTGAGGTGATGAGCGAGAGATAGTGACACTGAAGGAGCTGAGGAGCTTGCAGTGTCAATTTCTATGTCTGCGCCTATGCCTGATGATAGGAGCTTCCATATCCTTGAGGCGGTTGCGAACCGGCTGGACGCAAGTCCGCAGCGTCCGCGGCGGCGCTGGTCGGCGGAAGCGAAGGCACGGCTGGTTGAAGAGTCCCTGAAGCCAGGGGCGAACGTGTCGGCGATCGCGCGCCAGGCTGGACTGGCGAGCTCGCAGCTGTTCGGCTGGCGGCGCAAGGCGATCAAGAGCGGTGCGGTCAGGCGGCAGCGAGATGCGGCTCGGCTCGGCTTTGTCGAGGTCACGCCGACAGCGTCTGCGTCGGTGGAGATCGAGCTGGGTGGCGTGGTCATTCGCGCCGGTGCCGATATCAATGAGGAGCAGCTGGTGCGGATCATCCGGGCGGTTCGCCAGGCATGATCCCGGCCGGCGTGAAGGTGTTGGTCGCCAGTCATCCCGTCGATTTTAGAAAAGGTCCCGACGGCCTACTGGCACTGGTGCGCGATGCCGGCTCGGATCCGTTCAACGGCGCGCTTTATGTCTTCCGCGCCAAAAGAGCGGACAGGATCAAGATCGTCTGGTGGGACGGCAGCGGCGTGTGTCTTTATGCCAAGCGACTGGACGACGCGAAGTTCTGCTGGCCGCGGATCGGCCACCACCGGGTCCAGCTCAATCATGCTCAGCTCATGGCTCTGGTTGACGGAATGGACTGGAAACGGGTTCGGACTGAGACCGTCAGGCGGCCGCAATCGGCTGGGTAAAACCCTGCGGCATGATGAATCAGGGAGCTGAAAAAGCGGGAAAATTGCCCGCGAATATGCTCTGATTTTGGCCATGTCGGCACCCGAACTCGCGCTCCCGGACGACGTTGACGCGCTCAAGGCGATGGTTGTTGCCATGGCCGAAAAGGCCGCCCTTCTGGAGGAGCGCAACCTCCATCTCGAGTTGGTCAACAAGAGCGCTGATGAGCGGATTGCACGGCTGACCGCGGTGGTGAAGATGCTGGAGCGGGCGCGCTTCGGCAGCCGCTCCGAAAGGTTGCGGACCGGTGCGCTGAGCGAGGAGCAGTATGCGCTGGTCTTCGACGAGATCGAAACCGGCGTGGCGGCCATCGAAGCGCAGATGGAGAAGTCTGCGGGCGGCTCGAAAGCGAAGCGCGCTCCGCGTCCTCGCAAAGGCTTTGCGGCCCATCTCGAACGGGTCGAGGTGGTTATCGAGCCCGAAACGCCTGCTGGCTGCGAAGCGCTGGAAAAGATCCTGATCGGCGAGGACGTCTCCGAACGGCTCGATGTCACCCCGGCGAAGTTCCGGGTGATCGTCACGCGTCGCCCCAAATATGCCTACAAGGGCTGGGACGGCGTTATCCAGGCAGCCGCTCCCGCCCGCATCATCGAAAGCGGCATTCCGACCGAAGCGCTGCTGGCGCAGATCGCAGTGTCCAAATACGCCGATGGCCTGCCGCTCTACCGCCAGGAAGCGATTTATGCCCGCGATCAGGTCGAGATCGACCGGTCACAGATGGCGCAGTGGATGGGCAAGGTTGGCTTCGAGCTCGAGCCGCTCGCCGATTACGCACTGACCCGCATCAAGCAGGGTGAGCGGGTCTTTGCCGATGAGACCACCCTGCCAACGCTGGCCCCAGGATCGGGCAAGGCCAAGACGGCCTACCTCTGGACCTATCTGCGCGATGATCGGCCGTTCGGTGGCAGCGGACCGCCCATCGTCGCCTACCGCTTCGAAGACAGCCGTGCCGGCGAATGCGTCGCCCGCCATCTGGACGGCTATCGCGGCATCCTGCAGGTCGACGGATACGCCGCCTATAACCGGCTGGCCCGATCGGATCGGGGCAATGACGGCGTGACGCTGGCGGCGTGCTGGTCGCACGTGCGGCGCAAGTTCTACGAACTGCATGCCGCAGGCTCCTCCGTTATCGCCTCGCAGACGGTGGCGCAGATGGCCCCGCTGTGGGCCGCCGAGGAGGCCGTGCGCGGCCAGGACCCGGTACTTCGGATAGCTGCGCGTCAGGAGAAATCCGCCGTCGTCGTTGCCGCTCTCTTTGCGCTGTGGGAAAAGGAGCTGCCGAAGCTGTCGGGAAAATCGAAGCCCGCCGAGGCGATCCGCTATGCGCTCGGCCGGCGTGCCGCGCTCGAGTGCTTCCTTACCGACGGCCGCATCGAAATCGACTCCAACACCGTCGAGCGCGCCATCCGGCCACAGACAATTACCCGAAAGAACAGCCTCTTTGCCGGCAGCGACGGCGGCGGACGGACATGGGCCACCATCGCCACGCTGCTGACCACCGCCAAGATGAACCAGATCGATCCGCACGCCTGGCTCACCCAGACCCTCGAGCGTATCGCCAATGGCTGGCCAAACAGCGATATCGAGGCGCTCATGCCTTGGAACTACCAGCGCTGAACGGCATCAGCTACGCGCTTACTCCAGTACTCAGCATCGTTACCTCCCTCCGTTCGGACAGATCAGTTGGTGATCTTCTCCAGTCGGTGTTGGTAGCCCGGTCGACATCTAGAATTAGCGCGGTATCGAAATGGAATTTGCCGATGAAGGTCGGCGTCACCCCACCCGACGGCGAGGCGGCGCTCGTCGAATAGGTCAGGCGGTCCCTGATTTTGGGACTGACGTACCAGGCCGCCGAACCAGGCGTCGTATGGGGATTTGGACAGGGGCATTTGCATATCTCCGCTGGTGGTTAACCGTCTGGGAGGGCATGTTGCTGGTGTAAATAAACTGTGATTTAACGGGCCGATATCCGCACAGAACCGTGAAGGCGGGCTCTCACATGCAGCGCTCAGGCGTTTCCGTTTATGCCGACCGGCCGAACAAGCGGCTCGTTTATGTTGGCCGCCCCGCTGATGAAATTTTCTGGGATGACCATTGGTCCAGCGACGTGGCCGCCGTGGCCGTCCGGCGCAAAGATCGTTTCGTCGTCCGTGAGACGGCAGCCAGATTGCCCAAAGGCTCGAAGGTAATCGATGCCGGCTGTGGTCTTGCCCAGACCGTGTTCGGGCTTCACCACTCAGGTTTCGAGGCCTACGGGATCGACTACGCGCCGAAGACCGTCGATCTGGTGAACAGTGTTGCCCCGGAGTTGAAGGTCTCGATTGGCGATGTCCGGGACCTTCGCCAGTTCCCGGATGGTTTCTTCGATGGCTATTGGTCGCTTGGTGTGATCGAGCACTTTTACGACGGCTACGATCAGATCCTCGCCGAAATGAGCCGAGTGCTGCGGCCCGGCGGTTATGCTTTCGTCACCGTCCCGTCGATGTCGCCGCTGCGCCGGCTGAAGGCATGGCTTGGCGGCTATCCCTCAGTCGTGGGCCGTGATCTCAGCGGCTTCTACCAGTTCATCCTGTCGCCGGAATCGATCGTGCAGGGCTTCGAGCGGCACGGTTTCCAGTTCACATCATCCAAGCCGCGTGGTGGCTTCAAGGGCATGAAGGATGAGGCTGGCTTCCTTCGCAGTCCTCTACAGGCTTTCTACGAAATGAAGCACCCGTTGGCCCGCATGATCAGGACCGGCGTGGATAGGGTGCTCAGCCCGTTCAGCTTTCACACCCGGCTCTATGTGTTCCGGAAGCCCTAGTATTGGATAATCGACGGTGAAGCCGAGGCCAGAGATGGCCGCGGTTCCGCCAACCTTGGAAGTCAACGCCAGTGAATCGCCAGGCTCCAGGTAGGCATCGGCCGGACCGGCTGTGGCGCCACCATCACGAAAGGCAAAGGCAGTTGACGTTGCCCAGCTTTCCGCTTGGCCGCGGGCGTCACCATTTCTTTCCCACACTCCTTCAACGCGGCATTGTCGAGCATGGCGTCGGCCAGAAGCCGCTTCAGCCGCGTGTTCTCGTCCTCCAGCGCCTTCAGCCGCCGAGCCTCGGACACATCCATCCCGCCGAAGCGGGCCTTCCAGTTGTAGATCGAGGCGTGGCTGACCCCGTGCTTGCGCCACAGATCGGCAACCGATACCCCGGCCTCGTGTTCCTTCAAAATTCCGATGATCCGCTCTTCAGAGAAGCGGCTGCGTTTCATGTCCTGGTCCTCTCGATGGGCCAGAACGAACTTCAAACCGGATTAGATCAGAGGGGCAAGGTCAATAGGTATAAACCGTAACCTATGTGTCCAGAATGGACCTCTGAGCGACCCGAGACATAGGTGACGTTTTGTACCGGACACATGGGTAACACTTTTGGCTTTTGGCCGGAGGTGTTGATGCCGTGGAGAGAGTGTTCGGTGATGGAGGAACGTCTTCGTTTTGTAGCTCGTCTTCTCGACGGGGAAGGCATGAGCGATGTGTGCCGGGAGTTCGGCATCTCGCGCAAGACGGGCTACAAGATCTACAATCGCTACAAGGATGAGGGCCTCGAAGCCCTGACGGACCGCTCGCGCCGGCCGGTTCGCTATGCCAACCAGTTGCCGGCCCAGATCGAGCGGATGATCGTAGAAAGCAAGCGGGAGAAGCCGCACTGGGGCGCCAGGAAGATACGCGAGCTGCTGGTGCGCAAGCTCGCAGGCGATGTGCGCATTCCGGCCAAGAGCACCGTTCATGCTGTGCTCGATCGCCACGGCCTTGTGAGCCAGGCCCGCAAGAGGAACCGGGCGAACAAGGCCGTGGGCACGCAACTGTCACAGGCGACGCGGCCCAACGATCTCTGGTGCGCCGACTTCAAGGGCGAGTTCAAGCTCGGCAATGGCCGCTACTGTTACCCGCTGACAGTCACCGACCAGGCCTCGCGCTACCTGCTGGCCTGCGAGGCCATTGAATCGACAAAGGAGGGTCCGGTCATAGAGGCTTTCGTCCGGCTCTTCAAGGAACGTGGCCTGCCGGAAGCGATTAGAAGCGACAACGGCCTTCCCTTCGCAAGCCCCAATGGCCTCTACAATCTATCGAGGCTGTCGGTGTTCTGGCTGAGGCTCGGCATCGCGATCGAGCGCATCCGGCCTGGCAACCCGCACGAGAACGGCCGCCACGAGCGCATGCACCTTGGCTCGTCTCCTTCATGCCTATGATCTGGGATATATCGACCTGGAACAGAGGACCTTGCAGACCATCGACAACCCGTTCGGCACGAGGTTGTCACCCATGTCTTAGGTACAAACTGTTACCCATGTCTTCGGGCCGTACACTCTTGAACTTGGCTGGGGCGCCAGGATTCGAACCTGGGAATGTCGGTACCAAAAACCGATGCCTTACCACTTGGCGACGCCCCAACAGCCGGAGCGTGCCCGCTGTGCGCGCGGCCTTATAGGACGAGCCGAGGGAAAGCTCAATCCCGACAAATTGACTACGCGCGACCGATTCACCGGTCTTGCAATCGTCAGATTCAACGGGCCTATTCACCTAAGCTGCCAATTATCCGCTGGGTCGACGAAATGGAAACTGCCTGGCGCCGGGAAATGACAAGATCGGCCTGACGAGTGGTGGCGCCGGCATTCTCAAGGCGCTCAACGTTTCCTCCAGCCTTTCGGAATAGCGCACCGGCAGCGGCTTGGCCGGCACATCTTGGCCATCCGCCCGAAAACCGACGTCAAGCCCTTCGGCAGAGGCTGAATAAGTCGGCCCCTTATTATCGGTGAACGACCACGAAAAGGCCGCGCTGTAGAAAGCCTTCAGGCTGTCCAGCGTGCTGCATGTCGCAGTCATTTCCAAACATCGAGCTTTCCGGCCATTCTCATCGCTCTGTCCATTTGTTCTCGTTATGTTCTCAAACAAAGCTCTCCAAAAAGCAAGTCTTTTCGGCGCCGCTTTTCCTTAATCGATTTGTACGGGCCGGCCGGCTTGGCCGATGCCTTGCCTTTCGCACCGCACCATCATATCGCTCGATTGGCTAATATTTCCATCCGTCTGCAACCCGGGAGCAAGCATGACCAAGTGGGTCTATACCTTTGGCGATGGCACCGCGGAAGGTCGCGCGGGCGACCGCAATCTGCTCGGCGGCAAGGGCGCCAACCTTGCCGAAATGTGCAGCCTGGGCCTGCCGGTGCCGCCGGGCTTCACCATCACCACCGAAGTCTGCAACGCCTATTACGCCAACGGCCACACCTATCCGGCCTCACTGGAGACGGATGTTTCGGTTGCCCTCGACCATATTGGCCGGCTGACCGGGCGCCGTTTCGGCGATCCGTCGAAACTGCTTTTGGTGTCGGTGCGCTCCGGTGCCCGCGCTTCCATGCCCGGCATGATGGACACCGTGCTCAATCTCGGCCTCAACGACGAGACGGTCGAAGCCTTGGCCGCCGATTCAGGCGATCCGCGCTTTGCCTATGACAGCTATCGCCGTTTCATCCAGATGTATTCCGACGTGGTTATGGGCCTCGACCATGAGGTGTTCGAGGAGATCCTCGAAGACCAGAAGGGCGGCCTCGGCCATGAGCTCGACACCGAGCTAACAGCAATCGAATGGCAAGGCGTAATCGCGCTCTACAAGGCCAAGGTCGAGGAGGAGCTCGGAAAGCCGTTTCCGCAGGATGCGAACGAGCAGCTGTGGGGCGCCATCGGCGCGGTGTTTTCCAGTTGGATGAACAACCGCGCCATCACCTATCGGCGCCTGCACGACATTCCCGAAAGCTGGGGCACGGCAGTCAATGTCCAGGCCATGGTCTTCGGCAATATGGGCGACACGTCGGCCACCGGCGTTGCCTTCACCCGCAACCCGTCGACCGGCGAAAAGCAGCTCTATGGCGAGTTCCTGGTCAATGCCCAGGGCGAGGATGTCGTTGCCGGCATCCGTACACCGCAGAACATCACCGAGGCAGCGCGCATTGCCGCCGGTTCCGACAAGCCGTCGCTACAGAAGCTGATGCCGGATGCCTTCCAGGCTTTCGTCAGCATCTCCGACCGCCTGGAAAAGCACTACCGCGACATGCAGGATCTCGAATTCACGATCGAGCGCGGCAAATTGTGGATGCTGCAGACCAGGTCCGGCAAGCGCACCGCCAAGGCGGCGCTGAAGATTGCCGTCGACATGGCCAGGGATGGCCTGATTTCGAAGGAGGAGGCCGTCGCCCGCATTGATCCGGCCTCGCTCGACCAGTTGCTGCATCCGACGATCGATCCGAAGGCGGCGCGCGACATCATCGGCGTTGGCCTACCGGCCTCGCCGGGCGCTGCCACCGGCGAGATCGTGTTTTCCTCCAACGACGCCGAGGAGGCCAAGACACAAGGCCGAAAGGCGATCCTGGTGCGCATCGAGACCAGCCCCGAAGACATCCATGGTATGCATGCGGCCGAAGGCATCCTGACGACGCGCGGCGGCATGACCAGCCACGCCGCCGTTGTTGCGCGCGGCATGGGCAAGCCCTGCGTTTCGGGCGCAGGCTCGCTGCGCGTCGACTACAAGGCCGGCACGCTGATGGCGATGGGAGCGACCTTCCGCAAGGGCGAGATCATCACCATCGACGGCGGCAACGGCCAGGTACTGAAGGGCGCTGTACCCATGCTGCAGCCGGAACTCTCGGGTGATTTCGCCGCCATCATGGAATGGGCCGACGGGGCGCGCCGCATGAAGGTGCGCACCAATGCCGAGACGCCGCTGGATGCGCGCATGGCGCGCTCCTTCGGCGCCGAAGGCATCGGCCTTTGCCGCACCGAGCACATGTTCTTCGACGGCGACCGCATCGTTGCCATGCGCGAGATGATCCTGGCCGATACGGAAAAGGAGCGGCGAACGGCGCTGGCCAAGCTGTTGCCGATGCAGCGCGCCGATTTCCTCGAACTGTTCGAGATCATGGCCGGGCTGCCGGTGACGATCCGCCTGCTCGATCCGCCGCTGCACGAATTCCTGCCCAAGACCGAGGAGGAGGTGGCCGAGGTCGCCGCCGCCATGAAGGTGTCGCCGGACAAGCTCCGGCGGCGCACCGAAGCGTTGCACGAGTTTAATCCGATGCTCGGCCATCGCGGCTGCCGGCTTGCCGTCTCGTATCCCGAAATCGCCGAGATGCAGGCACGAGCCATTTTCGAGGCGGCCGTCGAGGCCGGCAGGAAGGCCGGCGCGCTGGTGGTGCCGGAGATCATGGTGCCGCTGGTCGGGCTGGTGAAGGAGCTCGACTTCGTCAAGGCACGCATCGACGCCGTCGCCAAAAGCGTGATGGAGGAGACCGGTGTCAGAATCGCTTATCTGACCGGCACGATGATCGAACTACCGCGCGCCGCAATCCGCGCCCACGTTATCGCGGAGGCGGCCGAATTCTTCTCCTTCGGCACCAACGACCTGACCCAGACCACGTTCGGTATCTCGCGCGACGACGCGGCCTCGTTCCTTGAGACCTACCGGCAAAAAGGCATCATCGAGCAGGATCCATTCGTGTCGCTCGATATAGAGGGTGTCGGCGAGCTGGTGCGGATGGCGGCCGACAAGGGCAGGGCGACGCGGCCCGACATCAAGCTCGGCATTTGCGGCGAACATGGCGGCGACCCAGCCTCAATCCATTTCTGCGAGAAGGTCGGCCTCGACTACGTCTCGTGCTCGCCCTACCGGGTGCCGATCGCCAGGCTGGCCGCCGCGCAAGCGGCAGTGCAGGCTGCGAAAGCCAGAGCGTGAATCGATCCCGCCGACGATTCCTCCGCGTGGCAAGGAAGGTTGATGTTTTCGATCCGCCGTGTGAAATGGCGACGGGATGGTGCACATGTCTGATGATGAACAAACCGCCGCGGCGCGCTGGACGGTGAAGTCCGAGCTCCGCGCCGTCGGCCGCGACAAGCCGCTGCTACTGGTGCTGGCGGCGATCCTCTGTCTCTATTGTGCGTTCATCGCCGGACCGATCGTCTATGCGGTGCTGGCCATCGACGGCATTGCGGATTTCTTCAAATGAAGCCGATTCCGGCGATTTCGCTCACGTCCCGGTTCCCGAGTCTATCGCGCCCGAAATTGCTCGACCTGGATGAAATTGCTTAGCCGGGATGAAACTGTTACGCCTATCGTCGTACCTGGAGGGGTGCGGGAGGACATGTGACGATAAGAATCAGGCTTCCAGGCGGGACTTTGAAGATCAAGAAAAGGGACGAGCTGCGGCGGCGCGAGCAGAAGCGCGAGGTGCCGGTTTGGCAGGTCGGCAATTACTTCGTCATCTGGTGGCCGAGCGGGATGTCCGATCGCCCATCCTCGCCCAACAAGTCCTCGCCCAGGAAATAGCCCCCGCACCCAACGATCCCGGCTGGGCGTGACGTTTCCGTGCAGGATCAGGAACCGCCGTGCGTGCCAAAACTTCCGAGACCGCTCGACAAATCCCAGAAAAAGTCGGCGGGCGGGCGTTGACTCTTCCGCGACGGAAGGTCTTTGATGCTGCATTGCACAATTTGGGGCGGCGGAAGCGATGGCAGTGCGTATCAGAATGCCAGGCGGCACGCTGAAGATGAAAGTGTACCGCGAATTGCGCGACCGCCGCATTCCCGTCGTCAAGCTCGGCCGGCTTTATTTCACCTGGTGGTCGAACCGCCAGCGCCTGGTTGGCGACCAGTCGCCAGGGTGACGCCCCAATTTTTTCGGCTTGCCATGCGCCTGGGAAAGCCCGCCCCGACCTCCACAGGCGAGCTCGCAAAATAAGTTGATGACGCTGCTGTTGACTCTCCCGTAACGGAAGGTCTCTACTTACCGCATTGCACGAAAATTGCTGCGTGGCACAACGGGAGGCGGACCGATGGCAGTGCGTATCAGGTTGCCTGGCGGCACTCTGAAGATGAAGACCTATCGTGAGTTGCGAGCGCGGGAACGCGACCGCCGCGTGCCTGTGATGAAGATGGGCTCGCTGTATTTTGTCTGGTGGTCGAAGAGCCAGGACCTGCATCAGAAGCCGCAGGACAGCAGACGGTGAATCCACCTCGCTCTGACCTTGGTCAGTGTTTGGGTGGGAGTCAGAGTTCTAGCAAGCAAGGCCTGTCGTGAAGCCACGCGCGAGCGATATTTAACCGTATCGCCAAAGAACGGTGCCGCTGGTTGGGCGCGAACAGGTCAGACAGTTTGTTGGGGCACTGCGTGAACTCTTTCAAGCACGATCAAGGGGATGGAACACGCACTGTAACCTGGTTCCGCCTCGACTTAATCTGGTCGATCTTGAACCGATAGATCCCCCGCGCAAGCGGTGCTGCAGGCCACAAAGAACGGCCGCAGATAAGAGTTTCAGTCCGCCGGCATCTGACCTTACCGATTTGTAACCGAATTCACGCGAACGTGCGTGTGTCGGCTCCAAATCCCGACATCGGTTTCTGCCCAGTTTCCGGCCCCCGAACCCGCCCCGGTGCCAGAAACACGTGTTGCAGAACCCGCCCACGCACGTCCGCTCGATTCTCATCCTCCAGACGAAATTCATCGGCGATCTTGTCCTCGCTTCCGCGCTCGCCAGAAACCTGCGCCTCCAATATCCCAAGGCCAGGATCGTGTTCCTTTGCGAGGCGAACTTTGCCAGTTTCCTGTTGGCTCATGGCATCGCCTCGGACGTGGTGGCGTTCCGACGCGTACGGATGCGTGGCACCCCTGTGCAGCGTGGTCGCGAGCTTTACGCGATGGTGCGCGCTCTGCGCCGGTTCCGGTTTGACCTGACCATCGACCTGGCCGATTCCAAAACCTCACGCATCATCGTCAGGCTCGTCAACGCCAAGACCCGCGTCGGATATGATCCTCCCGAAAAACCGTTGCGCTGGCTGGAACGCCAGCCCGCCAACGTCCTGGCCAAGCCTTTTGGCTTTGGTGGCCAGCATTATCTATACCGCTATCTTTCGCCACTTGAGGCGCTCGGCGTGGAGTTGCGTGCGCCGGTCCCAAAGATTGAGCCGCTGCCGCTGGAGACCGCCAAGGCATTGGCGCTTCTTGACCGGCATCATCTTCGGCGTAACGCCTTCATAGCCGTTCATACGGGAGCGAGCTTCCGGGGGCGCCAATGGCAGCCGGAACGTTTTGCGCTGGCGATCGACGAGATCTCACGGCAGACCGGGTTGGACTTCCTGCTTGTCGGCGGCTCCGATGAACGGGCATCTGCCGAGCGCATCGTCGCCAAGGCCGCTTCGCCGGTCGTCAACGTGGTCGGGGCGCTGTCGCTGGCAACGCTGCTGGCGGTCCTCGGCCAGGCACGCCTGTTTCTGGGAAACGAGAGTGGCCCGATGCACATGGCCGCCGCCGCCGGAACGCCGGTTGTCGGCCTGTTCGGTCTGACCGAACCGGCCGTCTGGGGCCCTGTCGGCGTGGCCAGCGTTACGCCGCGGCCCTCCATGCCTTGCGAGTGCATAGCCAGGGACCTGTGCCGCCGTCCCGATCCGAGCAAGGCTTGCTGCGTCTGGCGACTTGAGGTCAAAGCGGTGGTCGACGCGGTGCGCGCGATCCTTTCACGTAAGGTTAAGGACGTGGAGCACGCATTGTGACCTCGCGCTTGCCAAAGGCCGGGCCGGCGGTCAAATTGCCGCTGCCGACGCTTTTGCAGGGGCATCGTCCCGATTTCCGCCTTGATGGCGGCCTTGGGGTCGCCGCTTCAATTTTGATCCGGCCGACCTGGAAATAATCGATGCGCCCGTTCCAAAAGTATTTTTGCGCCATTGCGATATCGCTGTGGGCTGTTTCTCCTGGCAACGCCCAGTTGCTCGTCGCACCGACGCTGCACATCAAGGCCGAGGCGGGCAGCGGCCGCGTCGCGCTGACGCTCGATGCGTGCGGCGGAAGGACCGACACACGGATTCTTTTGGCGCTGTTGGAAAACAAGATTCCTGCCACCATTTTCGTCACCGGCATCTGGCTCAAGCACAACGCCGCCGCTGTCGAGATCATGCGGGCGCATCCCGAACTGTTTGAATTGGAAAACCATGGCGGCCGCCATGTCCCGGCCGTCGACACGCCGCAAAAGATCTACGGCATTCGCAGTGCCGGCAGCCCGGAAGCCGTGCTGGCCGAGGTCGAATCGGGTGCTGCCGCTCTTGCCGTGACCGGCGAACCGGCGCCGAAATGGTTTCGCGGCGCAACCGCCGAATACAGCCCGTCGACAATCGCGATGATACGCAAGCTTGGTTTCAAGATCGCCGGATTCTCAATCAACGGTGATGGCGGCTCATTGTTCGGCGCAAAACAGACCGCCCGGCGCATTGCCGCGGCAAAGGACGGCGACGTCATCATCGCTCACATCAACCAGCCGACCCATGCGGCCGGCGAAGGCGTGGTGCAGGGACTTCTGGCGCTGAAGGCCAAGGGCCTCACCTTCGTGCGTCTCGACGATGCCGACGGCGTCGGCGACCAAGGCACTACCGACTGATCAGTCGGGCGTGGCCTCGATGGTCACCTTGTTCGGATAGAATGCGCCGTGGTCGCGGATATCGGCCATCTCGTCGAACGGCCGCTCATAGGCCCACATCGCATCCTTGCCTGCATCGCCGGCGGGCAGCACGCTCCAATAGCTGGCATCGCCCTTATAGGGGCAATGGGTCGAGTGTTCGGTCTTGCCAAGTTGTTTGAAGTCGATGTCGCCGAACGGAATATAGAAAACGGGAGGGTAGGGCGCTTCGGTCAGCACCTTGACCTTGCTGGACGAAGCGATGACGACATCGCCGGCGCGCACCGTCACGGTGCCCTTGTAAGGTTCGACGGTAATGACCTTGCCCGGATTCCGCTGAGAGCCTGGTGACGGGTTTGCGATCTGGTCCATATCGGATCTCCTTGCATCAACGCCAAGATGTGCCTGGCAAGCGCATTGCGCAAGACCTGGCAGCCACCGGCGGGCGTCGCCCGCGGGTGGCAGTCTTGCGCTTTCCTCCGGTATCCGGCCTAAAATCAGGCGGCGGCCTGGAATGCGTCCATCAGCCCGGCATAGGCGGCGGCAATGCCGGCCACCGGATTGCTGCTTTTCGAGGTGGTCTCGACCTTCAGCGCACCACCGCTGGTCGGCAAGGTGAGCAGCAGGAACTGGCGATTGCCGCCATCGCCGACGGAGGCGGCAGCGACGTGCTGACTTTCGCCCTGGTTCTCGACGCACATCTTGAACAAGAGCGTGCCGCCGACCGCCTCGAGGGCGCCACCGACGACCTCGACGAATTCATCTTCGGAAACGGCTTTGGCGTCGGGCACCAGATCGGCCTGCGCGACATCGGCCGCCACCAGATCGGCCAGACTTTCGGCAAGCGTATTTTCGAGGGCTTTGTCGTCGAGCTGCGCGTCCATGCGAACCTCTTTCATTCGCCAATCGCGCCCCGCCTGTTAATCAACGTTAACGCCGAGCATGGCCGGATTGTGGCGAATTTCGCCTCATTTGGCTCCATGCACCGCTTCAGCCCGGTTCTGGCTGGACAATCGGCCGGTTCGTCCCACAATGGCGCAAAAAAATAACGGGAGGAACAAGATGCTCGGGCTGATGCAGGAATGGCCGCTGCTTTGCCACAAACTGATCGACAACGCCGAGCGGCAGCACGGCAGCCGCGAGATCGTGTCGCGTTCGATCGAGGGGCCGATCGTGCGCAGCACATATGCCGAAATCCACGATCGTGCCCTGAAGGTTGCCGAGCGGCTCGAGCGTGACGGTTTCGGGCTTGGCGACCGCATTGCGACCCTGGCCTGGAACACTTCGCGCCACATCGAGGCCTGGTACGGCATCATGGGTGTCGGCGCCATCTATCACACGCTCAACCCGCGGCTCTTTCCCGAGCAGATCACCTGGATCATGAACAATGCCGGGGATAAGGCGATCTTCGTCGATCTGACCTTCCTGTCGCTGCTTGAAAAGATCGCCGGCGCGGTCAAGTCGCTGAAACAGGTTATCGTGCTGACCGACAATGCGCATTTGCCGGAGACTGCGCTGCCGAATGTGGTTGCCTACGAAGAATGGCTTGCTGAAGCCGCCGGCAACTTCGCCTGGAAGACATTCGACGAAAACACCGCCGCCGGCATGTGCTACACCTCGGGCACGACGGGCGATCCGAAAGGCGTCCTCTACAGCCATCGTTCGAACGTGCTGCACGCCATGATCGCCGCGATGCCCGACGCCATGGGCATGTCGTCGCGCGACACCATACTGCCGGTCGTGCCGATGTTTCACGCCAATGCCTGGGGCCTTGGCCAGAGCGCGCCGATGGTCGGCGCCAAGCTGGTCATGCCCGGTTGCAAGATGGATGGCGCTTCGCTCTACGAGCTGCTCGACACCGAGAAGGTGACCTTCAGCGCCGCGGTGCCGACGGTGTGGATGATGCTCCTCCAGCATCTGGAAGAGACCGGCAAGAAACTACCCTATCTGCAGAAAGTCGTCATCGGCGGCTCGTCCTGTCCACGCGCGATCACGACGAAGTTCCAGGACAATTACGATGTCCAGGTCGTCCACGCCTGGGGCATGACCGAGATGTCGCCGCTCGGCACGCTGTGCACCCTGAAGCCGGACTACGCCGGGCTGGAGGGCGAGGCCCGCCTGGGCGTCCAGCAGAAACAGGGCTTTACACCGTTCGGCATCGAAATGAAGGTGACGGACGACGCCGGCAACGAACTGCCATGGGACGGCAAGACCTTCGGCCGGCTCAAGGTCCGCGGGCCGGCTGTCGCGCGCGCCTATTATGGCGGCATCGGAGCCGAACAGTTCGATGAAGACGGCTGGTTCGATACCGGTGACGTCGCGCACATCGATCCCGGCGGCTACATGCAGATCACCGACCGCGCCAAGGACGTGATCAAGTCGGGCGGCGAATGGATCTCGACCATCGAGCTCGAGAACCTCGCGGTCGGCCATCCCGATGTGGCGGAGGCCGCCGCCATCGGCATTCCGCATTCGAAATGGGGCGAGCGGCCTTTACTGGTGGTCGTGCGCAAGCCGGGCAGGGAGCCGACCAAGACGGATATTCTCGCTTTCATGGACGGCAAGGTGGCGAAGTGGTGGATGCCGGACGACGTCGCTTTTGTCGGCGAAATCCCACACACCGCTGCCGGCAAGATCCAGAAGATTACCTTGCGCCAGCAGTTCCGGGACTATCACCTGCCGACGGATTGACCGGAGATGCGGCGTCTTTGCGCCTTCAAGCCGCCGCTGAAAGGCACTATGCCTTGATTCGGGTTGGGGCAGCGCGGAAAACAATGACGGGAATTCCCGAGCGACAAACGTCGAGGGCTGCCGGTTGGTCGCGGCGCGCCGGCGCGTTTTCGGCAGTCCTGCTGCTGACCGCTCTCATCGGCCATCGCTATGACCTCGTTGAGACCCAAGCTTTCCTATGGGTGCTTGGCATTGTCGCCTTGCTGGCCGCGTTTGCGCTTTTGTTTGCCGGGTTTGCCTTCGCGCGATTCTGGAACTTCGGTGATCGTGGCGGCCAAGACCTGACCGCCGGCGCCTTGCTGGCGCTTCTGGTGCTCATCCCTTACGCTGTCGCGGCCTATTGGGCGGCGACCTATCCGCCGCTGCGCGACATCTCGACGGATTTCGACGACCCGCCGGCGCTCGATATTTCTACCCGGACAAAGGACACGAACGAGCTTTTGCCGCCGACGCCCGGCGAGCAGCGCCTGCAAATCGAGGCTTATCCGCTTGTTACCGGACGCAGCTACACCTTGCCTCTCGATCGCGTTCTGGAGGCGGTCAAAACCGTGCTGGATCGGCGCGGCTGGCAGCTCACGGCGCCGTTTCCAGACGCAGCAGGGCAAAGCGACGTGACGGTCGATGCGCTGGCCAAGAGCTTCCTGCTTGGCCTTCCCGCCGATGTCGCCATCCGCGTGAGCGACGACGGCGATGCGGTCATCGTCGATATGCGCTCGGCCTCGCGTTACGGTCGCCACGACCTTGGCGACAATGCAGCGCGCATCACCGATTTCCTCGCCGAACTCGACCAGGAAGTCGCCGGCCAGGTGGGTGTGGCGCCGGCGGAATGATATCCGAAGTGCGCTACGTTGCCGGCGAATAGATGCCGTCGATAGCCGGCGCGCCATTGGTGTGGACCAGGCCGCGCGCCACCAGGTCTTCCAGATGGGCAAGCACCGACAGGCCGGCCGCGCCATGCAGGCGCGGGTCGGTGTCTCGATAGATCGCCTCCACCATGTCCTTGACTGTCCGGTCGCCGCTGTTGATCCGCTCCAGAATTGCGCGTTCGCGCATTTTGCGATGCGTTTTCAATCCGCCCATGAAGCTGCGCGGCTCGGTCACCGGCCCGCCATGACCGGGCAGCAGCAGCCGGTCATCGCGTTCGATCAGCCGCTCGAGCGATGTCATGTAGTCGGCCATCGCGCCATCCGGCGGCGCGACGATCGTGGTTGCCCACGCCATGACGTGATCGGCTGAGAAAAGGATGCCGGTTCCCTCCAGCGCGAAGGCCGCGTGATTGGCGGTATGGCCGGGCGTCAGCACCGTCCGGATCGCCCAACCGTCGCCGTCGATTACCATATCGTCCGGCACCGCAATATCAGGAACAAAGCCGGTGTCGGCGCTGGCATCAAGCGAATTGACCTCGCCGGGGCGCAACGGCCGCGCCGGGCGATGCCGGCCCTCCGCCAGAACCACCGCACCCGTATGCTGCTTCAGCCGCGCCGCCAGCGGCGAATGGTCGCGATGCGTGTGGCTGACGAAGATATGGCTGACCGGCCTGGTCCCGATTGCTTCGAGCAGTGTTCGAAGATGTGCCTCGTCATCCGGTCCGGGATCGATCACCGCCAGCGTCTCGCGCCCGACTACATAGCTGTTGGTTCCGTGAAAGGTGAATGGGCTTGGGTTCCTGGCGGTGACGCGTTGAATACCAGGCGCAACGGCTACGCCCTGGCCGTAGGCCGGATCGAAGCATGTATCGAATTTCAGCTCCATGCGAACGTCGCGACCTTTTTTGGGGCGAGGGCAAAACCGATTGCCGCATAGCACGGAAGCCAATATAGGAAAACGCAAGGCCGCGTTCGGCGGCAATCCGGAACGGGGAAGACCATGGCAACTGCAACGACGATGCGTCCGCTCATTTCTCTCGCTTTGCCTGAAAAGGGCACGGCCCGGCTGGCAGGACAGCTTTTGCTGGGGATCGCCGGAACGCTGCTGCTGATCTTGTCTGCCAAGACCAAGGTCATGCTCGGCCCGGTGGACATCTCGATGCAGACTCTCGCCGTCTTCCTGATCGCTGCCTCCTTCGGTATGCGCCTTGGCGTCGCCACGCTGCTTCTCTACATGGCAGAGGGCGCGTTGGGCCTTCCGGTCTTCCAGAGCACGCCCGAAAAGGGCATCGGTATCGCTTACATGCTCGGTTCGACCGGCGGTTATCTAGCCGGCTTCGTCGTCATGGCGGCGATCGTCGGCTGGGCTGCCGACCGCGGCTGGGATCGCCATCCTATCAAGCTCTTCAATGCCATGCTGGTGGCCGAGATCGTCATGATGGCAATGGGCTTTGCCTGGCTGTCGCTGTTGATCGGCCCGCAAAAGTCCTGGCAGTTCGGGGTGGTGCCCTTCATCGTCGGTGATCTGATCAAGGTTGCGCTGGCCGCGAGCCTGGTGCCGGCAGTCTGGTCGCTGTTGAAGCGGTCGTGAAACCCCATGACTCGGCGAGCCCGTCACACTAGCTTCAAGTCGAGGGACTAAGGACCAGAACCAACGGTCGATTCGGCACGACCAGCGTAACCAAGCATCTACGTATGGAAATTGCTCGACATAGCATCTCCGCCAGATGAAAAAGAAAGCGGCTCGGTGATTATTTAGGCACAGCTAAATTTCTGGACAATGTGTAGGAAATTCTTAACCCAACCGCTTTGACTCTAGTGGCTTGGTTGCTTGTTGGTATCCACACACTGTCGTAACCGTTGACCTAAGATCATGCCGCCGACCGCCGAAGGAAAGACACGTGAGTAGCGCGGAAAAAACAACGAGCAGGGTAACAGCCCTGTCGCCTGAGCCGACCGCCGCGCCGGCAACGCGCTGGTACGCCGCCAGCGTCTTTCCTGGAAAGGAGCACGTCGCCGAGCGGCATCTCCGGATCCAGGGATTCCAGCCCTTTGTGCCGCGCTGCGAGAAAACCGTGCGTCATGCCCGGCGGCTCGAAACACGAGTTGCGGCTTATTTTCCCGGTTATATGTTCATCGCCCTTGACGTCGCGTTGCAGCGTTGGCGCTCGATCAACGGAACCTTCGGTGTGCGTTCCCTCGTCATGCAAGGGGACCGGCCTTTGCCTGTCCCCTCCGGTCTGGTAGAGCGCTTCATTGCGTTGACCGGCAGGCATGGCTTGCTCGATTTCAGCGGCGGCCTCGCAGCCGGTGCTTCGGTTCGGATCCTTTCCGGCCCGTTCGCGGAAATGATCGGTCGCCTTGACCGGCTCGATCCAGCCGGAAGGGCTCGGGTTCTGGTTGCCATCATAAATGGCGAGATCCCTGTCGACCTTGATGCCAGGGATCTCGTAGCCATCGCTTAATCGCAAGCACCGAGGTGCCGCGAGGCGATGTAAATTGTAGGATCGGCTCTCGGGTTTTCACCCGGGAGTGCGGTAGCCGTTCTTTGGTGGGACCAGGCGCTGTCTGGCGAGATCACATCGGCGCTGATTGGGAGTATGCGATATGCGAATAACAATGATTGGAGCCGGCTATGTGGGACTCGTCTCGGGCGCCTGCTTCGCCGACTTTGGCCATCAGGTCTGCTGCGTCGATCGCGATGCGGAAAAGCTTGCGATGCTAAAGCTCGGCAAAATCCCGATCTACGAGCCAGGGCTCGACGAATTGGTAACGACGAACGTGGCGCAAGGCCGCTTGCGTTTCGACGACAATCTGGCGGATGCGGTTTCTCAATCTGATGTAGTCTTCATCGCCGTGGGCACGCCGTCACGACGTGGCGACGGTTTTGCCGATCTCTCCTTCGTATATGACGCGGCGGCAGAAGTGGGCCGCGCGATCAAGGGATTTACCGTCGTGGTGACGAAATCCACCGTCCCTGTCGGTACTGGCGATGAAGTGGAACGAATTATCCGGGAGCAAAATTCCGACGCAGACTTTACTGTGGTGTCCAATCCCGAATTTCTTCGCGAAGGATCGGCGATCGAGGATTTCAAGCGGCCCGACCGCATCATTGTTGGAACCGACGCCGAAAGGGCCAAGGCGATCATGGGCGAGGTCTACCGCCCGCTCTCGCTGAATGCGGCGCCGATATTCTATACGAGCCGGCGCACGGCGGAACTTACCAAATATGCCGGCAACGCCTTTCTGGCGATGAAGATCACCTTCATCAACGAAATTGCCGATCTCTGCGAGCGGCTGGGAGCCGATGTGCAAGACGTCGCGCGCGGCATCGGCATGGACAATCGCATCGGGGCAAAGTTTCTTCACGCCGGGCCGGGTTATGGCGGCTCCTGTTTCCCAAAAGATACGCTGGCACTGGTCAAGACCGCGCAGGACGCGGCAAGCCCGGTGCGGCTGATTGAAACGACGGTCTCGATAAACGACCAGCGCAAGCGGGCAATGGCGCGCAAGGTGATCGAGGCCTGCGGAGGCTCGGTTCGCGCCAAGACAATCGGTATCCTGGGCCTTACGTTCAAGCCAAACACCGACGATATGCGCGATGCCCCGTCATTGGCGATCATTCAGGCGCTCAAGGACGCGGGCGCTTCGATCAGGGCCTATGATCCGGTCGGTATGGACCAGGCTCGAAAGATGATCGAGGGAATTGATTTTGGGGAAAGCGCTTACGCGGTGGCCGACGGCGCGCATGCGATCGTCATCGTCACCGAATGGAACGCGTTTCGGTCACTTGACCTGAAGCGGCTCCGAGCACTCATGGCGACCCCGGTGATGGTCGACCTTCGAAACGTTTACCGCGAGGAGGACGTTGTGAAGGAAGGCATTTCCTACTCCAGCGTTGGCCGAGAGCGGTATCTGGTCAAGTGAATGTCCAGGTTTTTCATGGCGCCTGATTCGCGGGATTCAAATTGATCGCCACCACCATCCATTTGCCCAAGAGACGGCATCTGCTGCTCCGGATGCGCTTTCAGCTGCTTGGCGGATTGACATTCGCGATACTGCTGCCGGCGCTGATCCGCCTATCTGTCGATCACGAGGTGATCCGGTCACCGAACCTACAGGTTACGATCTTTGCGGCATTTACCGCTCACACGGCAGGTTATTTCTTCTATAAGCGTATCGGCAATTTCCCGGGTGTTGCAGCGGCTGGCTACATCCTGCCGACCTTCGCCCTGACCTATGGCCTGGTGTTCGCGACCATCTTCTTCTTTAGGTTCGACTACAGCCGGTTCCAGGCAGCGGCGAGCTTTATTCAATCGACATTGTGGTATTTTGGTTTGAGCTTGGCCACCCGGCGGCTCGATGCACACACGCTGGCCATAATCCCGGGCGGAGACGTCACCAGGCTGGAGAGCATACCGGGAGTTAGCTGGCACAGGATTCACTCGCCCGATACGGCCGTCGAGTATGCGACCGGTGTGGTGGCCGATCTTAGAGCCGACCTTTCAGATGAGTGGGAGCGGTATATTGCCGACAGCGCGCTCTCGGGTACGCCGGTCTATCATGTCAAGCAAATAAGCGAGTCGCTCACAGGCAGGGTGGAAATCGAGCATCTTTCTGAAAACACTCTAGGTTCCTTGAATCCAAACCAGGCCTACTTGAAAATAAAGCAGACGATAGACTGGGTTTCTGCGTTGTTTGTGCTTGTTGTTTTCTCGCCATTGCTGATGGTCGTGGCGATCGCGGTAAAGATCGATTCGCCTGGACCGGCGCTATTTCGACAGAAGCGAATGGGCTACGGAGGGCGTCCGTACGAGGTTTACAAGTTTCGAACGATGAAGCTCAGCGACACGGCTGTCGACGAGAAGGAAGCGGCCATCACGAAGGCCGGCGACACACGCATTACCCGTTTCGGGCAGTTCTTGAGAAAATCCAGGATCGACGAGTTGCCGCAGGCCTTCAACATCCTGCGGGGCGAGATGAGCTGGATCGGACCGCGGCCAGAAGCACTCGTACTCTCTAAATGGTATGAGGCGGAGCTGCCATTCTATCGATATCGCCACATCGTGCGGCCGGGCATTACCGGATGGGCGCAAGTCAACCAAGGCCACGTAGCGGCCGTGGACGATGTTCTGGAGAAGCTGCATTACGACTTCTACTACATTAAGAATTTCTCCCCTTGGCTCGACGTGCTGATTGTGTTTCGTACCATCCGAACCATGCTGACAGGATTTGGTGCGCGATGAGCGAGGGTGTTCTAACATTAAACCAAATGTGGAAAAGATGTCCCAAGAAAGAGTGTTTCCGTTGAATCTAGATTCCAAGAAAATAGCTATTATAGGGTTGGGCTACGTCGGATTGCCACTCGCCGTCGCATTCGGGAGGATCCGCGAGGTGGTCGGATTTGACATCAACGAACATAGAGTTCTTTCGTTGAAGAGAGGCGAGGACGCCACATTGGAGGCAGATAAGGAGGAGATTAGACTTGCCTCCGGTTTAACCTTCACAACTTCTGTGGCCGATCTTAAGAGCTGTGGCATATTCATTGTCACTGTCCCTACGCCGATTGATAAGGCCAACAGGCCCGACTTGAAGCCGTTGATTTTGGCTTCAAAGACCGTTGGAGAGGCGCTATCGCCTGGAGCAGTTGTCATTTTTGAATCGACCGTGTATCCGGGCTGCACGGAAGAGGTTTGCGCCCCATTAATCGAACAGGCATCAGGTCTCCGTTTCAACCGAGACTTCTTCATGGGCTACAGCCCTGAACGTATTAATCCAGGCGACCGAGAGCACCGGCTGCAAACCATTGTCAAGGTGACAAGTGGGTCCACTCCTGAAGCAGGAAAGGCCATTGATGAGTTGTACGCCTCAATCGTGCCAGCAGGAACGCATCTTGTAAGTCGCATTGCGGTGGCTGAAGCTGCCAAAGTGATCGAGAATACGCAGCGCGACTTGAATATTGCGTTGATGAATGAGCTTTCGTTGATTTTCGGCAAGCTCGGAATTGATACCTTGGAGGTGTTGGATGCCGCTGCCACCAAGTGGAACTTCTTAAGGTTCACCCCGGGCCTTGTTGGCGGTCACTGCATCGGCGTAGATCCCTACTATCTCACCCACAAGGCTCAAGAACTCGGTTACCATCCGGAAGTCATACTCGCAGGGCGTCGAATCAACGACGGCATGGGAAAACATGCAGCGGACCAGACAGCCCGCCTGATGATGCGCAAAGGAATATCCGTCGTTGGCAGCCGAGTTCTTGTGATGGGCGCAGCCTTCAAGGAAAATTGCCCGGATTTGCGAAATTCCAAGGTGGCCGACCTAGTCACACAATTAAAGGAATATAATGCCCAAGTTGACCTCTGGGACCCCTGGGTCGATCCGCAGGAATGTGCTCGAGAACTCGGCGTGCTTAGTATGAAAGACAGTCCCGCTTGGGCCTATGACGGTGTGATAGTGGCGGTGGGGCACAGGCAATTTCATGCGCTGGGGGCTGCCGGTCTACAGGCCCTTCGCAAGAGCCCAGGTGTCATTTACGACATCAAGGGCCTGTTTCCCAAGGAAATTACGGATGGACGTTTCTGATGAAAATTTTAGTAACCGGCGCCGCTGGGTTTATCGGCTATCACGTATCGAAGCGTTTGCTGGAGCGCGGTGATGAGGTGGTCGGAATAGACAACGTCAACAGCTACTACGACCCCGAAATCAAAGAAGCGAGACTGCGGTTGCTGGATCAAGCCAACCGCAGAAGCAATTCGGGCTTTCATTTCATCCGCGGCAATCTGGCTGAAAAGGGTGTGGTGGATGCTTGCTTTACTGCTCATTCATTTGATCGCGTGATCCATCTCGCCGCCCAGGCTGGGGTGCGCTACAGCCTGGAAAACCCACATGCCTACGTGGAAAGCAACATCACCGCCTACACCAACATCCTTGAGGCATGTCGCGCCGGTCGTGTCGCCCATCTGACGTACGCAAGTACCTCAAGCGTTTATGGGGCGAATACCAACATGCCCTTTTCCGAGCATCGCCCTGCCGACCATCCGCTGCAGTTCTATGCGGCGACAAAGCGCGCGAACGAACTGATGGCGCACAGCTACAGCCACCTGTTCGGCTTGCCTACCACCGGCCTTCGCTTCTTCACCGTCTATGGTCCCTGGGGCCGCCCGGACATGGCGCTTTTCCTGTTCACCAAAAGTATCCTGGCCGGGGAGCCCATCAAATTATTTAACAATGGCAACCATACGCGCGACTTCACTTACGTCGAGGACATTGCTGAGGGCGTTGTTCGTGCAAGCGACCAGCCCGCAGCACCGAATCCGGACTGGAACTCAGCTGATCCGGACCCTGCAACCAGTAGTGCACCCTGGCGGATTCTTAATATAGGAAACAGCACACCTGTGCCCTTGTCTGAGTATGTTCGCGCGTTGGAAGATGCCTTACAAATTAGGGCGATTACAGAACTCCATCCGTTGCAGCCTGGTGACGTACCGGACACTTTCGCCGATGTCTCCGAGATATCTAGAATTCTTGGCTACAAACCAACGACTAGCGTGAAGGATGGCGTAGCAATGTTTGTCGCGTGGTATAGAGAATACTACTCCATTTAATGAACGCGTCTCGTTGACACGCAATACTTTCCTGAAGAGGGAGACGAATGGGAATTGCTAGGCGGTTCATAAACTTCAACATCAAGGTCTGCCGATGGATAGACGGGTTCTTGCCTATTGCGTTGCGGCGCGACGGAAACGAGCATTTCCTTTCCCAGATTTTGCCGGGAGCATTTTCAAACGGTTCGCTGGTCTATGATCTTGGGGGCGGCTCTGAACCATGCATCCGTTTAGAAGATAAGATACGGATGAATTTGAGAGTTGTGGGTATCGACATAAGTGCTGAGGAACTAGCCGCTGCTCCAAGCGGAATATACGATGAAACGATAGCCGCGGATTTGTGTCAATACACTGGGAGAGGGGATGCCGACTCTGTTGTTTGTCAGGCCACACTCGAACATGTGTACGACACCGGGAAGGCCATTAGGGGTATTGCAAGTGTCGTCAGGCCAGGAGGTAGGGTGTTTATCTTTGCTCCGTGTCGAAACGCCCTCTTTGCTAGAATTAATTTAATTCTCCCTGAGTCGGTAAAGAGGAGGATACTCTTTGCAATCTTTCCAAAAAAAGGAGAAGGGCACGATGGGTTCAGAGCCTATTATGATAAATGTGTCCCCAGTCTTATCGAAGAATTGGCATTGCAGAACGGTCTAATTGTTGAGGAGCGTAACGTCTTCTGGATTAGTTCCTATTTTAGCTTTTTCGTGCCATTTTACATATTGTGGAGGGGATGGCAGCTGGTTTCATTTGCGCTGATCGGCAAAGATGCCGGTGAAACGTTTGCTTATGTTCTGAGGCGAAACGTCGGCGGTGGCACTGGTGCGCGCCAAGGGTCGGTTTAGGATACTTGGATTTGACGCCAGAGAGAATTGTGTGATGCGTAGGGCCCTGTTCGTTGTTCCTATCGATCGAGCGGGTGGCGCCGAGAGGGTTGTTTCGCTACTGGCAAAAGAACTGTCCTTAACGGACAATTGGGACGTCGAGATTGCCGTTTTGGCCGGACCAACGCCGTCATTCTTTGGAGGGCGCGTTGGAACAGCGCGGGTGAGCTATGGTGTTGGGGGGGGGCGTTTTGGGAGCGAGTGGGGGTTGCTCGCGAGGCTCCGCAAATCCCGCTACGACTTGGTGTTTTCGTCACACATACGGATGAATGCGTTTTTGGCGGCCTGCCACCGGGTTGGTTGGCTTCGCTGTAAACGGTTTGTCACGCGAGAATCCACGATCTTCGCCAAACGCTACGGAGGTCTTAGATTGGCGGCATATCGAACTCTCTACTCTGTCTACGGTAGTCAAGATTTGATTATCGCCCAGACCGGGGAAATGAAGGCGGCGCTAGAGAACGTGACGCCTCGCAGTGCATTTGATCGTGTCAGCGTGCTTGGGAATCCGATTGACGCTGTAGAAGTTGCTTCGCTCGCCGAGCAGGCGATAGCCACAGATTTTGAGGAAAGAACTGCCAACACGCCCTACATAGTGTGGTGTGGAAGGATGGTTGAGGTAAAGAGGCCGCTTTTAGCACTCGATACGCTGCACGAGATCGTGAGAACGACCGGGAGAAAATTGGTGCTCGTAATGATTGGATCTGGTCCTCTCCAGGCCGAGGCTGAAGGGTACGCCGCCTCACTAGAACTCACGGATCAGGTGATCTTTGCTGGGCAGCTTCAGAACCCGTTTCCTGTAATGAAGGGCGCACGCTACGGCCTGTTGACCTCTTCGCACGAAGGTTTTCCCAATGTCTTGATTGAGATGATGGCATGTGGGGTGAAACGAATCGTAACCACCCCTTGCTCTGGAGATCTTGACACGTTGGCCGGAGTAGTGGTCGCGGAATCCTCCAAGGAATCACTTGCAAAAGCTCTCCTGGAGGACCACGACGCACTGAAAACGTTGGAAGGCTATCGCGCGGCGATATCGACGCGCTCCGTGAAGCTTTATCTTTCATATGTAGTCGAAGGCGAAAACTCCGGAGAGGGAAACTTAGCGAAGCGGTTCCGAGTTAGCGTAAACTAGGTAAGAAATTCACCCCATCATAGAATTGGAGAGGTAAGTGTGGAGAACGATGCTTCGACTTGTCGAGGCTGTTGTGATAAGGTCTGGTCCCGGCGTAATTAACCTGATCACGCTCTTGCTGATAGGTAGATGGATGCCTGCCGCGGACTATGGGGCCTATAGTACTATAGTCGCCACGTCAGGCTTGGTATCCAGCGTGGCGTTCGGTCCATTCGCGTTCGCCATAGTCTCCCAGCATGCCAAGATTGCCGCTGAAGGTAAGATCAAAGAATACGAGTCGTCGCTTGTTTCACTGACTGCACTTGTCTCCCTAGTTCTGGCTGTCGTTGTATCTCTGCCGGCATATTTAGGATTGGTGCCGTGGACATTTATTGCGCCGTTCGTAGCGTTTGGGTTCTATACAACCGTTCAGGAAATATTGCACGCCCGCCTCTCTCTTTGGCTTTATGGTACAGCATCTCTCGCTCAGTCTATAGCCTACATCCTCCTGGCTTGGGTGATTATCAGACCAAATCCGACACCATCAATCGCTCTTATCGCCTTTTCAGCAAGCTACGCAGTCGCAGCAGGGATTTCTCTTTTGCTCTCCCGGCCGTCGATCTCATTACTGCCGAGATTATCTGTTGTCAGGGAGACGCTAAGAGTCGGAGGAAGTTATACGTTGAGCACTATAACGGAACAATGCTTGTATCTAGGAATGCGCTATGTAATATTGTGGTTTGGCACTGCGCAGCATCTTGGGGTATTTTCGTTTTCCGTTGACTTAGCACAGAGGGTTGTGGGGTTTATTATAAACGCGTCGTCTTTTGTAACAGTCCCGAACGCGTTTAAACATGCCTCAACCGGAGATACTTCAGAGTTTCGGCGAACGTTAATGGGGGGAGCCGCGCTAGCCGCCTTGTGCTCTTTTGTCGCCCTTGCTGGAATTATGGCTTTTTATGAAACTGGATATTTTAGTAGCGTCTCAAACGAACTGTTTCGCCCTCTCTCGTTCATTATAGTGTCAATAACAATCGTGTTGAACCGGACTAAGAAAATGGCAGTCGACCCTATTGCCATAAACAACAGACGTCCGCTCGTTATAGCCCTGGGATATTTGGCCGGGATCCCGGTAATGATCGCGTCTTGCGCGGGTTTGACCGGCTCTGGAATTTCGCTGGCTTTTGAATTGTCATACTTGTTCGCATACTGCGCATCAACTCTAATGACCTTGCTGCTGGTTAGACACCAGAGCTGGGCAACAGGAAGGATTTGTGGATGAAGCTCGCGCCATACATACAAGAGGCTGTACTCGGAATTCGTGCTAGAGTGAACAGTGCGGTTGACTCACGGTGGAACAACGCCCCTTTCGGAACTGCGCCACATGCCACTAGGGAGCAATACCTTAGGTGGCACCAGCAAGCACAACAGCAGGAGTACTATGAGATTGATCGGCTCGAGAGGGACCTGGGTTACACGATTGATCGGAAGTGGCTTGATGAGCTTGCGCTTCATACGCAAATCGTAAAAAAGAAATCCGATTTAGCCTATCCTCACGGGAGGTTGCTTTACACTTTGATGCGCAATATGCTCAGTAATTCGGGCCTAGATTTCGCAACGGTGCTCGAGACAGGTACAGCTCGGGGGTTTTCGGCACTTTGCATGAGCAAGGCGATGGCGGACCAAGGGGTTGCTGGCCGGATCGTTACGCTGGACGTCTTGCCTCACCTGAAACGGCAGATCTGGAATTGCATTGACGACCATGATGGGCCCAAATCTCGGGCTGAGATCCTACAGCCCTGGGCGGACTTGGCGCGAAACATTCTGTTTTTACAGGGGGACACTTTGGACCTCTTGCCCAAAGTCGGCTTGGATCGCATTAATTTTGCGTTTCTTGATGCCCAGCATATCGAAAGCAGCGTCATGCAAGAGTTTGAGTTGGTTTCGGCGCGCCAGAAGAAAGGCGATATGATCGTTTTTGACGACGTGACCAGCAAGCTATTTCCTGGCGTCGTTAAGGCAGTTGATAGAATTGAGAACTCTGGGCTGTACAGTGTGAAACGCCTAGTGATTTCTGACAGCCGTGCTTATGCATGGGCGCAACGAGTTTGAGCTCGGTGCCGCTGAAGGGCTGCGGTGCGTCCCTTGCGTTTAAGATAGATCTGGTGAGGGCCGTATGAAAGGCCAAAACCTGATCATTATTGTCAACTTGGCTTGGAACATCGTTAATTTCCGTGCGGGGTTAGTTCGTGCGCTGATCGCGGCTGGATATAGGGTCACGGTAGTTGCTGTTGCCGATGGTTATGAGGATCGGGTCGTCGAACTTGGTTGTGATTTTATACCGGTAAAAATGGCGGAACATGGAACGTCGCCCTTGGCAGACATCAAGCTGATGTGTCATTACTACAAGATATTTTCGACCACGCGGCCGGACGCCATATTAAGCTTTACTATAAAGCCGAATATATTTGGTAGTTTGGCGGCTAGCTGGTTGTCTATCCCGGTGATTAACAACGTCCCTGGACTTGGTGCTGCCTTCTCAGGTAAGAGGTCGCTCAGGTTTGTAGTAGAGGGACTTTATCGAATATCCTTCCGCAGAGCGTTTAAGATCATATTTCAAAACGATCAGGACCGCGAGCTCTTTTCGGAAAGGCGATTGGTCGAGCCATCGAAGACGCTGGTTGTTCCAGGTTCCGGAATAGATCTTTCGCATTTTCGAGGCTCGGCAAGGCTGGCCAATGACTGCTCAGCCGAGGGATTGACATTCATTTTCGTTGGTAGGCTGCTGCGCGAGAAAGGGGTTTTAGAATTTGTCGAGGCAGCGCGGGTTGTGAAGAGCTTGCGACCGGCTTCGCGGTTTCAGATACTGGGATTTATCGGAGAAGGCAGCAACGCAATAACGGAATTGGAGTTGGCAGCGTGGCAAGATGAGGGGATTGTTGAATACCTCGGATCCTCTGATGACGTTAGGCCATTCATTCAAAACGCTGATTGTGTTGTGCTCCCGTCATTTTACAGAGAGGGAACACCCCGGAGTTTGCTCGAGGCCGCTGCGCTCAGCAGACCTATAATCACCACGGATTGGGTAGGATGTCGGGACGTAGTGGATGATGGTGTAAATGGGTATCTCTGCAGAGTTAAGGATCAAGCGCACCTGGCAGAGCAACTGATGAAGTTTATTAATCTCGGCGCTGCCCAGAGGATGGCCATGGGAGCGGCGGGGCGGTCGAAAGTAGAGCAGCAGTTTGACGAGAGAGTTGTGGTCCGTCGCTACATCGATGCTCTCCAGGAGTGCGGACGCGAGGTTGGCACGCGTTCGAGATGGAAGCATAGGCGCCGCAAAAAATGACGGCGTACATTCTTGCCGGGATCTGGCCGTCATGCCGAAGCTAATCCAAAACGATTGTGGCGGTGTTTTCGTATCTTTGCCGTGTCAGCGTATCAGCATCAGGATAGTCCGTACACCTATGAGGTCAAGGTGACACTGAATAGCCTCGGCCCGAGTCTGAGGGAGGGTGAGAGATACTCACACTATTGCCTTCCCGTCAGGGCCTGCCGGAGTATGAATACGGAATAGTACACACTGGATAACAGAGACCGTGCCGCAGCTGTGACAGACCTATGTCGACCAAAAATAAACCCTAGCAGGATCGTTATTTTGTGTTTTAACATTGGCGCAGGGCTACCTCTTTTTACATTGCTGATGACCGAAGTCAGGCCACCTGGAAAGTAGCACTTAACACCAATCGCTTCATCGACACACATAACGTCATAATTAAGAGCTAATCTGTACCAGAGGAGCGAAGTGGGTACCCGCCGGGCGCCCCTATAGTATTTCTCGACCACTGACTTTAGAATTTCCGAGCGAACGATCTCACGTTTATCGCCTTGTACGTGGTCGTCGAACCTCATTTGAAGGAAGTTGGTCCGTCTTCTTACAAACTGGCTTCCATGGAGGCGCCCGTCTGCTTCCATGTAATGTACGACAATCCCGCACAGACCATCGTCTGTGCAGCCCATCAAATGGTTAATTATAGCTGGAATATTTTGCACGATGATTTGATCGTCGTCATCGTAGATTGCGATGAATTTGCCTCTAGCTCGGGCAACGGCTACCCGCCTCGACCCCGCACTTCCGGAATTCATGCCTGAAGTGACAGTCAAACGAGAATCCTTGATCGAAAGCAGTTCCTCCAAAGTTCCATCGGTTGATCCGTCTACATGGATGCAAACTTCGATCGGTTGGTCGCTCGCCAAAATATCACGGACCAAGGCGGTTGCCATCTCGCGTCGATTGAACGTCGCGATACAGAAACTTAGGACGGGAGTTGTATCTGCAAACATTGTAAGGAGGCTGCTCCGGAAGGTGGAATCTCGCGACACCCTATGCCATGGAACGTCTTGGGCGTCGATCTAAAGAATTCGGGCTGAGCGACACCCCAAAGGAAAAACCGTGCCGCCTCGCGCGATCGGCGGCAGGAACATCCTGAGCGCCATCTGGAGACCTCTAGCGGCATTCTGCAGGCGGACGCCTATAGCGGCTACAATCCGCTCTTCAAGGCAGATCGTGGCCCTGGTCCGCTGACCCAGACGCTGTAATGGGCGCATGCGCGCCGCAAGTTCTTCGTGCTCGCCGACATCGCCACCAATGCCTAGCGCGGCAAGGATGCCGCACCAATCTCCCCGATCGCGTTCGAGGCGGTCAAACGAATGGACCTGCTGTTTGATATCGAGCGCGACATCAACGGTCTTGCCGCCGACGAACGCCTGCAATGACGCCAGCAGGAAAGCCGGCCGATCGCAGAGGCGCTTGAGGAATGGATGCGGAGCGAGCGGGCAAAATTGTCCCGAAGCTCTCCGCTTGCTGAGCCAATCGACTATGTGCTGAAGCCGCTGGAACGGCTTCACGTCCTTCCTCAGCGACGGCCGCATTTGCCTGACTAACAACGCCGCCGAACGGGCGCTGCGTGGTTTTGCTCTCGGCAGGAAAGCTTGGCTGTTCGCAGGCTCCGATCGCGGCGCTGATCGGGCCGCCTTCATGGCGACGCTGATCAACACCGCCAAGCTCAACGACATCGAGCCCCAGGCCTGGCTTGCCGGCGTCCTCGCGCGCATCGCCGACACGCCGATCACACGGCTCGAGGACTTGCTTCCCTGGAATTGGAGCCCAATGGCGATCGCAGCAGGTAAAGCCGCCTGATCTGGGCCTCACATAAACGAGCCATCAGATGGGATGTCGCAGCTCGGCTCTTTACACCCTCAGATATGTCGCCGAGATGCTCGGCGAAGACGAAGACGCTTTGCGCGATTGCTCGATCGAGATGTTCTCAGAAGACGGTCGCCTGAGCATGAGCGATGAACTGATCCGCCTTCCAGGTGCCCTGGAGCCAGGGCGCGCGCCGTGATGGGCCTGAGCCGGCCTTGACGATCGCCAGACCAGCGCCAGAATCCGGCATATGGAAGACGAAAACTACATCTACGGCGAGCGCACCGGCCTGCAGCTCGTGGGCATGGCGATCGAACTCACCTGTCCAGCCGGCGTTCTGCCGAGCGAGGAGGCGGTCAATTTGCTCTATGGACCGTTGCCGGTGAATGAGGGCGAGGCGCTTGCAAAGGCGATCATCGAGACGGACGAGCGACTGACCCGCTGCTCGAATTGACACTCTCGCCCCGATCATCGAGACCTAAGTCTGACCTGCCCGCGCGATGGTCCGGTGCACAGGCGGCGTCGGGAACAGCCGCGGCTCTTTGTACTTGGTAGCGTCATCTCCAGGAGGAGAAATTGGCGCAAGAACAGGCCCCTCGCGCGCTGATTAGGGCCCGCTGGCCATTGCTGGGTTTGGCAGGCGGGCTCTTAGTTAGGAGACTCTCCGCGAACTAATTTCTTTGTCCAGCTTGCAATCGCGAGCCCGCATGCGATGCCGACACAATCGGCAAACCAGTCGAAGATATCCATGTCGCGACTTATTATTTGCATGCCCTGCAGTATCTCGATCGCGGCGCCGGTAAGGGCGAGAAAAACTATCAGTCTTGCTCTGTGCTCTGGCCAAGCGAGACTGCCGATAGCCGTCAGCACGACGAACGCCGCGGCGTGATTGAGCTTGTCATCATGAGAGGTGAGGCCGAAACCAAAATTCTGCAAAAGCCACACCGGTGAGAGCGCGAGCACGAGGACACCGGCCAGTGTGACCAGAAAAGCAGTCCTTGCCGCGATGGGAAAAGGTCTTACACGCAACAAATGGGGTCACTCCTTTGTCTGGCGGGGGATCTAGCTAAGCATTCCGGGTTCAATGCGGCAGCAGGAGGGCGGGCGTCAACCACCCGATCCATCGGCGCATGGGTATTAGGTTTCCCTCATCACCGAAACCCTGCAACGAGCGCTTCGTATATATGTGTGCTCGCCGCGCGGAGGTGCTTGACGCACAGCTTGACCTCCCCCGGCTGGAGCCACTGCGTCGCGGGTCGCTTCTTGACGCCGCCGGAGGTGGACCGGCATGTTCCTGGACCCGCTTCCACAGCCGTTCCCTCATATCGCGACCCAGGCTGATGAAGGCCGAGCCGACATATTTTCCGGTGCCAGGTTGCGCCAGCAAGGCGAATGCCGCCTTGCCCGGCTCGCGCTCGACGCCAAGCAGCTCGCATTCCTGGACGGTGAAGCTCTTGGTCTCAGCCAGTTCGATGTCGGGCCGCTGCGATACGGGCTGTCGGCGCGCTTGGAGACAATGCCCTCGAGTCCCGCCTGGTCGGCGAGATAGAAGATCGCCTTGGGATCGCCGGGGATGGCCTCGCTGAACTGGATGCGGCGGCCGCAACGAAGCAACGAACGGCAGTTCGCTGAATTCTGTGCAATGCACAGACATGATGCGACATTATGGGCAAAGACTGTGATACGGCGATCGTTGAGGACTAAGCCTTTTCTGCACACAGAAGGATACATGATGCCTTGGATTACCGCGACCTGCCCGATCTCGAAACACCGTGCAACTCTGATGTCGGAGACCGTTGACGATGTAAGGACGTTTAGCTGCCCGGCATGCGGTGAGTTTCACATCACAACGGCTGCGCTTGTTAAATTTGCAGCACTGTCGGTAGAAGAGAAGTTAGAGCGCTTCGTTTACGCAAAGTCGCTAGCAAGCGACGAGCACGCTGTTACCGTCGCGGTTGTGTAAATAAGCGATATTCGCGCGCTTCCGCGAACTCGGCAGTGCGCGCCAGGTCCTGATCTCGATGATCGATGATGGCGTGCATTCCCCAGCCCATCCGACGGCAGGAAGATGGTGTTCTTCGACTGGATTCCGATCCGCTACCGCAACGTGATCTCGATCCTGAAGAACCCATTCTACGCCGGCGCCTATGTCTATGGCAAAAGCGAGAAGCGCGCCAGATGGGTCGGCTTGGCGCTTACTCAAGACCGCTGGTGACGAGAACATGAACGGCCGTTATTGGCGGACGTAGGACGTAGGCGCTGGTCGGCAGCATCCAGCAAGCAACCGTGCGACGGCGGTGCCGTGTACTGAGCCGTGATCGCGTCAAAACGTCAAAACTTGCAAGCGCAATGGTATCGAACAGCTTGGCTCTCGGACCTCCTCAGGCCGCGGCCTTGACACATCGCTTGCCAAGTTCTCGCCGATCTTTTGCAAGCTTCAATATTCGATGAAGTCCAGTATTACCCTGAGATTTTCGAGCATCAGACCTGCACCTTTATGGTCTGAATTGATGGTGACTATGTCGCCCCGATCCAAATAGCAGCCCGCCTGGTTTGCTCGGACACCAGCATCGCGACAAACGAACGAACTAAATCCTTCTGCAGCCGTGTCAATCGTGGCGATACTAATTGATGCTCCGTTCCGATCCCGCGTCAGCGAGAGACTTCGACAATTCTTTTCGTCGGGTGCCGCGTCCAGCGACACCAAATATCTGCCGCGAGTGATCAACGTCCGACGCCGCGTTACGAACACGCCCTTTCTGACAGTACCTTTGGCGGACAAATTGCCGACCTCGACGTCTACGTGTTCACCATGGATGTAGTTTTGGGTGTTGCCCTCCAGGATGACCGTTCCTCCCACTCTGTTTGTTTTACCCCACAGAACTGAGTAGGGGCTATCGAGATAGCGCCACAGCACAGACCCGTTGATTGGTCGCCACACAGCGGTCCCGTCGAAGATTCTTTCATCGGTTCCAGTGGGACCGCCGGAGAACTCCGAAACGCCAGCTGCCATACAGATGTAACAGCGATCCTGGTTCCTGCAGAGGTCGTCGACCAAGTATTTGCTGCCACCCGCCCATGCCGCAATGGATTCGCTGCCGTCGTCAGGAACGGCTGTGCCGATCCCAGATGGACCGCCAGACCATCCCGAAATACCGTCAACGGTTGAACGATAGAATCGACCATCATTGACGACTAGAGAGTTCCTTTTGTACAAGGTCTGCGCTTTCCAAGGTGCAATGCTCGTACTGTCGCCGGCGATCAATACGTCCCCTTCGATGTCGCAATTGTCTATGCTACAATGCGCTGCTCGAGTATGGAGAGACGTGATAATCAAATCGGGATCTGTGCCGCCCAACGTGTTGTTGCCACGAGTTATGAGGCTGTTCACGATAGCACGCGACGGAGCAGATATCTTCAAGGCTCCTCGTTGGGCATTTTCGATCCTCATTTTGTCGATCTGGACATCGAGGTCGGAAAAGCCAATCTGATCTGCATTTGCCTCGGCTGAGCGCATATCGACAGCTGAAAATCCAGGTGAAGAAATCACCGATCGTAAAGTGATGTTCTTGAAGACGAGACCAGAGCATTCTCGAATAAAGACAAACCCTGTATCTTCTAAGCATATATTTTCAAGAGCGATATCGCAGACCGGACCAGACCCTGCATGATTTCCGGCGGCCCAGTCCCACCCGATATAAATGGAAGGGTTGTTAACCCCATCGCCGATTTGGCTTCCACTGATGTTACTTACAAAAATGCGTTTTCCAACCTGAAAATTCCGTACCGCAGAATTAAGGAGGTATTCGTTGTATGTATCTGGCGTCGTTGTCTTATAGTTTATGGTAATGATGTTGCCGACGTTATTAACCGAAAAATCACCAATGGAGGCGTCAACCTGATCGTTCACGTCGATGCACTGTTGCGTGCGCTTTGTTCCTTGGAAGACGCCATTGCGAATGATTGCCCGCTTTGAAGTTCCATCTAAGTCGATAGCTTCAGAGAAATCGCTGAATATAAAATCGGTGACTACGATGTTTTCGCAATACCGGAGGTTGTACCCGCCTGTCATTCTGTCATGACGGTGGCCCATTACCTGGATATTGCGGCTGTTCTGAATGTGAGAGAAATATCCGCTCCGATTCCCGCTGGAATGTCCAACGGTGTTCAAAAAGCGCAAGCCGTCGATGCCTACGCCATAGAAGAAACGTTGGTTTGAATTAGCTGGAGCGTGGTCGTTTGTAGGGTCAAACGCGACGTCTTTGAATGTCACATTCTTGACCGAGCCGACTGTCAGATTCTTGTCGGTCGCAAATACTGGTTGAATATCGGAAGGTGCGACGCCAGGTCTGTTGACGCCGTGAAAGACGACTCCATTTCCAGAGATTGTAAAATTACCCTGGGTTACCGCAACCGCTCTGTAGAGTTTGTTTGGAAGGTTGCTGAGCGTAAAAGGCGATTCAGCTCCGGGGATCATCTCGTAAACTCCAGCGGGCAACGACACGCCGCCAAGCGCCATGTCGAGTTCTAGCTGGATCCCTGCTGCGTCATTTGCCATATCGCGCTCCCAGGCGCCGCTTTGGCTCCCCTGGCCACTTCTAGGCGGAAAATCGACTTTTGTTGGACATCTAATCAACGTGTCAGGGACCTGCAGTCGCTATCATCCGATTGTGCTCTGTTCCGAGTAAATCGTCATCTTGATGATGCTGCGGTGGCGTGCGATGTGGGCTCGTCTGTTGGTCACCAAAATCGCACCGTGGGGTTGAAATCCGGGGCGGCCAGTTGGCGGCAGTATTCGCGGCTCCACTCGAGGAATGGCGGCGTCATCACGTGTGTGGGTATTCAGAGTGCAGTAGAAACACAGTTGGCGGAGGGCGTCTTGTCGTTCAAGAAGGTAGGTCTGCTTAGTCTAATACTGCTGATGTTCGTTTCTGGCTTTCTTGGCCTTATCGTGACGCAAAGAGATAGTTCAAGGGCACCACTTAAGCCCTTAACGGCACTTGAACCGCTTCACGGCGCGTTTTTCATTCAGACAATCGATGATCTTCGTGTGGGCGGACACAAGATCATGCTGTGCGGCGTTGCATTTACGAAGCCCCAATCCATGCGCGGAATGGTAACGGAAGCTGCGCGCCGGGACTATCAGGGTGTTGCCTTGACCTGCAAGCCGGTCGGTACAGGAACACCCTGTGATGGCAATGTCGCGCCAAAATACGCCGATGCTGTGATTGTCCAGTGCTTTACGTCTGACGGGGCGGATTTGGCCGCGAAACTAGTTGAGAGCGGGATTCTGTGTGGACAGAGTGCCCAAGCGGGCACAACCTACAGGCCTTGCTCGCCGTCGTCGTAGCTCTGTCGCTGGTCGTCGTGATCAGTGGCCCCAGATTGCAATGTGCGATAGGCTTCTACAGAGAAGAAAGCTGACCCTTGGTCGCAGGCGGAAGATGGTACATTTGAATCGACTAACAGTGTGTTCAATCGACCACACCGAAACCAAAAATTATCTCGCAATTGCGAAACGGGTTGGAATTAGCCCAAAAAGCTGGTACCCGCTTAATTTACTACCTAGACCTTGCGGCGGGTGGGCCTCAGGTAACGTGGGACAGAAGGATCGAAACGGATGAATGTTGTTTTCAAAAGTGCGTTGGCTGGATTTGTTGCCTTGGTCGGCCTCGCTCCTGTGTCGTCTTTTGCGCAGGATGCATCGTGCACTTGTGCAACTGCCTATCAGGGTGTGAATCCGATTGGATCGATCAAGCGCGTCAATGGCAACGTGATGGTCTCGCAAGTGGCAGGCTATGGTCCTGCGCAAGCAGGAGGCGCGCTGGATTTCGGCAGTCGCGTCGTGGTTGGCGCCAAGGGCTCGGCTTCAGTGAATGTCGGTGGCTGCAATGTCAGCGTCCCGGCTAACTCGACCCTCGATATCTCCCGTGTTGAGAACAAGATCTGCCTCAATGTTCTGGGTTCTGAGCACACTGCCCAAGCTGGTAATTCCACGGGTAATTCCAACAACAATACGCCACTCTTCATCTTTGGCGGCATGGCGCTTGGGGCCGGTATTTTGGCGGCGACGGCGGACAAAGATCACGGCGTTAGCAATTAAGTCTGAGTTGCGGTAACAGGGACGCTGCAGCAGACATGCGCGCGCCCCTGTTGTCTCGCCGCTCGCTGTGACAGAACCGCGTTGATGCGCACGCTGGTGTGTGGCCGGAGTGCGTGTCAAATCGCTCAGACCTAAGGCGGCATGCGAATGGCCTGGCTCGGTCGTTCGTTGGGCGAATTGACGTCTTTTCGACGATCAAAGTCGACCTCTTGGAACGGGGCATATGTGTAGCGCCGGACACGCGAGGCGTGGGGCTTTGCCATGCGTTAACTTTGTTGACCGGCGCTGTTATCTGTGGTGCAGTATCGGTCATCGACCAACATGATGACGACCCTGTCAACCATTAGCTCCGGTTCGGCATTCCTGTTGAGTAAGCTTGACAAATGCGTCATTCGCTGTCCTGCGAGTGACGCATTCATTTTTTTTGGAGATGACGTCGCTGCGCTGCTTCGTTGCAGTTACAAACGCTCATGATCGATCTGCACTCTCATATCTTGGCTGGCCTCGACGACGGCTCACCTAGCCTTGCCGAATCGTTGGAAATGGCCCGGCTGGCGGTAGCCGACGGAACGACCCATATGGTGTGCACGCCGCACGTCACACCGGGCGTGTATGAAAACGGAACGTCGAACATAGTCCGCGCAGTTAAAGAGTTGGACCAGGCGCTGCGCTACGCCGCGATACCGCTTGCTCTTTACGTGGGCGCCGACGTGCACATAGCGCCTGATCTTCCCGAACGATTGGCGGCAGGCAGTGTGCCAACTTTGAACAGGTCGCGCTATTTTCTGTTCGAACCACCCCATCATGTTTTACCTCCAAGAATGGAGGATCTTACTCTACGCCTCATAAACGCCGGGTTTATTCCGATCCTTACGCATCCTGAGCGTTTGACCTGGATCAAAACGAATTATGACGTTATCGAGAGGCTGAATGCAGGGGGCTGCCTTATCCAGCTTACCGCAGACTCGATTGTTGGTGCTTTTGGGCGCACGGCGCTTTATTATTCGGAAAAGCTGATTGACGAGGGCAGGGTGGACATTATTGCATCGGACACGCATAGCGCCACGCGCCGCCGTCCTGGACTTTCGCAGGCGGTTGCTGCTGCTGCCAAGCGATGTGGCGAAGACGAGGCTCACAATATGGTGTTGAAACGTCCAGGTGAGATATTGGCGAACCGACCCATCGAACCGGTCGGAAAGACACGTCCGAAGACATCGAGCGCCGGCAACACCGGCCGTTTTGGAGCATTTGGCCGCTTGTTCAAGGGCGGGACAGCATGATGGGCGTTTTTCGTATTGCAAAAAGCCCTATCGGCACCGTATTCGTCCTGTTTGCGTTGCCAGTAATGTCTGCGTGCACGAGCACCTCGTCAGCAACACCGTCCTCGTCGAGCTCGGTTGATGCGCTGCAGTTAGCGTCATCGTCGACGTCACTTTCAGGCGGTGGGGCTCTGAAGGTGGTAAAGGATCTGCCTGCGCCGCAAAACACCCAGAATGGCAGCGAACAGCCTTTATCACCGAACGACGTGCTGGAAGTGAACGTGTTTCAGGTCGACAATTTGAACAGAACGGTTCAAGTGGATTCTAGCGGCCAGATTTCGCTGCCGCTTATCGGCACCATTGCCGCAGCGGGGAAGACCGTCCGCCAATTGGAGCAGGAGATCGAAACCGCCTATGGCGCCAAATATCTGCAATCCCCTGATGTTTCGATTTTCGTCAAGGAGTCGATCGGGCAGCGCGTAACAGTCGATGGCGAAGTTAATAGGGCAGGTATCTATCCGGTATCGAGCAATTCTTCCCTCATCGACGCGATCGCCCTTGCTGGAGGATTCAATGCCGTTGGTGACGCAAAAAAGGTCTTTGTCTACCGCAATGTCGGCCCAAACATCTTGGTTGCTAATTACAATGTAGAAGAGATTCGCGGTGGCAAGGCCCGCAATCCGCGCATCTACGGTGGCGACAAAATTGTAATTTTTGCGTCGAAGTCGAAAATCGCAATGAACAATCTCAAGGACGCTCTCGGCGTTGCTTCAAGTGCAGCTAGAATTGGCGTACTGGTTCCATAGATGCTTTCCATCCAGCCCAATATAGGCAAACCTAGGATTATCTAGCGCTATGCTCGATCGCAACAGGCAGCACCAAATTGCTGGGCCCGGCAATAGCCAAGTCTTGTCCGCAGATGTCTATTATGATGGTGCGCAGAACTACAGCCCCTATGGCCGCGATTATTTGGAGGCGGAACAGAGATTTAATCCGCTGAAACTGTTGTTCTACGTTGTCCAGTATCGCTGGCTGATCGTAATGATGGCTGCCGCCGGGCTTGTCGCAGGCGTCATCGTTACCATGATGCAAACTCCAAAATATCAGGCAACAACCCAGCTAGAAGTCTTGGTTCCTTCTGCCAAGGTGTTCCAAGACATCGAGGTGGTTTCCGAGAACAGCGACGTGCGCGCATTTCTCACTGCCCGAGAAAAGCTGAGAAGCCGTGCGCTGGCTCAGCGCGTAGTGTTCCAGTTGGGGCTTAGCGAAAAGCCGGACTTCCTGTTTCCGACGCCCGATTTCTCGCCCGCTAACATCTTCTACCGCGCCTTCGGAGTTTCCAAGGCGCCGTCCATGGAGGAGAAAACGCCAGAGCAACGTGAGGCGATTGCGATTGATCGCGTTCTTAATGGCCTGACAGTCAACCTAGTCCCAAACACGAGTTTGTTGTCCATTACCTTCATCGATCAGAAGCCGAAATATGCAAGCGATGTGGCCAACCAGGTTGCGCAAAGCTTCATTGATCAGCGTCTTGATCAGACCAGCGAAACCTCCGACCTGGCCCGGCAGTTCATTCAGGAACAGGTCTTGCAGGTAAAACAAAAGCTTCAGAAATCAGAAGAGGAATTGGTCGCCTATGCGAAGGATGCAGGCATTACCGTAACAGGTGACGACAAGTCATTGATAGGTTCGAATATCGATGCCCTGAACACAGCGCTCGCGACTGCTATCCAGGACCGTCTCGATGCAGGGCGAGCGGTGGACCAGATCGACAAAGGCCGCGGCTCGAGCCTCGCGCCGGTCTTGGAAAGCGAAGGTCTGCAGAAGCTCAGCGAGAAGTTGGCGGATCTGACGAGCCAGTACCAACAAAAGTTGGGTATTTTGAAGCCCGGCTTTCCGGAAATGCAACAGCTTCAGTCGCAGATCAAAGAATTGCAAAGGGTCTACAACAACGGTGTTTTGGCGATCACAGATTCATTGCGCTTAAAGTATCAAGAGGCGCAGAGCAAGGAGGCGGATCTTAAGAGCAAACTCAATGAAATGGAAAAGCAGCAGGCCATCTTCAATGACAAAAATATCAAATACACCATACTAAAACGCGAGGTTGATTCGAACAGATCACAATATGACAGCCTTATCGCTAAACTGAACGAAGTTGGAGTCAGTTCGGAGCTCAAGACGCAAAGTGCTGCAATTGTTGACTTCTCGGCACTCCCTGAGCGACCATATTCTCCACGTCTCAGTTTAAACCTTGCTATTACTTTGGCGTTGTTCTTGGCCATATGTGCGTTGATTATTTATGTAATTGAGTTGTTGAACAACACCTTTACGAGTCCTGAACAGATTGAGAGAGAATTGGGGTTGGCAATGCTCGGCATCTTGCCGTACGTTGACGACCGAGAACTCGCAGCCAGCATCGCCGATCAGAAGTCAGGGCTGTCGGAGGCCTACCGCTCGCTTCGCACATCATTGCAGTTCTCAGGTGCGGAAGGCGCGCCGCGGTCGCTCGTCGTTACCAGTTCTGAGCCTTCGGAGGGAAAGTCGACGACATCGCTCAAGCTCGGCCAAGATTTTGCCGCCCTTGGCGCGAAAGTTCTTATTGTTGACGGCGATCTTCGGAAACCGAATCTACATCGCTTGTTTGGTCTCGACAACACGATTGGCCTCAGCAATCTGCTAACAAATACCGTTCGGAAGGACGATCTGGGGATCATATTCAGGGCGACGAAACATCCCAATGTGACCGTGATGACCTCAGGGACAATTCCGCCAAATCCTGCGGATCTGCTCTCATCACCGAAGATGGCTCTGATCTTAACCAATCTTGGCAAACGCTTTGATCTGGTCATCATCGATGCACCGCCGGTAGTCGGCCTCTCGGATGCCCCGATCCTCAGTAGGCTTGCCGAGGGTACATTGATGGTTATCTCTACTAGTCAGGTGACGCGCAAATCTGCCAAGACAGCCTTGAAGCGCCTGCGAGCTGCTGGCGCAAACGTGGTCGGAGCCGCGATGTCCAAGTTTGCGGTAAATAAATTCGACTACAACTATTCATACAAGTACATGAACTACCAATACTACAGCTACGGCACGGATGCGAATGCGTCAAAGATCGAGGGCAAAGTCGATGATAGAGCAAGCCAGCCCGCGCATGGGAAGTCTTCGGCGTTCAGTCGTCTGGTTCGTCGCATCCGTTCTAGTGTTGGCGGCTTCCTCGATCGGGCTAAGTCGATTTCTTGAAACCGAATCGCCTGCCATTTCTCTTTCACTTGATCCTTTGAACGTTGATGCGCTGATAGGTGACCTCACAAGCCAACTGAACGACAGGAATAATGCTCCCGATCTGGACCAGCTGCTTGTCAAGGCTAAGGGGGCGCTTGCCTTCGATCTGGGAGACGCTCGTCTATATAGCCTAATCGGAGAAATCAAATTCCGGCAGGGCGACAAGAACGGAGCCTACCAGCTCTTTCAGCAAGCCCGAGAACTTTCTAAGACAGAGATACATGCGCTGCAAAGATCCATTGATCGCCATGTGGAGACAGGTGATTTGGCGAAAGCCGTTGCTGAGATGGATATTTTGCTGCGGCGATGGCCGGATCAATTTTCAGTGGTCGCTGACGGCATACCAACGATTCTCGCAAATCCCGATGGCTACCAAGCCGTGCTGGCAGCCATTGCAGCGGAGGCGCCCTGGAGAGGCAGTCTATTTCTCTCTCTTAACGGGACTCCCGAAGGGCTCGACTTAGCAAATCGGCTGCTTCTGGATTTGACTGGGTCAGGCGCACCGCCGAAGCCCGGCGAACTGGCCGCCGCGATTACCGGCTACATCCGTCAGAAGGAATACGAGGCGGCATATCGACTGTTTCTTTTCAGTCTTACTGAAGAAGAACGAAAGCTCGGTGGGTACATTTACAACAGCACGTTCGAGCCTACGTTCGGCGGCAAGCCGTTTGATTGGCAGCTACAGGATCAATCAGGCTTGGAGGTCACTTTCGCGCCATCCAAGGATGCGGTGGAAGGGGAGGGCGGTGCCACTGTCCGCTTCTTGAACACACCTGTCAAAAACGCAGCTCTCCAGCAGTACATTATGCTGCCTGCAGGGTCGTACAAGATTTCGCTGATTGCTTCAGCGCGAAATTTGAAGCTTCCAAAGGATTTGTTCTGGTCTATCAGATGTGTTGACCCATCGGGAGAAATAGCGCGATTCAGCATCCCGGAGGGCACGTATAATCGCCAGAATCTCAATCAGGAATTTTCGGTTGGACCAAGTGCGTGTCCTCTTCAGTTGCTGAGGCTGCAGACTGCTGCCATTGCAGAGAGCTGGCGATTTCGATATGTCGGCACCTTGGTGATGCACAGATTGAACATTGAGAGACTTCCATCTTGAGCGACAGACCGTCTGAGTGGGATAAGTATCTTCTAGGTTCGGTCCTGTTTGTCTCGCTGCTGGTCGGCGGCGGTACCGCGAGTGGCCTCTACACGGACACCTTGATCGAGGTCGTTGCGATCGTTTCCGCGGCAGCCGTCTTTTCGCTCACCTCTGGGCAGAAAAGCCGCCGTTCTGTCCTGTGGCTGCTGATTTGCGCCGTGGCGTTGGTGAGTGTGCAAATCGTGCCCCTGCCTGGGGCAATATTCAATGGATTGCGGCCAGAGCTACTACTCGGAAATTCTTGGATTGGAGAAGATCGATTTCGCTTCATCAGCGTTGGTGTCGGCCGCACAGTTGAATGTCTGCTATATCTAGTGGCCGCAGCGGCGTTTTTTCTAGCCATATTGCGCCTACGTGCCGAGCAGCTCAGCGCGCTTCTTCCTTTTTTTTTCATGGGTGTTATCTGCAACGGACTAGCGGGCGCGATTCAATATTCCCTTTCCAATGACATCGCAATTGTCGGCCTCTTACCCTTTACCATTAACGCGGGGCTTTTTGCCAACTCGAACCATTTTTCAGCCTTGCTCTTCGTTTCAATCCCGTTCGTCGTCTATTACGGTCTGTTCCGCGGGCATCTTTTATCCGGATCGATCGGCTTGGTTGCGCTTTTGCTTCTACTTCTAGCAGCCGGTTCCCGCGCTGGTGCTGTGATCGGATTGGTGATCACAGTGTTGTCAGTCATCTTCCTTTCAGCCCGTTCTAGGGCGAGCGGGTTCAGTGTGCTTCTGGTTTTTGTCGGGCTGTCGATTTACACGATAGGCGCTTGGACCAAGATAGATTCACAGGTGCTTGATCCCGCTTTCGGACGAGCAGAATTTGCACGAACCACGATCGAAGGGATCAAAGACAATTGGGCGACAGGTGTTGGATTCGGGAATTTTCAAAACGTCTATCAGATCTATGAACGTGAAAGCATGATTTTCAAGCAATACGTCAATCATGCTCACAATGACTATCTTGAACTCGCCCTCGAAGGTGGAGCGCCCGCTATCCTGCTGATAGCAGGTTATTTCGTACTGCTTCTGGCTGCCTTGGCAAGAAGTCGCCGCAACCCGTTTCAGAAAGCGGCATTTCTCTCGGTTTCTTTTCTCCTGGTTCATTCCCTAGTCGATTATCCGCTGCGAACCGAGGCACTCGCAATGACCTTTGCGTATATGAACGCCATCCTCTTCCACAAAGGATTTGCAGAGCGCTTGAGTCCTAAGAGTGACATGATCGAGGTAGACCACAACGGTGGCAAGCTGCTAGTACCGATCGGAATTTCGTCTTAGCTCGTCGCCCCCGCTGGCTGTCAACTGATTGAGGCGGACCAATGTCGGGCAAGCGCCCTCGACCGCCAGCTCCGGGTCTCAGCCTCGGCAATAATTTCCTGTCCTACCTACGTGAAACAGCGTCATGAGCAGAAGTTTCCCGATTTTGCGAGCCACATGGAAAATTCATTCCCGAACCGTTCGGCCGCAAGCCTGTCTTGCATTGTTCTGGACCGGAACGTTCTGCTAGAACGCCCGCACGAGAATAGATTGTCCGGAAGTGCAGTTTGAATCGGGCGGCTGAAGGTCGCCTCCGATGCAGCCCCTTCCGTGGATCAGTACGAAAGAACGCTCGCCGTCCATGAACATCGCACTTACGCACCTTCAGCGGCTTGAGGCTGAATCCATCCATATTTTTCGCGAGGTGGCCGCAGCCTTTGCCAAGCCGGTCATGCTCTATTCGGTCGGCAAGGATTCGTCCGTGCTCATGCACCTGGCGATGAAGGCGTTCTATCCGGCCAAGCCGCCCTTTCCCTTTCTCCATGTCGACACGACCTGGAAATTCCGCGAGATGATCGCCTTTCGCGACCAGATGCAACAAAAGCTCGGCTTCGACCTCTTGGTCCATGTCAATGAAGACGGCGTGCGCGACAACATCAATCCGTTCGACCATGGCTCCAACACCCACACGCATGTGATGAAGACGGTGGCACTGCGGCAGGCGCTCGACAAATACGGGTTTGACGCAGCCTTCGGCGGTGCGCGACGCGACGAGGAGAAGTCGCGGGCCAAGGAGCGCATCTTCTCGTTCCGCAACGCCCAGCATGCCTGGGATCCGAAGAACCAGCGGCCGGAGATGTGGAAGATTTTCAACACCCGCATCGCTGCCGGTGAATCGATCAGGGTGTTCCCGTTGTCGAACTGGACCGAGCTCGACATCTGGCAGTACATTCTCCAGGAAGACATCCCGATCGTGCCGCTGTATCTGGCGAAGGAGCGGCCGGTCGTCGAGCGCGATGGCATGCTTATCCTGAGGGATGACGAGCGCATGCGACTGCGGCCCGGCGAAACAGTGGAGAACCGGATGGTGCGGTTCCGCACGCTCGGCTGCTATCCGCTGACCGGCGCGATCGACTCGGAAGCCGCCACTCTGGAGGCGATAGTCGGCGAAATGCTCACGGCGCGCACTTCCGAGCGGCAAGGTCGCCTGATCGACCGCGACGAATCCGGCTCGATGGAAAAGAAGAAGCGCGAGGGGTATTTCTGAGTATGCGCCACATCATGGCCAAGAGCCTCACCCCGACCGACGGCGTCCGCGACTATCTGGCGGCACAGGAACGAAAGTCGCTGCTGCGCTTCCTCACCTGCGGCTCGGTCGACGACGGCAAGTCGACGCTCATCGGGCGCCTGCTTTCCGACACCAAGCAGATTTTCGAGGACCAACTGGCCACGCTCGAGCGCGATTCGCGCAAGCACGGCACCACCGGCGACGACGTCGACTTCGCGCTGCTGGTCGACGGGCTCGAGGCCGAGCGCGAGCAAGGCATTACCATCGACGTCGCCTATCGCTTCTTTGCCACGCCAAAGCGCAAGTTCATCGTCGCCGACACGCCCGGCCACGAACAATACACGCGTAACATGGCGACGGGTGCATCGACCGCGGATCTCGCCATCGTGCTGATCGATGCCCGCCAGGGCGTACTGCGCCAGACAAGGCGGCATTCGATCATCGCCTCGCTGCTTGGTATTCGCCACATCGTGCTCGCAGTCAATAAGATCGATCTTGTCGGCTTCGACGAGGCGGTCTTTAACCGGATCGTGGCAGACTACGCGCAGTTCTCACGTGAGCTCGGCTTCCAGACGATCCTGCCCATACCGATGTCGGCCCGTTATGGCGACAACGTCACCGGCCGTTCCGACAGGACGGACTGGTATTCCGGCCCGACGCTCATTGAACATCTCGAAGCCGTCTCGGTCGAAGAGGCCGCGGTCGAATTGCCGTTTCGGTTTCCCGTCCAATATGTGAACCGTCCCAACCTCGACTTCCGCGGCTTCGCCGGCACCATCGCCTCCGGCTCGGTTGCGCCGGGCGACGAGGTGGTCGTCGCCAAATCGGGCAAATCCTCCCGTGTCAGGCGCATCGTTTCGCACGGCGGCGACCTTCAGCAGGCCATCGCCGGCCAGGCTATCACCCTTGTCCTCGATGACGAGGTCGAGGTCTCACGCGGCAATATGCTGGTATCGTCGGCGGCGCGGCCACAGGTCGCCGACCAGTTCGCCGCCAATATCGTCTGGTTCGACGAACATGCGCTGCTGCCCGGCCGCTCCTACATCCTGCGCACCGAGACCGACCAGACCAGCGCCACCGTGACCGACCTGAAATACCGCGTCAACGTCAACGATTTCGCCCATGAGGCGGCCAAGTCGCTTGAAATGAACGAAGTCGGCATCTGCAATATCTCGACGCGCTCGCCGATCGCGTTCGATCCGTTTGTCGAAAACCGCACCACCGGCGCCTTCATCCTGATCGACCGCATCACCAATGCCACCGTCGGCGCCGGCATGATCCTGCATTCGCTGCGCCGCGCCGAAAACATCCACTGGCAGTCGCTCGATGTCGGCAAGCGCGCGCGTGCCGATATGAAGAACCAGCGGCCGGCCGTGTTCTGGTTCACCGGGCTTTCGGGCTCGGGTAAGTCTACCATCGCCAATCTGTTCGAAAAGAAACTGTTCGCCACCGGCCGTCATACCTACATTCTGGATGGCGACAACGTCCGACACGGCCTCAACCGCGATCTCGGCTTCACCGACGCCGATCGTGTCGAAAATATTCGCCGCGTCGCCGAAGTGGCGCGCCTGATGGCCGACGCCGGGCTGATCGTCATCGTGTCGTTCATTTCGCCGTTCAGTGCCGAGCGGCGCATGGCGCGCGAACTGATGGCCGACGGCGAATTCATCGAGGTGTTTGTCGACACCCCCTTCGAGGAATGCGCCAGGCGTGATCCGAAGGGCCTTTATGCGCGGGCGTTGAACGGTGAGATCAAGAATTTCACCGGCGTCGATTCACCGTACGAGGTGCCGGAAAAGCCCGAAATCCATCTCAAGACACTCGGCAGATCGGCCGAGGAGATGGTGGACGCCCTGGAACACTGGCTGAACGAGCGGGACATTGCCGAAGACCAATATGAAAGCGGCGGCGGTATCTGACGACGAAGCGATGCTCGCCGTCTTCGAACACCTTGCCTTGGCGGCAGGGCGCGAGGTGATGCGCGTCTTTCGTGCCGGCTGTGCGGTCGACAGCAAGTTGGACAGCTCGCCAGTGACGGAGGCGGATCGCGAGAGCGAGAAGATCATCCTTGCCGGGCTGCGTGCCGCATTTCCCGAGATTCCGTGTGTGGCCGAGGAAGAAGCTTCGGCCGGCATCATGGCACCGGATCTCGGTGAGGCCTTCTTCCTCATCGATCCGCTGGACGGTACCAAGGAGTTCGTCAACCGCAGGACCGATTTTACTGTCAATATCGCGCTGGTCCGTCACGGCGTGCCGGAGATCGGCGTCGTCTTCGCGCCTTGCACCGGCCGCTTCTTTTCCGGCCGGCCGGGCAAAGCGGAAACGATCGAGATCAATGACGACTATGAAATCGTCGATCGCCAGCCGATTTCGGCAAGGGCCGGTACGGTGCCGCTGACCGTCGTTGCCAGCCGCTCCCACAACACGCCGGAAACCGACGCCTATATCCGCGCGCTTGGCGCTGCCGAGATCGTTTCGGTCGGCTCGTCGCTGAAATTCTGCCTCGTCGCCGGCGCCGAGGCGGACGTCTACCCACGCTTCGGCCGCACCATGGAATGGGACACTGCCGCGGGGGACGCGGTGCTACGCGCCGCCGGCGGCATGACGCGCACGCTGGATGGTCAGCCGCTAGCCTACGGCAAGCGCAACCAGAGCGACGATGAGGATTTCGCCAACCCGCATTTCATCGCAAGCGGCAAGGCTGCTAAATCTGGCTAGACGATGATTGCGCAGTTCCAAACCCGTACGAAAAGTGCGGGTATCAGCGTCTTATGGCAGCGACCTCAGATAATGCTCGAGGTCTGTAAAACATAAGATACGATCCTCATCCAGCCTGCAGTTGCGCGTGGCACGGCCGATTCGCGTCGTGGCCGCTTGATGCTGGGTGGCATTCACTCGGTGTATCCAAATTGCTATAAACCGATACACTTGAACGGCTATACGATCGAGTGATGAGTAAGCGCTGTTGTGGGACCACCTTTCGGGAGTGGTCGCGATCTGTGAGGTTGCCGATTCTGTATTGGGATCGGAGATCGGCTTG
>NZ_JAMYKT010000035.1:0-49092 GCF_040317515.1 Mesorhizobium sp. M1428
CTCACGGACGCCGCGCTGCATAACCTCTAGCTCCGCTCGTGCTGCGGCCAATTCGCGGCGTAAAGCCTCCTCATGCTCGCCGAGCGGCGTTTGCGCGCCCTCCTTGAGTGCCTGTGTTTCGCTGAGCACCAGCTCTCTAGATGTATGGGATCCGAGCGCGCTCGGTTGTGACTTGCCCGGTTCTTTGCCGACCTCGGTGTGTTCGGAAACCACGACCGACGAGCTGTCGTTAGCCGTGGCAACCGCTGGCGCTTCGGGCGCCAACTGACCATTTGCCGGAAATGCCAACAGCAGAACGAGGCATAACGGAATGAGGGACGGCATGGCGTTACACCCCCTGCCGCGTATCTCATGAAGTAAAATCAAGGGCCGTCGTTTAATAAAGGTGAAGTCACAGCGGAGGGATTTTGACCTGGTACTCTGCGCATGATTCATCACTGAACCTCACCGATCGCGGCCCTCACCGCTATTGTATTCTCCACTTACTGCACGCCGCGGCACCGTGGATGCCGCATCAAAGATCAATGCTAGTGAAGCACCCTCGGCAACGCCAAAGCACGGAATTGCGCGCAAAGGCTGTTTCCTATTTCCTTAGTTGTCATCATTCGAACAAACGGAACTTTCGGCTTTCGGGATGACCATCTTCCCTACCCAACGGCGCAAAGCAGCCATTCGGGTCTGCGAAGGTCGACTTCGGGTCAACACCAAACTTCCGCTGGATGGTACGGCGTACCTCACCCAGCCAGTACCGCCGCCTCCAACTCGCGGATGATCTTCGCCGGCTCGATACATTCATCGTGCCGGACCTTGGTGTGGAGCCGCATGGCGGCTTGCTCGCAGCCCGGAGCAAGGATTCAAGGATTAAAGCCGTTCCTTTCGAAGGGGCTTGCGGGTTGGCTTGGGGCTAAAACCGCATCCTTGACCCGCAGCTCACGCTGCCAGCACCGCCGCATCCAGCCCGCGGATGATCTTGGCCAGCTCGACGCATTCGTCGTGGCGCACCTTGTTGCGCCGCCAGGCGAGGCAGATCGTGCGTTGCGGCATCGGCTCCTGGAACGGCACGATCTTCAAGTCGGGGATAGTGCTGGCCGGCCCTGCCGCCATTTCCGGGATGAGCGTGACGCCGAGCCCGTGCGCCACCATCTGTAAGAGCGTCGTCAGGCTGGTCGCGCCGTAGCTTGCCATCGCCACCGGCCGCACGCTGCCGCAGACGGCGAGCGCCTGTTCGCGCAGGCAGTGGCCTTCCTCCAGCAGCATCAGCCGCTCCAGCGCCGGGCTTTCCGGCGGCACCGGCGGCGAGGCGAAGGCGGGATCGCCGGCCGGCACGGCCAGGAAGAACCGGTCGGAGAAAAGTTCCTCGGTGACAAGGCCCGGGTAGTCGAGCGGCAGTGCGGCGACGAAGGCGTCGAGCTTTCCCGAGCTGGTGTCGTCGACCAGCGACGCGGTCACCGCCTCGCGCAATTCGAGTTGCAAGGCCGGGAAATGTCGTTTCAGCTCCGGCAGCACATGCGGCAAGAGATAGGGCGCCACCGTCGGGATGATGCCGAGCCGGAAGCGGCCTTCCAGCGCCGGGCGGCCGCGCCGGGCGGTCGCCTCGACGTCGCGGACGTCAGCAAGAATGCGCTCGATGCGCGGCAGCAGCGCCTGCGCCTCGTCGGTCATGCGCACCGCCTTGCCGCCGCGCTCGAACAACCGGCAATTGAGCCGCAGCTCCATCTCGGCGATCTGCGCGGACAGCGCCGGCTGGCTGACGCCGGCGAGTTTTGCGGCGCGGCCGAAATGCAGCGTCTGCGCCAGCGCTTCAAAATAATGCATCTGCCGGACGGTCAAACCGATCATAAGGAAAACCTATCAGAATAAACAGCAAAGGCAATTTGTCTTTATCGGCCGGGCAGGCTAGTCTGGAACCATTCCAGAATGGCGCGGCCGCTGGCCCTGCCCGGAAAATCAACAAAATCCCGGAAAATCAACTAAATCGGAGGCAAAGATGGACGCGAAAACCGACGACAACAGCGCCGGCAAATGCCCGGTCCCACATGGATCGGCCAGGAGGGGCAACCGTGACTGGTGGCCGAACCAGCTCGATCTTGGCGTCCTCCACCAGCAGTCCAGCCTCTCGGACCCAATGGACGAGGACTTCGACTACGCCAAGGAATTCAAGAGCCTCGATCTCGATGCTGTGATCAGGGACTTGCACCAGGTGATGACCGATTCGCAGGATTGGTGGCCGGCCGATTTCGGCCATTACGGCCCGCTCTTCATCCGCATGGCCTGGCACAGCGCCGGCACCTATCGCATCGGCGACGGCCGTGGCGGCGCCGGCGCCGGCCAGCAGCGTTTCGCGCCGCTCAACAGCTGGCCGGACAACGCCAATCTCGACAAGGCGCGCCGGCTGCTGTGGCCGGTCAAGCAGAAATACGGCAGGAAAATCTCCTGGGCCGACCTGTTGATCCTCACCGGCAACGTCGCGCTGGAATCGATGGGCTTCAAGACCTTCGGCTTCGCCGGCGGCCGCGCCGATGTCTGGGAGCCCGAGCAGGACGTCGACTGGGGGTCGGAAACCAAGTGGCTCGCCGACGAGCGCTATTCCGGCGACCGCGAACTTCACGGCCATCTCGGCGCCGTGCAGATGGGGCTGATCTACGTCAACCCGGAAGGGCCGAACGGCAAGCCCGATCCACTGGCCGCGGCACGCGACATCCGCGAAACCTTCGCCCGCATGGCCATGAACGACGAGGAAACCGTGGCGCTGATCGCCGGCGGCCACACTTTCGGCAAGACCCACGGCGCCGGTGATGCATCGCTGGTCGGCGCGGAGCCGGAAGGCGCAGGCATCGAGGCGCAGGGCCTCGGCTGGTCGAGCAAACATGCCACCGGCATTGCCGGAGACGCCATCACCTCGGGCCTCGAGGTGACCTGGACCACGACGCCGACCAAATGGAGCAACAACTTCTTCGACAATCTGTTCAACTACGAATGGGAGCTGACCAAGAGCCCGGCCGGCGCCCATCAGTGGACGCCGAAGGGCGGCGCCGGTGCAGGCACCGTGCCCGACGCGCACGATGCCTCGAAGCGCCGCGCGCCGGCGATGCTAACGACCGACCTCGCGCTGCGCGTCGACCCGGCCTATGAGAAGATTTCGCGGCGTTTCCACCAGAATCCGGATCAGTTCGCCGATGCCTTCGCCCGCGCTTGGTTCAAGCTGACCCATCGCGACATGGGCCCGGCCGTCCGCTATCTCGGCCCACTCGTGCCGAAGGAAGAGCTGATCTGGCAGGATCCGATACCGGCAGTCGATCACGAGCTGGTCAACGACCAGGACACCGCCTCGCTGAAGGCGAAGATCCTGGCCTCCGGCCTGTCCGTTTCCGAACTGGTCTCGACCGCCTGGGCCTCGGCCTCGACGTTCCGCGGCTCCGACAAGCGCGGCGGCGCCAACGGCGCCCGCATCCGCCTGGCGCCGCAGAAGGACTGGGAGGTCAACCAGCCGGCGCAGCTGGCCAAGGTGCTCGAGACGCTCGAAGGCATCCAGAAGGGCTTTAACGCTTCGCAGTCCGGCGGCAAGAAGATCTCGCTTGCCGACCTGATCGTTCTCGGCGGCGTCGCCGCCGTCGGGAAGGCGGCCAAAGACGGCGGCCATGACGTCAAGGTGCCGTTCACGCCGGGCCGCATGGACGCCTCCCAGGAACAGACGGACGTCCAGTCCTTCGCCGCGCTCGAGCCGAAAGTCGATGGCTTCCGCAATTATGTCAGGGGCAAGCCGCCGATGTCGGTCGAAGCGATGCTGGTCGACCGGGCGCAGCTGCTGACCTTGACGGCGCCGGAGATGACGGTGCTCGTCGGCGGGTTGCGGGTGCTCGGCGCCAACACCGGCCAGTCGAAGCACGGCGTGTTCACCGACAGGCCGGGCACGTTGACCAATGATTTCTTCGTCAACCTGCTCTCTATGAACACGGTCTGGGATCCGGCCGGCGGTTCCGATGAAGTCTACGAAGCGCGCGACCGCAAGACCCGGGCGGTCAAGTGGACCGGCACCCGCGCAGACCTCATCTTCGGCTCGCACGCGCAATTGCGTGCGCTTGCCGAGGTCTACGGATCGGCGGACGCCGGGCAGAAATTCGCCCGGGATTTCGCCGCTGCCTGGACCAAGGTGATGAACGCCGACCGTTTTGACCTCGCGGCCTGATCCGGGCACGCGAAGTTCTCGACGCAACAAAAAAGGCGCGGGCCTCGACCCGCGCCTTTTTCGTTGGGCTTGCGAAAAGTCAGTCCTTCTCGAAGATGCCGGCCTTGGCGACGACGCCGGCAACGGCGCCGCCGATCAGCGGCGCGACGATGAACAGCCACAGCTGGCCGATCGCCGCAGTTCCCGAAAACAGCGCCGGTCCGATCGAACGGGCCGGGTTGAGCGATGTGCCGGTCACTGGAATGATGGCGAAGTGCAGGCCCGCCAGCGTCAGGCCGATTACGAGGCCGGCGAAGGCCGTGGTGTGCTTGGCGTTGGTGACGCCGAGGATCACCGTGACGAAGGTGAAGGTGCCGATCAGCTCCCACAGGAAGGCCGAGCTGACGCCCCATTTCGTCACGTCCCAGCCATTGGCGCCGAAGCCGCCGGTGTGGCCGCCGACCTGTCCGGAGACGATGATCCACAGTGCCAGCGACGCGATGATGGCGCCGATGACCTGCGCGATCCAATAGGGAATGACGTCCCTGGCCGGCATCCGCCCGGCGAGGAAAACGCCGAGCGTCACCGCCGGATTGAGATGCGCGCCCGAAATCGGGCCGATCGCATAGGCCGCCGCGATCAGGCCGATGCCGAACGCCAGACCGATACCTTCCTGGCCAAGCGGCAGCGCGCCGCCGAAGCCGCCCGTTACAACCGAAGCCGTGCCGATGAACACCAATAGAAACGTGCCTAGAACTTCCGCCAGATAAGTTTTCATTGCCCTCTCCTCGTATCGACCCGCGGCATCGCATTTTTCTGCGACGCGAATCACCGCGCAAAGAGTATTCGCAACCGCAAAAGTTGCAAAGCAGAGCGGTTGCACCTGCCGTCGTGCTTGTGCGTGTCAGTTGCGCGCTTTAGAGCGGCATGCGTTCACTTGAGCGCACAATGCACGCTCTAGCCACTTTGGAACCCACGTATCGTGCTTTCCGAAAATCGGTTTCCGATTGTCGGGCCGATGCGATAGAGCAGGGCCGCAATTAGTTTGCTGAGTAATGGAAGACGACAATGAGACTGGGCGGGCGGCTGGCGGCAGCCATCGAAGTGCTTGACGACATTGGCCGGCGCCACCGGCCGGTGGCCGATGCGCTGAAGGACTGGGGCCTGTCGCACCGCTTCGCCGGTGGCGGCGACCGCGCCGCGATCGGCAACATCGTCTATGACGCGCTGCGCCGCAAGCGCTCGGCCGGCTGGCTCTTGGGCGAAGACACGCCGCGCGCCATCGGCTTCGGCGCGCTGCTGCTCGAATGGGGCCAGACGGCGCAGTCGCTGAACGAGGCGCTCGAGGGCGACAAGTTCGCGCCGCCGCTGCTTACCGCCGACGAACTGACAACGCTTGCAGCTCGCCGGCTTGCCGACGCGGCGCCGGCTGTCAGGGCAGACATCCCCGACTGGTGCATACCGCTGTTCGAACGGGCGTTCGGCACGGCCTGGGTGGAAGAGGGTGCCGCGCTTGGCACTCGCCCGCCGCTCGACCTCAGGGTCAACACGCTGAAGGCCGATCGCGCAAAAGTGCTGACGGAATTGGCGGAGACCGGCGCCAAGCCTGCGCGGATCGCGCCGCACGGCATCCGCATCCCGCCGATCGAAGGCGACGGGAGGCACCCGAACGTACAGGCCGAGCCGGCCTTCCAGAAAGGCTGGTTCGAGGTTCAGGACGAGGGTTCCCAGATTGCGGCCGAACTGGCCGGCGCCGAGCCTGGCATGCAGCTGCTCGACTTTTGCGCCGGCGCCGGCGGCAAGACGCTGGCGCTGTCCGCGGCGATGGACAATCGCGGCCAGATCTTCGCCCACGACGCCGAGAAGGCCAGGCTGGCGCCGATCTTCGACCGCATACGCCGTTCGGAAAACCGCAATGTGCAGATCGTCACCAAGCCGGCCGAACTCGCGCCGCTCGGCAAGCATATGGATATCGTGCTGATCGATGCGCCTTGCACCGGTAGCGGCACCTGGCGGCGCCGGCCGGATGCCAAATGGCGGCTGACTCAGAGGCAGCTCGACGCCCGCAAGGGCGAGCAGGAGACGATCCTCGACGCCGCCAGGGACTTCGTCAAACCCGGCGGCCTGCTGGTCTACATCACCTGTTCGGTGTTCGACGAGGAAAATGGCGACCAGGTTTCGGCCTTCCGCGACCGCCATCCCGGTTTTGTCCCGGTCGATCACCGCCAGCTTTGGGACAGCCGTTTTGCGGGCCACGAAGCGGCAGTGCGGATTGGCGCTGCGGGCGGCATTTCGCTGTCGCCTTTGCTGAGCGGCACCGACGGCTTTTACTTCTGCGCGCTGCGCCGCGTCGGCTGAACGGTTGCCGGATGTCGCCGATCTCGCTTCTTATCAGCAGGTTTAGCCAATTGCTGCAGTGCAGCATTTGCGATTGCCTGCCGCCCACCCCTCTGCGATAAATGCCTTTGCAATAAGATTTGCCGAGAAACGAAGGGCGACGGCCATGGCAGCAAAGATCGTTCCTGCTCCCGATTACGAGGACCGCGTCAGGACGTCCTTCGCGCGCCAGAACGCGATGATGACGATTGGCGCCGAGCTGACGCTGGTGACGCCCGGCATTATCGAGATCGAAATGCCCTATTCGACGGCACTGACGCAGCAGCACGGCTTTCTCCATGCCGGCGTCATTTCGACGGCTCTCGACTCGGCCTGCGGCTATGCGGCATTCTCGCTGATGCCGGAAAATTCCGGCGTGCTGACCATCGAGTTCAAGGTCAATCTGCTGGCGCCCGGCCGGGGCGAGCGCTTCCTGTTCCGCGGCTCGGTAACCAAGCCCGGCCGCACCATCATCGTCGCCGACGGACAAGCCTATGCGTTCGCCACCGACGGCGAGGCCAAGCTGATCGCCACAATGACCGGAACGATGATGACAGTGCTCGGCCGCGACGGTATCGAGGGGTGAGGAGCGGTCCGCGCAGCGGACGAAAAGCCCCTAAATGGGCTTTTCGAGCGACGAACGCCCGGAGCCATAGCGAAGGGCCGGGGACCGGTGAGGGCACGTCGCCCTTCTTACCTTCCGGCTCCGGTGGTAGGGCCAGAAAAAGGAGTAGATCGTCGTGACCGGTAAAGTGTCTCGCCTGTCCGGCAAGTCCGTTCTCTTCGTCATGGCGGCCGAAGCCGAATACGGCCCACATCTGCAGCGGCTGTTCACACCGCTGATGACCGGCGTCGGGCCGGTCGAGGCCGGCGTCAGGCTCGGCGCGGAACTGTCCCGGCTGAGCGTCGAAAAGGCGCTGCCCGATCTCGTCGTGTCGCTCGGTTCGGCGGGCAGCCGGACGCTGGAGCAGACCGAAATCTACCAGGCCGTGTCAGTTGGCTACCGCGACATGGACGCCTCGCCATTGGGGTTCGAGAGGGGCGCCACGCCGTTCCTCGACCTGCCCGTCAGCGTGCCGCTGCCGTTCAGGATACCAGGCATCAGGCCGGCGACGCTGTCGACCGGCGCGGCAATCGTCACCGGCGCCGCTTACGACGCGGTCGCCGCCGACATGGTCGATATGGAGACCTTCGCCTGCCTGCGCGCCTGCCAGCTGTTCGACGTGCCGTTGATTGGCCTGCGCGGCATTTCCGACGGCGCGGCCGATCTGAGACACGTCGGCGACTGGACCGAATATCTGCACGTCATCGACGAGAAGCTGGCCGCGGCCGTGCAACTGCTGGAACGGGCGATCGCCTCCGGCGCGATCGACTTCAAGCTTGTTGGGGCGGCAGGTTCTTAGCGTTGCCGAACAGCACGCCGATCATCCTGAAGCGAACGGCGTTGTCGCGATTGACGTAAGTGACTGACCCGGGCTCGTGATCGAGGGTCCAGCGTCCGGTCGCGCCGGTGTCCCAGTCGGCGACATAACCGTTATCGAGCATCCACCAGCGCCCGCTTCGCGCCTCGCCATCGTCGAGCAGCATGTGCGCGTCACCCTCGCTTTCAAAATAGACGTAAGCCTCCTTGCCGTTTCGTTCCAAGACATGGGTCATGCCCGGAATGAGCATCGCAAGGGTTTCCTTCTGAAGTGCTGCCATGATTTCCTCCTGAATTGAAGTCGCCGATTGCCTTGACCGGCATCGCCACTTAGAGTGAACTAGTAGTCAAGATGCTTGACTATCTATCGGGCGAGAAGAATTTGGTCAAGAGCCTTGACGAAAAATCCGAAAAGCTGCCGGATCACATAGGTTGGCGGCTGTGGCAGGCGAGCCGCGCCTGGCAGACCGAATTCGCCGCGGCGATGCGCGCTGCCGGCCATCACTGGTTCACCGAAGCGCGTGCCGGCCTGCTTGGACACATCCCGCGCGGCGGCATGCGCCAGTCGGCGCTGATCGAGCGCTCGGCGATCTCAAAGCAGGCGGTTCAGCAATTGCTCGACGGCTTGGAGACGGAAGGTGTGTTGCAGCGTCTGCCCGATCCGCAAGACGGTCGCGGCAAGCTTGTTCGCTACACGCGCAAGGGCCTGGACGCCCTGCGCGATGGCGACCGCATCAAGCTGAAGATCGAACGGAGCTATGTTGCCCGGCTTGGCCATGAGCGCTTCGCGGCGCTGATGGGCGCCTTGCGGTCACTCGATAAAACGCAAACTGATGCATTGGACAAAGCCTCTGGCGTTCAGGACGACGCGCCGGAATCGAAGTGACCGCGCGACCTCACAACCCATTGCGCCGACTCGTTTCTTTCTCTAAACGCTCGCCATGAAAACAGCCAATCATCCCGACACCGTCCTGATTGTCGATTTCGGCAGCCAGTTCACCCAGCTGATCGCCCGGCGCATCCGCGAGGCTGGCGTCTTTTCCGAGATCGTGCCCTTCCAGTCGGCCGAGGCGGCGTTCAAGCGCATCAATCCGAAGGCGGTGATCCTGTCCGGCGGTCCGGCCTCGACCGGCGACATTGGCAGTCCGCGCGCGCCGCAGATCGTCTTCGATGCCGGCGTGCCGGTACTCGGCATCTGCTATGGCCAGATGGCGATGTGCGTGCAGATGGGCGGCGTCGCCGAAAGCTCCGATCATCGCGAATTCGGCCGCGCCTTCGTCGAGATCGCCAAGGACAGCCCGCTGTTCGAGGGCCTGTGGGCGCCTGGCCAGCGCCACCAGGTGTGGATGAGCCATGGCGACCGCGTCATCACCCTGCCGAAGGGATTCGAGGTGCTGGGAAAATCGGAGGGCTCGCCCTTCGCCATCTTCGGTAATGTCGAACGCAAGATGTACGGTCTCATGTTCCACCCCGAAGTGGTGCACACGCCGGACGGCGCCAGGCTGCTCCAAAACTTCGTCCACAACATCGCCGGCATCGAAGGCGACTGGACGATGCGCGCCTACCGCGAGCACGCGGTCGAGACGATCCGCAAACAGGTCGGCAAGGGCAAGGTGATCTGCGCGCTGTCGGGCGGCGTCGATTCCTCGGTCGCGGCCCTGCTGATCCACGAGGCGGTCGGCGACCAGCTCACCTGCATCCTTGTCGACCACGGGCTGATGCGCAAGGACGAGGCGGCCGGCGTGGTTGAGATGTTTCGCCAGCATTACAATCTGCCGCTGATCCTGGTCGACGCTTCGGACCGTTTCATCGGCGCGCTCGAGGGCGAGTCGGACCCCGAGAAGAAACGCAAGACCATAGGGCGGCTGTTCATCGAAGTGTTCGAGGAGGAGGCCGAGAAGCTCGGCGGCGCCGATTTCCTGGCACAAGGCACGCTCTATCCCGACGTCATCGAAAGCGTCTCCTTCAGCGGCGGTCCGTCGGTGACGATCAAGTCGCACCACAATGTCGGCGGCTTGCCCGAACGCATGAACATGCAGCTGGTCGAGCCGCTGCGCGAATTGTTCAAGGACGAGGTGAGGGCGCTCGGCAAGGAGCTCGGCCTGCCCGACAGCTTCATCGGCCGGCATCCGTTCCCCGGTCCCGGTCTCGCCATCCGCTGCCCGGGCGGCATCACCCGCGAAAAGCTGGAGATCCTGCGCGAGGCCGACGCCATCTATCTCGACGAGATCCGCAAGGCCGGCCTCTACGATGCCATCTGGCAAGCCTTCGCCGTGCTGCTGCCGGTGCAGACAGTCGGCGTGATGGGCGACGGCCGCACCTACGAATTCGTCTGCGCGCTGCGCGCCGTCACCTCGGTCGATGGCATGACCGCGGATTTCTACCACTACGACATGGCATTCCTGGGCGCCGCCGCCACCCGCATCATCAACGAGGTGCGCGGCATCAACCGCGTCGTCTACGACGTGACGAGCAAACCACCGGGCACCATCGAGTGGGAGTAGGGGGAGAACGGCGGCAATAGCGTAGTTTCGGCGGCGATTTGCGTTGCCGTTTTGATGCCTTTCACTCCGTCCCGACGCCCGTTGAGCCGCATTGGGTTCCATCTCGAATTTGCAGGTCCGATCTGAGTCCGATCCTCGGGCGATGTAAAGCAGCTTCAGAGAGTGAGAGGGCAGTAGCGTAGAATGGCGCACACATAGGCGGGTCTGCTTCTCGACCCTGAGAGAGCTACTACCCGCTCCGAGCAATCTTCCTCGCCAGCACCACACTGACCAAACAACCGATGCCAGCCAGCGCCATGACGCTGCCCATTGGAACTGGCGTTCCGTTGGCAAGAACCCCGACTAGCGCTGAGCCTACCATTCCGCTCCCGTACTGGATCGCGCCGACAACTGCAGACGCTGCTCCGGCGCGTCGCTGTACACTCGACAAAGCGCCGGCGACTGCGTTGGCCAGGATGAGTCCGTTCATCGCTGTGAACAAAAACTGCGTGACGATCAGGCTGACAACGCCGCCGATGCCAGTGGCGGTAACCAGCGCAAGAGCAGCACCAAACGCCGCAGCCCCCACGGCACCTGCCAAAAGCATGCGATCGCTGCCAAAGCGAACGACGAGGCGCGAATTGATGAAGTTTGTCGCCATCAAGCCCAGCACACCGGACGAGAATACAAGTCCGTAAAGCTCGGGGCTGAGGCCATGGTAGGCGATATAGGCAAAGGCGCCGCCGGCGATGTTGGCGAATACGCCCACGTAGTAGAAGCCCACCGCCGCTGCATAGCCAACCAGCACGCGGTTGCGCAGCACCTCGCCATAGCCGGCGACGGCCTGCACTATGGTGTCGGAGTGACGCTCCGCGCGCGGCAGCGTCTCGGGGACGGTGAGGATGGCAAGGGCCGTGGCGGTACCGATTGCCACGAGCGTCCAGAAGATGGCCTGCCAAGAGGACACCGCGAGAATCTGTGCACCGACGCTCGGTCCAAGAAGTGGCGCGACCACCATCACCGTCATGAGTGTCGAGAGCACCTTGGCGGCGCGATCCCGCTCATAGAGATCCCGAACCATCGCGCGAGCCAGGGCGACGCCGGCACTGGCGCCCAGCGCCTGGACGATACGCCAGCCGATGAGTTGCCAAGCGTCGGTCGACAGTGCGCAGCCTGCCGAGCCTATGACGAAAATGACGATACCCAGCGCTACCGGTCCGCGACGGCCAAAACGATCACTGACCGGGCCCCAAAATAGCTGCCCGAAACCAAAACCGAGCAGGTACCCGGAGATCGCGAACTGCAAGGTTCCCTCGCTTGTTCCGAGGGCCACCTGCATGGTGGGCAGCGCAGGAAGAAAGAGGTCAGTCGAGATCGAGGCGAAACCGAGTAGTACCGCCAGAATGAACAGCAGCCGGAACCCGCCAGGTTCGGCCGGCCCGGCAATCGACTGTGATCTCCCATCGGCTTGAGCGCCGCTCACAGCCCGGATCGCTTCAGCATTGCTTCCGGGTAGCGGTCGCCTTCGATCTTGATCGAGGCAGAGGCAGTTTCGATCTCGGCGAGGTCCTCAGCCGAGAGCCGCACCTCGAGCGCGCCGATGTTCTCTTCGAACCGCTCGAGCCTGCGTGTACCAAACAGCGGTACGATCCATGGCTTCCTGGCGAGAAGCCACGCCAGCGCTACCTGTGCCGGGGTGGCTCCAACGCGCTCGCCGACAGTGCGGATCAGGTCTACCAGCGCCTGGTTGGCCTGAAGTGCTTCCGGCGAGAAGCGCGGAATCTTGCTGCGGAAGTCCGCTTCGCTGAGCTGGGTGTTGACGTTGATCGTCCCGGTCAGAAAGCCTTTGCCGAGCGGGCTGAACGGGACGAGGCCGATGCCAAGCTCCTCTATCGTAGGAAGGATTTCCTTCTCCGGATCTCGCGTCCACAACGAGTACTCGCTCTGCAGTGCCGTCACCGGCTGAACGGCATGAGCTTTCCGGATCGACTGGGCGCCTGCCTCCGACAGGCCAAAATGCAGCACCTTGCCCTCGGCAATCAGGTCCTTCACGACGCCCGCAACGTCCTCCATCGCCACGTCGGGATCGACCCGGTGTTGGTAGTAGAGATCGATGTAGTCGGTCCGAAGCCGCTTGAGGCTGCCCTCGACCGCACGCCGGATCTGCGTCGGTTTGCTGTTGACGCCGCCATAATGCTCCCCGGTATCCTGATTGATGTCCCAACCGAACTTGGTCGCGATCTTCACCGTGTCGCGCATGCCGGCAAAGGCCTCGCCGACCATGATCTCATTGGTCCAGGGCCCGTAGGACTCGGCCGTATCGAAGAAATCCATGCCTCGGTCATAGGCGGCGCGAAGCAGCGCGATCATTTCCGGTCGATCGGGAATGTCACGCGACTTGCCGTAACCCATCGCGCCCAGTGAAAGGGCCGAGACCTCGAAATCTTGTCCGAGTTTACGCTTCTGCATTTTGATCCTCCGTCGTCTCTAGGCTAGAGCGAGTTCCAGTCAGGAAAGTGGGGCAATACGGACTGTCGCAGCTCGGGCGCGCGGTCCGATCATGTGTGCGAGGTAGCTGCTCCAGCCGTACTTGGCGCGGTAAGCATCGTCGATGCGGTCGTTGACCACACCGTCGACGGTTACGAAGGCGACATCCTTGATGAGGCCGGCAGAGGTGATGCGTCCGGCCTTCTGTTTGACCGCCGCTTTGTACCAACGCGAGGCCGTGCCGTTGTAGGCGCGCACGTAGAGTTCACCATCGACAACCACCGACCAGATCCAGGTCAGGGTGCCATACGTTTTTCCATCGTCGCGAAACGGTGCGATATGCAGGTCGTCTGCATCAGCGATGCGGTCCAGCTCTTGTTCATTCCACATGCTTGTCACACCTCCCGCTCACGTGCGCAGGAGCGTCTTGATGGCGCGGCGTTCATCCATGGCGCGGTAGCCTTGGGCCGCGTCCGCCAGTGGGAGTTCGAGATCGAACACCTTGCCGGGGTTGATCTTGCGGGTGAGGATCAGGTCCATCAGGTGCGGCAGGAAACGGCGCACCGGGGCAGGACCGCCGATCATGCCGGTCTGCGAGAAGAACAGCGACTGGCCGTCGAACTGCACGCCGTGCGGTACGCCGACATAGCCGATTATTGAACCAGGCCGCGCGCAGTTGATCGCCGTCTGCATCGATTCCTGGGTGCCGACGCATTCGAGCACAGCATCGGCGCCGATGCGCTTGGTCAATTCCTTGACGCGGACGACACCGGCATCGCCACGCTCGGCAATGATGTCGGTGGCACCGTATTCGAGCGCCAGGTCCTGACGCGTCTTGTGCCGGCTCATGGCGATGATCCGCCCGGCGCCAAGTTGCTTGGCGGCCAGAACGCCCATCAAGCCTACGGCGCCATCGCCGACGACGACCACGGTCGAGCCCGACTGCACGCGTGCTGCATCGGCCGCATACCAGCCCGTGCCGAGGACATCGGAAGCCGCAAGCAGGCTGGGGATCAGGTCGTCCGACGGCATTTCAGACGTTGCGATCAATGTGCCATCAGCGAGCGGGACCCGCGCCAGTTCGGCCTGGCCGCCGGTCATGAATTCGCGCTGCTCGCACGACGACTGGAAGCCATGGCGGCAATGCGGGCAGGTGTTGTCGGAAAGGACGAACGAGCCGACGACGAACTGGCCCGGCTTGACCGTCTTCACCTCGCTGCCCACCTCGACAACGACACCGCAATATTCATGGCCCATCGCCATTGGAGCCTTGACGTCGTTGAGGCCACGGAATGGCCACAGGTCCGAGCCGCAGATGCAAGTCGCCGACAGCCGGATGATGGCATCGGTTGGGTTCAGGATTTTCGGTTCGTCGCGCTCTTCCACGCGCACGTCACCGGGGGCATAGAGCATTGTTCCAAGCATGTTCAGTTCCTCAAGAGTTCGATGGTCACGTCCGCGCTGCCGGGCTTGAGCAACGCCTCGAAGCCCTCCTCAATCCGGCCCAGTCTCACCAGGCCCGCCGAGTAGCGGAAATCTTTCTGGAAGAGGGCCAGGTTGCCCCAGGGCGCGTAGTACGTGACATCGCCTGCCTTGGGCGTGATCCCTTCGGGCGCACCTTCGGTACTCAGCTTCTCGGGCAGACCTGCGATCTTTTCCGTAGACGCGTAATCCTCAAGCGTCAGCGTGAGCGGCAACTGGGCGACGAGGCCACGCGTTGCGGCGCTATCTTCAAGCGTCGCGCTGACAAGCGTTCCGTCGAGCGTGAACTTGATCTTCATGGGACCGCCTTCCTCTTGCGCGGAGGCCGAACCCGCCATTGTCAGCAACCCAGCGGTCAGCACGACGCCCAGAGGTGCTCGCATGCCGCGAATGGTTGGGTGGCCTTGTTTCATGTCGTCGTCCGCTACACGCCAGCTTCTTCGAACACGCGGCGGGCAATGCCCAGCGCGGTGCTCGCAGGCGGCCAGCCCGCGTAAAATGCGAGATGTGTTATGGTCTCGACGATCTCATCGCGCGTCACGCCGTTCTCGAGCGCGCGCTTCAGATGGAACGGCAACTCGTTCTGCCGGTAGTTCGAGATCAAACAGGTGATGGTGACGAGGCTGCGGTCGCGCGGCGAAAGCCCCTCACGCTTCCACACATCGCCGAAAAGGACTTCATCGGTGTATCGCCCCAGCGCGGGTGCGATGTCGCTAAAAGGGTTCTTTGCTGGTGCGGGTGTGTCGGCCATAACTACCTCCTTTCGTTTTTGGCTACTTGCTTGACGCGGCGTACTGCCCGTCGGTGACCTTCTCGAGCCAGTCGACGGCCTTACCGTCCAGGATTTCGTGGACCGCGAGATGGGTCATGGCGACGTCTGGGGCAGCACCGTGCCAGTGCTTCTCGCCCGGCGGAAACCAGACGACATCGCCAGGCCGGATTTCCTCGATGTCCCCGCCCCAGCGTTGCACGCGCCCGAGGCCGCCGGTGACGACCAGGGTTTGGCCGAGCGGATGGGTATGCCAGGCGGTCCGAGCGCCAGGCTCGAACGTTACGCTGGCGCCTTGGACACGTTCCGCGGCGTTGGGGTTGAACATGGGGTCGACACGGACTGTGCCGGTGAACCAGTCTGTCGGACCTTTTCCTGAAGGCCGCGAGCCTGCTCGCATGATGTCCATTTCGCTCTCCTTGGGAGAATTCCCACAATCGAGTTCGTCGAGGCCACGTTTCGCGCAGGGACAATCTAGGCGAACTGCTTACCGTGGATTAGTACGAGTAATCTGCATGTGGCTGTGAACAGGATTCAGCAATGGCGCGGAACAACATCAACGAAATGATCGGATTTCTTGCGGTCGCTCGGGAGCGGAGTTTCACCAAGGCAGCGGCGCAGATGGGGGTTACTCCGTCAGCCCTCAGCCACTCCATCCGTGGCCTAGAGGAGCGCCTCGACATCCGCCTACTGTCGAGAACGACCCGCGACGTCTCTCCGACCGAAGCAGGCGAGCGACTAATGCGGTCGATCGGACCGCACTTCGAGCAGATCGAGGCGGAGATCGAAGCCCTCAGCGAATTGCGTGACAAGCCGGCGGGCAACATCCGCATTGCCTGCAGCGACTATGTGATCGACACGATCTTCCGCCCGATGCTCAATCAGTTCCTGCGGACATATCCCGACATCAGCGTTGAACTTGCCATCGACAATGGCCTCACCAACATCGTGGAGCAGCGGTTTGATGCCGGGGTGCGTTTAGGGGAGGCACTCAGCAAGAACATGATCGCCGTCAGAATTGGGCCCGACTGGCGATTCACCGTGGTCGCGACGCCTGCCTACTTTGAACGACGCTCCAAACCCGAAGTCCCCCAAGACCTCACCAACCACCGCTGCATAAACATGCGCCTCACCACGGCCGGCGGAATCTATGCGTGGGAGTTCAAAAAGGACGGACGGGAACTAAACGTGCGAGTCGAGGGCCAGTTGGTGTTCAATAGCGTGGTGCCGGTGCTGAGGGCCGCGCTGGATGGTCACGGCCTCGCCTACGTGCCCGAGGATCTGACAAAACCCTACCTCGACAGCGGAGAGCTGGTTGAAGTGCTCGCCGACTGGTCGCCCAACTGGCAGGGGTACCACCTCTACTACCCGAGCCGCCGCCAGGCCTCTCCCGCTTTCACCGCCTTCGTAGACGCGCTCAGGTATCGCGGCTAAGCCTTAGCTGCCATCAAGCCCGGAGCCGACGATCTTGTCCGATCTCATCATTGACGCCCATCACCATCTCTGGCGCCTCGCTGATGGCGACTATCGGTGGCTGCAGGGCATGCCGGAACTCGTGCATGACTTCACCGTCGAGGACTATCTGCCGTTGCTCCGCGAGGCGGGCGTGAATCGCTCGATCATCGTTCAGGCGATCGAAGACGAAACAGAAACCGCCGGCATGGTGGCGTTGGCCCGGGGAGCATGAATGGATCGCGGGCGTCATTGGCTGGGTAGACCTCGTAAGACCTGACGCGACGGAGCGTTTGGGCTGGCTGACATCGCAGCCTGAAGTTGTCGGGATGCGAAACTGGGCAATGACGCGCTCTGATCCGCTTTGGTTGGCGAGCGCAGATTTAGATGATGGCTTTGCCGCATTGGCAGCCAGCCGCCTGACCTATGATGCATTGGTCAATTCGAGCAATCTACGAGCGTTGCGCGACCGGCTCGCGAGGACACCTGGACTGCGCGTCTGCATTGATCACTTCGCATACCCCCGCCCGGATTGGCCGCATGGTGGCCGCGAGGAGCAGGACTGGATCGGGCACCTGTCAGCGCTCGCTGCGGAAGGCTGTACCATCAAGCTCTCCGGTTTCGGCCACAAGGTAGACGGCCGGTGGCAACCCCACCTCTTCAGCCGCTATGTCGACATTGTGCTGGACGTGTTCGGCCCTGAGCAAACCATGTGGGCATCGAACTGGCCCACAGTGCTCACAGAGTGCAGTTTTCGCGATTGGTACGACGCCTCTCGCGACTGGACGGCAGGATTGAGTGTAGATGAACATGGGCAGCTCTTCGGCGGAACGGCGCGCAGTTTCTATGGCGTGTGACTAGACGCGCTGCCGTCGCCGAGCCCGCTTAGCTAGCGGAATCGGCCAGTAACTCCTCGAGCCCACCCACAAAGTGGACGTTTGCCGACATCGGCCTGCCCCAAACAAATCTTTGCGGTCCGTTCCGGATGGGCTCTCGGGTCTGAGGACGCTCTCACCACAGCTAGCGTTGGAAGCGCGTTAACACTGCGGTAGCCTCCAATTGCTCCGACTAGACGTCTGCCTCCTGCGCTTTCATCGGTCGCGTCTTCCGCTGACGGACATCCGGGCCAAGAGCAACCTTCGCGCGTCCGGCGAGAGAGGTCTGTCGGCGCTGTTCGAGCCACGCCTCCACCTCTTCCAGATCCCACACCACGCAACGGGGCGTAAGATTGAAGCGGCGTGGGAATTCGCCTCGTTTCTCCATCTCATAGATATTGCTGTCGGCGAGCGGGACTATCAATCTGAGTTCATGCCGCCTGATGGTTCGCGGCAGGCCGGTTAACACCGTTGCGGGACCGGCGTAGTCCACGGGACCGCTGTCCTCATCCTCTTGATATGGCATCATCAGGATGCGCACCCGCCTTGGTTTCTTCGAAGTCATGTCTATCCTCGTTCTGTAGTAGGAAGGAGGACAGGTACCGGGCTCGCGTTGGCGGGGTCGCAAAGAAGCTTTCACGGGGTAGGGCATCGTTCCAAGGGGCGGGCAGGGTGATACAAAGTCTCGAAGAATAGACTTCAGGATCCGAGCTTTCATTATCGTGCCCCGAACCCGCCTCGCAGCGGTCAGGGTCTGTGCCGTGGGCGACCCGGTGGCAGCCGTCCCGAGATCGTGATGAGCGTTGGGTGACGGTACTTTCGGAGGCGGGTTATGCTGCCCGCAGGGCGACGTGAGGGGCATAAATCGTCCGACCGGTCCCGATAGTTGGTGAAAGGTCAGAAATATTTTTGTGGTGATTTTCCCTTTAATATCAATACCGTAGCTTTTTAGCGGCCCCTGTGTCGGTTTTTCAGGCCGAAAACAAGAAAAAACCCAGCTAGATCAATCGTCGTAGCCCGAATGCGGTTCTGGGTGCGGCCCTGACGGCCGAGGCGCTCGCGAAACGTTTCGGACTTGATCCGAAAATGATCGGACGTCCCTCGCCCCTGTTTTTACTCCGCCACACTGGCCTGCTTTTGCTCCGCCGTTGACGACAAATGTTTTGCTCATGGGAATTTTCTTGTCAGTTGGATAGTCAATCATGACATTCAACACGCTGCGATCGTTACTGATGGTCATTCACGGTGCCGCATGGTGGCGTTTGAACTTACGGTAGGTTGTCTCGACGAGACCGATCGTCCAGCAGATGGGGCAACCGCGAAAAGCCACCATCGATACGCCAGCCAGGGCCGGCGAATAAAATGGATGTGGCCCAGAGATCGATATCGCGTAACTCAGAGCGCTGATGCCGACAATACCGCGGACCAGATGTTCGACAAGACCATTGCTGGCGAACATTGTCTTGGGCGAGGCGGTAGATGACAGGTTCATGGGTTCACAGAAATTTATCTCTCCAATTCATAGTGGTTCAATCAATCCAAGAGGTATTCACGTAGCAGGGCCCGGCTACGGTGCAGTCGACCCTTGATGCTCTCGCGGGTGAGGTTCAGTGAAGCGGCGACCTCGTCGATCGTCATCTCTTCGATATCGCGCAGTATGATCACCTCGCGGTAGTGTTCGGGCAGGGATTGGATCGCGCGTGAAAGGTCAAGCCGGAGTTCGTCCTGCGACAAACGTGCCAGGCGGTCCTCGTTGGCCGGATTCAGCAACGCGTCGTCCAGATTGTCCGGCTTTCCCATCGCGCGCATTGCCATGCGCAAACATTCGCGGCGTACCACGGCCAGCAGCCAGCCCGATATCGAGCCCAGTGCGCGCAGCGTTCCGACGCGGCGGTACAGTAGCCACAATGTCTCCTGCACCACGTCGTCAACGTCGTCGGAAGCGCTGCAGCTGCGCCGCGCATAGCGCCGAATGTCTCGCTGTGCGAGGTCCAGCAAAGCCAAGATGGCTTGCTTGTCGCCATTGCGCGCGTCGTCAACCAGAGCCAGGTCATACTTCGGCGTGTGCATGCGGCTGTCCTACTTCGCAGTGTCGAGGCAGCGGTTCGCGGCATCCAAGCGGCGGCCCGCCATGGCACACATGGGACAAAAACCGATGAAGCCGGTGAGCAGTGTGCTGGCGCCGACGCCAGCAATCGCATAGCCGATCATAAGCCCACTTAAGCCCAGCAAGCCGCAGGCGATCATAGCCAAACCGGCAACGACACGAACCGCGCGTTCCCATCCAGGTACATTCTTGACATAAAGCACGGTAAACCCTCCAAAGTTGCAAGCGCAACGGCACGCTCGAAAGGTAAGAGGGCTGGGAATGCAGTTTCGGTTCGCGTCGTTCTAAAAATATTTCAACTTAGCTGGAGCCACTTGCAATCAAAACGGGCCGCGAATTGCCGAATGCCAGCTAGTCATTTGCCTGCCGAGCGACATAGTGCAAGAATCCGGCGAATTTACCGTCCACGCCTTGCTCGAAGGCTGGTACAGCCACGTTGCCCCCATGATCACGGAGCAAAATACGCTGCGAGGCAATGCGGCCTTCGAGTCCGTACGACACAGCTCACCGACTATGCTGCCTTCGACAGGTTCAGTCGCGCGGTCGTAGCCATGGTTCGCGCTGGCCCGGAGGCATTGCGCCGAAAAAATTTGCGCTGCTAGATCAATACGTTACCATGACCGGAAATCATAGAGTGGGAGTGAGCTCAAATTCGGTCCGACGAACGTTAGGGTGTCGGTTGTGATCAGGCGGGAACGTACGCCAACCTGATCGCGTCCTCGCCAACCCGGTCGCTGGCCACCAGACGCAGCGGTGGCCGGGGGCCGGCGAAGAATGGCTTACCGCGACCAAGCACGATGGGACGGAAGTAGAGCCGGTACTCATCGATAAGGCCAAGCTCGGTCAGACTACCCGCCAGCTCCGGTCCGGCGACATCGATCTCGCCCTCGTGTTCGGCTTTAAGCGCCCTAACGAACCCTTTGAGATCGTCGTCCACCAGCGTCGCGTTCGGCCCGACCGACTTCAGGGTGCGAGAGACGACCCATTTCGGCTGCGCCCGCCAGGCCGCCGCAAAATCGCGCCCGACCTGGTCCTGTCCCGGCTGATCCTCGTCCCAATAGCGCATTACCTCGTACATGCGCCGGCCGTAGAGGCTGCCGGCGATCCCGCGCACATGGGCGTTGAAGTGGCGATGGAGCGCCTCGCCCGGCATCGGCAGCCCGGGCCCGCCCTCGGCGCCAGCGACATAGCCGTCGAGCGACTGCATCATTCCGAACACGAGCTTCGCCATGCACAGCCTCCTATCGGTCGACGACGATCCGAAGGGATCGCATTCATTCATACGTTGCCCATTACTTCGTCGGTTCGTTGGTTGCACACATTCTCTGACGTGTTCACGTTGGCCGGTAAATCTGCGCCACCGCGCCCCCCGGGAAGGCTTTCGAGCTCACCAGCTTGAGAGACATCGGCGCGGCGAGGTCGGAGAACAGTGGCAGGCCTTTGCCCAGCGCCACGGGGGCCACCAACAGGGCGAGCTGGTCGACCAATCCCTGGGCGACGAGACTGCGGGCGAAGCTCACTCCGCCGTGCGCGATGATCGGCTTGCCCTCCTGGGCTTTCAGCTTCGCGACTTCCTCCGCCAGGTCACCGCTCGCCACATAGGCCTCCGCCCAACTTTCACCACCGGGCTGCAACTTCGCCGGCTGTCCGGTTCCCGCGTTGACGGCGCGCGCCTCATCCAGCGCCGCCGTCGTGTTCCCGTTCTTCAGGAACTCCGGTCCCTGTCGTGAGAAGACGGCTTTGGGGATCTGGTTCATCGGCGCCGCGAACTGGTCGGTGGAGGTTCGGCCACCAGGCGGCCATGTCACGGAAGCTGCGGCTGCCCATGATGTGCAGGCTCGAGTTCCATATGAATTCTACGCCCCAGGCCTTCGCCTCTTGATCGGCGCCGAACATCCATGTGTTTCGGCCATCCAGGTCACTCACGAAGCCGTCGATCGAGATGGACATCTTCAAGATCAGGTCTCTCATCGCTTCTTCCTTGCGCGGGTGAGACCCAAGGACGGGCCAGATCGGTCAGATCCGACAATTCGTTGCGGGATAGTCCTACAATGCTTGCGCGCCGCCGAAGAAGGGATACCGAGCTTGCCTCGCCGGCGAGGGTGTCGTTGATGCCGCGCCAAATTCTGGTTCAGCGCCGTTCGTCAAAGCAGCGCACATGAAGGTTGCGGCTGAGGTCTTTCTGTAACGGCACCAATCAGCTTACTGATTTTCTCGGCCGGGTTCTCCTTTCGTAGCGCCGAGGCGGTTAAGCAGATTGAGCGTGATCCTGCCGACGTCGTTCATGGCGCCTGTAGATGGCAGCGCGCCGCACCAGGCAACCGAGCTTGCCGAAAAGATCAAGCCGCCTGCTGCGAGCTTTCGCAGGGTCATTTCGGCGCAGCGGCGGGCGATGCGTTGGGTATCCCCACCCTCATACCAGCGCGTCGGATCCTGGAAGAAGCTGTCGGGAAATCCGGTCGCACGCGCGATCACGACGGTGTCAGCGGACGTGCCGAGAGCTGGATCCGTCGCATCCACTTCGTAGCCCGCGGCACCGCCCAGCACGATGCCGTCGGTGCCGAAGGTTGCATTTTCAACGCCTTCGAACAGCCATGCGCATCCTGCTTCATGGCTTTCCTCAGTGCGCGTGAAGGGGTGCGCGCCTTCGAAGCCCATCAGTGAGATCGCGCCGCCGATCAGCGAGAATTCGCCTCGGCCGCGGGAGCGGAGATAGCCGCCTGGTTCGTTGGTGATCGACAGCGCCTGTTCGGCGACCGGGCCATCCCAGGTACGGCCTGCCTCCAGCGGCGAGCGCCGCAGCTCCATCAGGTCATCCTTGAAAGCCACAGTGGCAGCGAAGCCGTTTCCGCCGAGATAGGCGAGGCTGCCGCCTTCGGCCACAAACTGCCGCAGTGCCTGCTCCATCTCGATCGACATATATTCGGGGTGACTGCCGGTGACGACGGCCTGATGTCGACGCAGACCGTCTATGCCGCATTCGTGCAAATCGTGATCTGTCATGACGTCAAACACGATTCCATTGTCGTGGCAGAATCGGAGGAAGTGCAGATCGACCGGCAAATTGTGTGGGCAGCCGCAGAGCGGATAATCGTAATCGTCCCTGAGCGTCACTTTCGGCTTTTTGTAGGAGCAGATGGAAACACCGCTGAGGTCGGAATGGTAGTCGTAAAGAGATTTCAGATTGTTGGCGATCGCGAAGCGATGTCCCCGGTCGTCGCCTTTCCATTCATAAAGATGGTCGGGGAGATATTCGTCCGCATAGGCGAGATAGGTGGCCGTCGGCACGAGATACAACAGCGGCGACGAAACCTGTGAAGAGGTGACGAAGAACACCACGCGTTCGTAGCCTCCCTCCCATTCGATCTGGAACGCGTAGACGCCTGGGTGTGCGTTTTCAGGGATCGTCACGCGGTGCGATGCCGGCCACTCAAGCGGGCCGATGTCGTCGTCGTGGCAATGGATAGCGTCGTAGTGCGACGGCACCAAGCGAGGCTCGAAGCTCGATCCGTCCCAGCGTGCCGAAGTCACGCAGAAGGCTGGCTGATTGATCACATCTAGGAGCAGCGGATCTGCTCCGCCCGACGACAGGATCGGCGGCGTTCGCAACAGCGTCGGGAAATCCCAGGCAACAGTCCCCTGTGGGGTGTCGAGCCGGATCGCGGCAAATTTCGCGTTGAGGGTAGGTTCGTGGTGGGTGGCACTTGCGCCGAAATGGATGCCGCGCGCCTGGAGGTTCCGTAGAGGGCCGCCAAAACCTTCATGGAGTTCGTAAGGCGCGAGAAGATCATGGGATTTGATGCGCAGACGCGATTGTTCCTGCCGCAGATCCAACTCGACAGTGAGCCACACACCAGTTGGCGCCTTCCTCTCGACAAAGGTTTCGCCGCCGATTTCCACGACAAGTGCGCCGTCGCGGAGGCGCAGCCCGAGGGCGCCTGCCTCCAAGATTGTGCGCGCACTTTCGTTGCGCGTGAGGAACAGGTCAAAACATATGCCGTGGAGGGCTTGTACTTTGGCCAGTTCGCCGGCTCGCACGAACAGGAACGACCCCTGGTCGAAATGCCGACGCTGTGCTTCACCTATCGTTTCGATGGGCCAGGCGAGAAATTCCGGAGCCGGCTTGTCGAGCCGGCAAATTCGTGCGGCCTTTATCGGCCGATCGCATGACAGGCTGAGGCTGATCCGCTGGCCTGCTTTGGCACTCCAGGGGCTTGTATAGCCAACCACGCTCATCGCGTCGTGGTCTACTGCGCGCTTCATCTATCCCTCCCGATGAACTCCAGATGGGCTGTGGCGAACCACATAGACCGGTCGATGTCGGCCAGTGCGCTGCCGTGCCGACAAGCAAAGTTCCGCATGGCGCACTACAGCCATGATGTACATGCTTGTATAGATAAGCTGCATTCGGATAGTCTCGACGCGATCGGTTCAGGCGCGACATTAGCAAGGAGGATGACATGCGCAACGCATCTCTCTTCGATCTGTCAGGCAGGAAGGCGCTTGTAACCGGCGCAAGCCGCGGCATCGGGCGCAGCATCGCCGAGGCGATCAGCGCGGCTGGCGCCGACGTCGCGGTCACGGCGCGCAGCGTCGCCTCGCTCGAGGAGACGATGGCCGCAATCCGCACTGCCGGCGGGGTCGCGCATGCCATCGCCCTGGACGTCACCGATGTCGGCCGCTGCCGGGCGGCGACAGCCGAGGCCGGCAGCCTGCTCGGAGGTCTCGATATTCTCGTCAACAATGCAGGTACGGAAGAGGTCCGGCCTTCGCTCGATGTCGACGAGGCCTTGTGGGACAGGATTGTCGATACGAATCTCAAAGGCGCCTTCTTCTGCGCCCAAGCCGCCGCGCGGCAGATGAGAGACGCCGGACGGCCCGGCGTCATTATCAATCTCTGCTCGCTGACCTCCGAGGTCGGGGTTCCCACAGCGGTGCCGTACGGCTCGTCGAAATCAGGCCTCCTCGGCATGACGCGGGCGCTTGCGGCGGAGTGGGCCGATCTTGGGATCCGGGTCAACGCCATTGCGCCTGGCTATTTCAGGACAGCGATGACAGACGTGTTCTACAGCAACGAGGCATGGCAGCAATCGATGCTCGCCAAGATTCCCCAGCGCCGCTTTGGTGATCTCTCGGACCTGCACGGAATCGCGGTGTTCCTCGCTTCGGATGCGGCAGCCTACATAACCGGCCAGTCCATTCCCGTGGATGGAGGCTTTCTCGCATCGATTTGAAAGCTTCAGGGGCTGGAGACGTGTCCCAGAAGTGATCGACAAGCGCTAATCGTAATTGCGTTCTAAGAAAAGGAGCCGCCATGTCTGACGTCAGCTTCCACCGCCTGTCATCCCTCGGTGTCGATCAGCGGGCCAGTTTACTGAAACGCGCCGAAGGAGACCTGTCTTCCTTCATCGAAAAGGTCCGTCCAATCATCCAGGCCGTCAAGGATGAAGGTGACGCGGCGCTGCTCCGGTTTGCACGCGAACTCGACAAAGCCGATGTTGCCGACGGTGGACTGAAAGTTTCGGAAGCGGAGTTCGACGCGGCATTCGACAAGGTCGACAAGGATGTCGTGGAGAGTATCCGGTTCGGCATCGAGAATATCCGGCATTTCCACGAGGAGCAGCGCCCGGAAACGATGTGGCTCAAGGAAGTTCGGCCAGGCGCCTATGCGGGCGACCGATACACACCGATCGCTTCGGTCGCGCTTTATGTTCCGCGCGGCAAAGGCGCGTTCCCTTCGGTGACGATGATGACGTCGGTTCCGGCGGTGATTGCCGGGGTTCCCCAGATCGCGATCGTGACGCCTGCGACTTCGGACGGTTCCGTCGACGCGGCAACGCTGGTTGCTGCCCGCCTCGCCGGCGTGGAGACCGTGTACAAGTGCGGCGGCGCCCATGCGGTCGCCGCTGTTGCTTATGGAACCGAGACCGTGAAGCCTGCCGTCAAGATCGTCGGGCCGGGGAGCCCGTGGGTGGTGGCGGCAAAGAGCGTGTTGTCCCCGATCATCAACACAGGTCTCCCCGCCGGTCCGTCCGAAGCGATCATTTTTGCCGATGACAGCGTCGACGGCGGCCTGGCTGCTCTTGACCTGTTGATCGAGGCCGAGCACGGGCCGGATTCCTCGGCCTATCTGGTGACGCACAGCCGCAAGGTCGCCGAAGCCGCGTTGATTGCGATACCGGAACACTGGTCCCGGATGAGCGAACAGCGTGTGGAGTTCTCACGCGCGGTGCTGACTGGAAAGCGCGGCGGCATCGTGCTGACCGAGTCGCTGGAGGACAGCTACCGCTTCATCAACGACTATGCGCCGGAGCACCTCGAGATTCTGTCAACCGAGCCATTTGCGCATCTCGGACGTATCACAGAGGCCGCCGAGATCCTCATGGGACCGCACACGCCGGTGACCCTCGCCAACTTCGTCCTCGGACCCAATGCGGTGCTGCCGACCAGTCGGTGGGCGCGAACCTTTGGGCCGCTTTCCGTGACGGATTTCGTCAAGAGATCGTCGGTCGGCTATGTGACCTCGGCGGCCTATCCGGAACTCGCCCTGCATGCCCGCAGGCTCGCCCGCTACGAAGGGTTCAGCTCGCATGAGAACGCGGTTTCGGAGATCCGCGATCGCTATCTCGCCGGCTGAGCGGAAACGATGACGATGAGGGCGGCGCGACTCCATGGACCCGGCGACCTGCGCGTCGAGGATATCGCCGCGCCGGGCGCTCCCGAGCCAGGCTGGGTGAAGCTGAGGGTCGATGCCGCAGGCATTTGCGGTTCCGATCTCCACAACTTCCGCACTGGCCAATGGATAAGCCGGTCGCCTTCGACGGCTGGCCATGAGCTGACAGGCACGGTGATCGCCATCGGCGAGGGCGTGGACACCGTCGCTCTTGGCGACCGAGTGGTCGCCGATTCCCGTTTCTGGTGTGGAGAGTGCGCGCAATGCCATGCAGGCAGGCGGCATCTCTGCACGTCGCTGGGCTTCGTCGGCGAGATATGCGACGGCGGATTTGCCGAACAGGCGGTCCTGCCCGCGCGCCTCTTGCATACCATCGATGCCGCGCTTGACGAACGGGTCGCGGCGATGGCCGAGCCGCTGGCTGTAGCGTTGCACGCAGTGCGGCGTCTGCCGAAAACGGCCGGCTCCGTTCTTGTCGTCGGCTGCGGGACTATCGGCGGGCTTGCCGCACTGCTGCTTTCCAGGACATTCGCAGGTACCGTGCTCGTCGCCGATCGCAACCCCGGCCGATGCGCCCGCGTGGCACGGGTGACCGGCGCCAGCATCGTCGACTTGAATCGGGACGCCATTGCCGCCGCCACCGCGGATGCCCCCTTGCTCGCTGCCGTCGAAGCGACCGGCAGCGTCGCAGCACTCAGCCAGTTGCTCGGCGTTCTCGATGCCGGCGGCAGCGTTGCGATGGTCGGCATATTCCATGGCCGCCTCGATATCGATCCCAACATCCTGGTTGAACGCGAAATAGCGTTGCTGGGATGCCACGCATTTGCCGATGAGCTTCCCGACGCCATTCGGATGCTCGGCGAATTGACCGAGCCCATGGTCGAACTGATCGACCGCGAGATCGGCCTGGATGATGTCCCCGCAGCCTATGAGCGGCTGTTGGCGGGGCAGGGCGATGGCTTGAAAACAATCATCCGGATGCGGTCTGCCGGGCGCGTGTGATTTCCGAACCTTGCCGGAAAGGATTTTTGAAATGATCACTTTGCCCGACACCGCCAGCCCTCTTTACGAGAAGGTCAAGGACTATATCCTGACGAACATCGGATCGGGGCGATGGAGCAAGGACCGCAAGCTGCCGTCCGAAAATGAATTCGTGGCGACACTCGGCGTGTCTCGGATGACGGTCCATCGTGCCTTGCGGGAGTTGACCTCTGCGGGTTTTCTGATCCGGCTCCAGGGCGTCGGCACATTCATCGCGCCACCTCGACCGCAATCCGCACTGATCGAGATCAACAACATCGCGGCGGAAATTGTCGCGCGGGGAAACAGGCATCGTTCCGAGGTTATCGTGCTCGAAAAGATCACGCCGACAAAGGAGCTCGCGCTTTCGTTCGAGTTCGCAAAGCGCGTGTCGGTCTATCATTCCATCGTCGTCAACTTCGAGAACGACCTGCCTGTGCAACTGGAAGAGCGCTTCGTCAACCCGGGCCTGATACCCGACTATGACAAGCAGGACTTTTCCAGGACAGCGACCTACGACTACCTCATGCAGAAAACCCCGGTGACGGAGGTCGAGCACATCATCTCGGCGACTCCTGCCGATGCCGAGACGGCACGGTATCTGGGCATCGATGTCGGCAGCTGCTGCCTGTTTCTGCATCGCCGGACATGGACGGGCGCCGTCGTTGCCACGATCAGCAAGCTGACTTACGTTGGCAGCCGCTACTCGCTTGGCAGTCGATATTCTCCATCCAAAAAAACCTGATCGCAGTGAAGCGAATCAGAGTCGCAAGGAGGGGTCTAACTTGTATATGCATGTATGTATTTAGCCTTGACATCCGCTGTTGCTGACGTTGAAGTGTCGTCGCACTTTCGTTGAACGGACAGCTAAGATGCCGAGGCACGGTGCCGCAAGAGCAGAAGCCCGCATTCTCACCAGGCCGGATGTTTGGTTCAAAAAAGCGGCCTGATCATCAAGGGGAACAAGATGATACGTAACCTAGCAGGACAATTTCGGGCACTCGTCATGGCTGCTGCCGTCGGGTTTGCCCCGGCCGCCTACGCGGCCGACGCGACAATTCCGGCGACGCCTGAGGCAGGAACATTCAAGATCGGCATCGAGCCATGGCTTGGCTACGGCCAGTGGCACGTCGCCGAAGCCAAGGGCCTGTTCAAGGCAAGCGGGCTGTCCGACGTACAGATCGTGAACTTCGCCGAGGACAAGGACATCAACGCCGCCCTGGCCAGCGGCCAGCTCGATGCCGCCAACATCGCGACCCACACGGCTATGGGCATGGTTGCGGCCGGCCTGCCGGTGAAGATCGTACTTCTGCTCGACGTCAGCATGACGGCAGACGCCATGATCGCCGGCAAGGACGTCGCCTCCGTCGCCGACCTCAAGGGCAAACAGGTCGCTTTCGAGGAAGGCACGACGAGCGACATCCTGCTCAAATACGCGCTCGCCAAGAACGGCATGTCCATCGCCGATGTCCAGCCGGTTCCAATGCCGGCGGCGGATGCCGGCAGTGCGTTGATCGCCGGCCAGGTCCCGGTCGCGGTGACCTATGAGCCCTATCTCACCGCGGCCAGGGCACAGAACAAGGACGTCAAGCTGCTCTTCACCGCAGGCGAAGATCCCGGCCTGATCAGCGACGTGTTCGTGGTGCGCGATGAGGTGATCAAGTCGCGTCCCGGCCAGGTGCTTGCCATGATCAAGACCTGGGATGCGGCCCTGAAGGCATACAATGCCGACACGCCCGACGGCCGGGCGATCATCTCCAAGGCGGTCGGTTCGAGCGTCGAAGACCTCAACACCGCCTTTGATGGCGTGCGTTACTATACTCTCGCCGAAAACAAGGATGCGCTGACGGGCGAGTTTTCCACCAAGACATTCGCCGATGTCGAGGCAGCCGCCAAGAACGCCGGGCTGCTTCAGGCGGACGTGACGCCGGAGCAGATGATCGACCCGTCATTCGTCAAGGCCGCGAAATGACGAGGGCCGGCTCGCGGTGGTGACGCAAATGTCCGAGCAGCGTGCGACCAAGCCAAGCCCGTCTCACGCAGCGCCGGGGCCGGTGATCAAACAGCCGATGCGCCGTCGCCCATCCTCCGGGATAGGCGCGCCCATCGCACGCTCGCGCTTCCTGATGATAGCGGTGGCCGTCTTTGCCGGCCTCGGCCTCGCCTGGTGGGCGGCAACGGGGCTGGGGCTGGTAAAGCCGATTTTCCTGCCCTCGCCGGGAAGCGTGGTGACCCAGCTCGGCAAGCTCTCAGGTGACGGCACGCTGTGGCTGGATCTCAGGACCTCGATATACCGTATTTCTGTTGGCTTCCTCATCGCCTCGGCATTGGCGATTCCGATTGGCGTGCTGATCGGCAGCTTCAGGACCTGGGAAGCGGCGATCGAGCCGCTTGTGGATTTCATCCGCTACATGCCGGTGGTCGCTTTCGTGCCCCTCTCCATCCTGTGGTCGGGGACCGGCGATGCCCAGAAGTTCCTCATCATCTTCATCGGCACCTTCTTCCAGCAGGTGCTGATGATCATGGACAATGTAAAACGGGTTCCCGCTGATTTCATCGGCCTTGGCAGGACGCTCGGCCTGCCGGATCGCAAGATCCTGACGCGCATCGTGGTTCCCAGCGCCTTGCCAGGCATCTGGGACACGTTGCGCATCAGTCTCGGCTGGGCATGGACCTGGCTGGTGTTGGCGGAACTTGTCGCGGCGACATCAGGCCTCGGCTACCGCATCACCGTGTCCCAGCGTTATTTCCAGACAAACACCATCATCGGCTACATCCTGCTGCTGGGCGTGCTTGGCCTCATCACCGACCAGGTCATGAAGGCACTGGGAAAAGTGCTGTTCCGGCAGGAGGGCCACGTGGAATGAGGCCGGGCCGATGAGTTTGCCCAAACTGCGGATCGGGGGTCTCCACAAGAGCTTCGGCACGGGCGCGCGGCGCACGGAAGTGCTGCGCGATATCAATCTCGATCTTGCCGACAACGAGTTCGTCTCGCTGGTGGGCACGTCGGGCTGCGGCAAGAGCACGCTGCTGTCGATCGTTGCCGGACTGCAGGATTTCGACGCGGGAGATCTTGCCATCGATGGTGCGCCGATCCTGCAGCCGGGCCTCGACCGCGGCGTCGTCTTCCAGTCCTACACCCTGCTTCCCTGGCTGACGGCGCAGCAGAATATCGAGTTCGCGCTCAAGGCCGCGGGTCATGATCGCGCGACCTGCCGCAGGATAGCGCGCGAGCATCTCGATTTGGTCAAGCTCCCGCACAGCGCCAATCGCTATCCGTCTGAGCTTTCTGGCGGCATGAAGCAACGGGTGGCCATAGCGCGTGCTCTTTCCTATCGACCCAAAATGCTTCTGATGGACGAGCCCTTTGGCGCGCTCGATGCCTTGACCAGGCATCAGATGCAGGAACTCCTGACGCAGATCTGGGAGGAGCACAGGCTCACCGTGCTCTTCGTCACCCATGATGTGGAAGAAGCCGTCTACCTGTCGGACCGCATCGTCGTGATGGGGATCGGGCCGGGACGCATCATGCAGACCTTCAATGTCGACATTGAGCGCCCGCGCCGGGAAGAGGTCATGGAAACCCCAGCCTTCATGGATTTGCAGCGCAGCGTGCACAAGGCGATCCGCGAGGCCTCAAAACGTCCCGAAATGGTTTAGGCGGGCCACTCAACTACTTACAATCGGCGACCAGCGTTGCGCCCAATCCCGATATCGCGCCATCGCGATCCCCGACCAGAGGAGCGGCCGTCGGCGTCTTTCTCCTCAACTTCGAAAAAAATTTGCAGGACAATGTCGATTTCCTAAACTCCGTTCGTCGTTTCGATGCCGGCCGGTGAGGCCGGCTCAACAAGGAGACAGACAATGCGTGTGATGGTGCTCGTGAAGGCTACCGAGGACAGCGAAAAGGGCTTTGTCCCCACGCCCGAGGCGAAGAAGGCGATGGAGGCGATGGGCAGGTTTAACGACGAGCTGCGCAATGCCGGTATCTTGCTCGACGCTGACGGCCTCAAGCCCTCCTCGCAGGGCAAGCGCGTTGCGTTCGATGGTCCACGCCGGACGGTCATCGACGGACCTTTCGCCGAGACCCGCGAACTGGTCGCCGGCTTTTGGCTCTGGGAAGTCAAGGACATGGACGAGGCGGTCGCCTGGGTGAAGCGCTGCCCCAATCCCATGCCGGGACCGAGCGAGATTGAGATCCGGCCGTTGTACGAGATGGCTGATTGGCAATGGGAATCTGACGCCGGAGGTCACGGAAATCCATGACCGGACGCGCGAGAAGCTCAGCGCCAACTGAACCTGTCGGCCGCAACCTGTTTTGCCTTCGTTATGGCTTTGGCCGATAAGGCAGCATGACGGCAGGCGAGACGCAGCAGGCGATCGAGGCGATTTTTCGCATTGAACGGGCCCGGCTCATCGCAGGCCTGGCTCGCCTCGTGCGTAATGTCGATCTTGCAGAGGAACTGGTGCAGGACGCCCTCGTCATAGCCCTGTCCGAATGGTCCAGGACCGGCGTTCCGGCCAATCCCGGCGCTTGGCTGATGACAGTCGCCAAACACCGCGCCATCGACGCGATCCGTCGCGACAAGATGCGCGAGCGCAAGCATGAGGAGATCGCGCGGGAGCTGGACGGCGAGTGCGGCGGTACGGCCGAGGGAAACGAAATGGCCACGAACGACGATCTTGGCGACGAGCTGCTGGGCCTCATCTTCACAGCCTGCCACCCCATACTTTCCGCCGACGCCCGCGCGGCGCTCACGTTGCGCGTCATCGGCGGCCTGACGACGGACGAGATCGCCCGTGCTTTCCTGTCGAGCGAGGTGACGATCGCCCAGCGCATCGTCCGCGCGAAGAGGACGATCGGAAAGGCCGGGCTCAGCTTCGAGGTGCCGCGCGGCGCCGAGCGTGCGGCGCGTCTGTCCTCGGTGCTGGAGGTCATCTATCTCATCTTCAACGAAGGCTATGCTGCCACGGCAGGCGACGACCTTGTCCGGCCGGGCCTGTGCCTGGAGGCACAACGGCTGGGCCGCATGCTGGCGGGGCTGATGGCCGAGGATGCCGAGGTGTTCGGCCTGCTGGCTCTCATGGAAATCCAGGCATCGCGCCTGCCGGCACGCATCGGGCCGGACGGCGCCCTCTTGACCCTGACCGAGCAAAACCGCGCGCGCTGGGACCAGCTACTGATCCGCCGGGGCCTTGACGCGCTGGCACGTGCCGAAGCCCTCGGGGGCGATGGCCCCTATGTGTTGCAGGCCGCGCTTGCAGCCTGTCACGCGCGGGCGCGCAGTTCGGGCGATACCGATTGGCCCCGCATCGCAGCGCTCTATGACCGGCTGCGTGCAGTGATGCCCTCGCCGGTGGTCGATCTCAATCGGGCGATCGCCCACAGCATGGCTTTCGGGCCCGAAGCGGGCCTGCGGCTGGTAGACGAGATTGCCGACGCCGCCGCCTTGCGCAATTATGCGCCATTGCCGGCGGCGAGGGGCGATTTTCTGTTTCGGGCCGGCCGGCTGGCCGAGGCCCGCGCCGAATTCGAGGCTGCGGCCAAGCTCACCCGCAACGTACGCGAAGCGGCCTTTCTCCTCGCCCGCGCAGACGCTTGTGGTTGACAGCATCGCTCTCCGTGCTGGACGCGCCGCCCGGCAACATCGAAAGCCGCCAGTTCGCTCCCGGCCAGCCCCCTTCAATGAGCGTGATCAGCTCGCAACGCGAAAGGGATTAACGATGCGCAAGCCTTCGTCGAGCGCCATTCCGTGCTGCATGTCCTCCGACCAAAGTGTGTCGCAGCCAGCGTGAACCGCCGCGGAGGCGATCATCGCGTCATAGGTGGAAAGGCCGTACCGCTCGGCGAGCCTCAATCCTGTTTCGTGCGTCTCGAGCGTGAGCGGATGAACCGTCAACAGGCCGCGCAGCATGGTCAGCAGCGCATGTGTGTCGTCCCATGACATTTGCATCTTCCGACGCGCGACATTGGTGAGTTCGTTGAGAACCTGCACGCTGATCGCCCCGCCAGTAGCGATGACCGCCTCGGCCCGATCCGCCTTCGCCGTATCGTCTGACGCGATGTAAAGAAGGACATTGGTATCGAAAAAACTAACGGGCATTTGCCTCGTCTCGATCGAATTTGAAGTCAGCGGGAAGCCGACCGCGGAAGGCGCGGAGACGCTTCAGCAACTCTTCGCGCCCGGGCTTTCGCGCGACGCCAAGCTGGCGGGCGTCAGCGACATGGATTTCGATCTCATCGCCTTCCCTGAGTTCAAGCGCTTCGACCACAGCGTCGGGAAGGCGGACCGCAAGACTGTTTCCCCATTTGGCGACCTGCATGCCACTTCCTCCATTAGATATACTCTGCAAGAAATGTATATCCAGAAGTTGTCAACGTCAAGAATTGCAGCCAATCGGTTTATTCATTTTGAAGGAGGAGCCTTGATCATGCCAGCAACTGCGTCGGCACGCCGAGTATCGGTCCTGCCTCGGCGAGCCGCTGGTCGAGGGTCCACACCGTGGCGCCATGCTCCGATGCCGTCGCGAGGTGCAGGGCGTCGCCAGCACGAAGCGCGAGGATATGCTGATCGGCGAATTTCGCGGCGACCCGAAAATGCCCGCCCGTCACCGGCAGCATGGTGAAGCTCTCAGCGACCAGCTTATTGAACATCGCGAGCGCTGCTGCGCGCTGCTCCAGGTCGATCTGTCCGGTCCGAAGCTTGATCGCCATGGCGGATGACATCTCGGTGATGGTCCAATCGCTGATCACAAGTTGCGCTGGGTCCTGCTCCGCCAGCCAGCCCTGAACGCGCGCGGTCATGGCTTCGTTGGATAGCGCCGCGACGATCAGCGAAGTATCGAGATAGAACATCAATAGCGATCGCCATCTCGCATCGATCGCACCAGATCGGCGGCAGCCTGGGCCTGCAGAGGCATGGTTGCGGTCAGGGATTGGAGCAGGACGGCGTCGATCCGTTTGCGAGGGCGGGCCACGGCCGTGAGCCTGGCGACCGGCTTGCCACGCCGGGTTATGTCGATCGAGTCTCCAGCCTCGACCCGGTCGACGAGCTCACTCAGATGTGCCTTGGCGTCCGCCAGATTGACCGCGTCCATGTCACGCTCCTGACCATGTAGATGGTCATGTAGCGCATAACGCGTGACAATTCCAGTGCAGAGCACAGCGAATAAGCAACTGGCTGCGTGAGCGAAGCGGGTGACTAACGAGAATTATGCCGGTTCGCGCTTGACTCATACATATCCCGGTGGTTATACATCGATCAATAGCCGAAGGGTTATCGATCCCAATGCCAAACGCTCACGATGTACTGTTCAGAACGCTTGCCGATCCGACTCGGCGCGCTATTTTTGAGCGACTGTGTCGCGAAGGAGAGCAGACGGTCGGGGCTCTGACGGCTCAGGCCGGGATCTCGCAACCGGCCGTGTCGAAGCATCTCGGCGTTTTGAGGCAGGCGGGGCTGGTGCGCGACCGCCATGCAGGACGGCAGACCCATTATAGTGCGCAGCTTGCAGCGCTTGCCCCCTTGCTCGACTGGACGAGCCAGATGACCGGATTCTGGCAGAGCCGGTTCGACGACCTCGAAGACCTCCTCAAAAGGATGGACCAGTGAACCGAACGTCGACCGAAACACTCTCCGTCGTTGTCGAACGGGAAATCGCTTATCCGCCCGAGAAGATCTGGCGCGCGCTCACGCAACCACACTTGATCGAGGAGTGGCTCATGAAAAATGACTTCAAACCTGTCGCGAACCACCGCTTCAATCTTCACGCAGCCTGGGGCTCCGTCGAGTGTCAGGTGCAGACGGTCGAGCCGAACAGAACGCTGACTTACACATGGGATACCAAGGATCTCAAGAGTGTCGTCTCCTGGACCCTCACCCCCACGAGCACCGGAGCCCGCTTGCGCATGGAACAGTCGGGCTTCCGGCCGGATCAGCAGCCTTACTTCCGGGGTGCCAAAGTCGGCTGGCCGAGGTTCTTTGACGATCTGGAGCAGGTTCTGGCGCGGACGGACTGAGATCCGCGGGCGCTATTCAAGCAGGGGCTCTGTTACAGAGCGGCAGATGGCGGGGCGATAATGGAGGCAAGCCAATGAAGATCAAGTTGACCAAAGTATACGTGGATGACCAGGAAAAGGCTCTGGGTTTCTACACCGAAACGCTCGGCTTTACGAAAAAGGCCGATTTCAGCAATGGGCCGTTTCGCTGGCTGACCGTCGCATCACCCGACGAGCCGGACGGGACCGAGCTGCAACTCGCGCTCAATGACAACCCGGCCGCAAAGGCCTACCAGCAAGCCATTTACCAGCAGGGCCAGCCCGCGGTCATGTTCTTCACCGATAACGTCAAGAGCGATTACGAGCGCATCAAAGCGCGCGGCGCCGAGTTCACGATGCCGCCGACCGAAGTAACCGGCTCGACCATCGCCCAGCTGAACGACAACTGCGGCAATCTCGTTCAAATCACTCAGCTGGCGCGCTGGTAAAGCGTGCGTTCAGTGGTGTGGCTGCCCGGCGGGAGTCGTCAAACGGGCCGCCCGATCCGCTCGGTTCGTCTTCAGAGGAGGTCTCAATGGATTGGAACAAATGGGTTCGGCAGATCCACCGCTGGCTGTCGATTATCTTTGCGGTGGTCGTCGCCGCCATCTTCATCAGCCTGGGAGCAGGCAAGGAACCCGCCTACTGGGTATACCTCTTGCCGCTGTTTCCACTCGGCTTGCTCCTGCTTACCGGACTGTACATGTTCGTGCTGCCTTACTCGCCCAAGTGGCGCAGCGCCGGGGGCTCTGGCGCATTGGAGTGAACGCATGGCCAACAAGACGTCTATCAAGCCAGCGGCGGTCGTGAAGCAGCCCGCCGCCAAGCCTACAGCCGCCAAGCCTGCAGCCGCCAAGCCTGCAGCCGCCAAGCCGGTCCTCCTCGCAGGCGGCAACCCGCAGATCCCGAAGGGTGATGGTGACGCTCCTGTGCAGGCCTACATCGCGGCCATGCCGGGCTGGAAACGCGACGTCGGGCGCCGCCTCGACGCACTCATCGAGCGCAACGTTCCCAACCTCCGCAAGGCCGTCAAATGGAACTCGCCCTTCTATGGCGTAGAGGGTCAAGGCTGGTTCCTCAACTTCCATTGCTTCACAAAGTACATCAAGCTGGCTTTCTTCCGCGGCGCGTCGCTGCGTCCCGTCCCACCCGGCGAGTCCAAGCACAAGGACGTGCGCTACCTCGATATCTACGAGGACGACCAGCTCGACGAAGCTCAACTCGCCGACTGGGTAAAGCAAGCCAGCCAATTGCCTGGCGAGCGAATGTGAGCGGGAATGCCAGTCCGGTGCCGACTAGCGGTATTCATGCGACGGGCGAGCGGCAACAACCCTAGGGAAGCGACAATGATGATGAAGAGTGGCTCGATGGAAGGAAATGCAGAGAGCTCTCCCTCTCAGCTGATAGATGCGAGGATCAGTGAGCTGGGCGATTGGCGAGGCAAGACGCTTTCCCATGTCCGCGCTCTCGTCAAGCAGGCTGACCCGGAAGTGATCGAGGAGTGGAAGTGGCGAGGCGTTCCGGTGTGGTCGCACGCCGGAATAATCTGCACCGGCGAGACCTACAAGAACGTCGTGAAGGTAACCTTCGCAAAGGGCGCCTCGCTGCCGGACCCTTCAGGCCTCTTCAACTCCAGCCTCGAAGGCAACACCAGGCGCGCCATCGATATCCGTGAGGGCGAAGACATAGATGAGAATGCGTTCAAGGCGCTGATACGCGCTGCTGCCGCCCTGAACACGGCCCGATAGTCAGCTCCGGCCGATATGGTCGGCTAGCGGGCCGAGAGTGGCGAGCAAAGCTTCGCCGGTGGCTTGCGTCGCGTTCTCATGCGGCGCGCGCAGGTTCAGCCAGCGTCTGTCGCCAGACCGTATCGCCAGCACTGCCTTCATCGCGGAGATGAGGCCGGCGTCCTGGATGATTTTGCGGAACGCCTTGATGGCGGCATCCGCGTCAGTAATGTCCTCTCCCGCCAGCGTTGCGTCGTAGAGGGCCCGGATCGCTGCCGCATTCAGATTGACCGTCGCCGAGATGCACCCCGCAGCACCGTTGGCGAGGCCTTTCGTCAGCTGTGCTTCCGAGCTCGGAAACACCGCGACCCTTGGGGCTGCCGCAATCACCGCTGCGGTGTTGTTCCAATCGCCGGCGCTGTCCTTGTAAGCCACCACGACATCGGGAAACGCTTCGCTAAGCCGGGCGGTCAGCGCCGGGCTCACCGGTACGCCGGAATTCTGCGGGATGTGGTAGAGGATCATCCTCATCGCCGGGTTCGCCACCCGTTCGATCAGCTCGCCATAGTAGCGGGCCTGTCCGTTGTCGCCGGCGGCCGTATAGAAGAACGACGGCAGCACCATCACCCCGGCACAGCCGAGACCGACCGCATGCGCCGTCAGCTCGACGGTCTCGGGAATTGCCGTGACACCGGTGCCGGGCATCAGACTGCTTGGCGAAATGCCGGCCTCGACCAGCCACTCCAGCGCTTGCATGCGCTCGCGCAACGAGACGGACAATGCCTCGCCCGTGGTGCCGAACGGCGACAGGAAATGCGCTCCCTGATCCAGCACCCACTTGGCGTGTGATATCCAGAGGTCGCGGGCAATGCGGCCGTCGTTTTCGAACGGCGTCAGGATCGGTGCGATGGTTCCTTGTGGGCGGATCATGTGCGTCCTTCTACGGGTGAAAATCGGTGCTGTGCTCAAAGCCGGCATCAAAAATGTCGAGCAAGCTACATGAAGCGATGTTGCTGAGTACCGGCCGTTCGACCTCGAAAGCAAGCGCCTCGCGCATGGGCGCGCGATTGTGATCGGGCGGCGTTCTGACGCTCTCGAGGTAAATCCTTGTCACGGGAGAACCTCGTCCGGCCGAAAGGGGGGTGACAAACGAGTTCTGCTGTTTCATCAATGCCGCCTTTTGAGGAGAAGCCCATGCGGAGGATCGGTGTCGGCATTATCGGCTGCGGCAACATTTCGGATGCCTACCTGAAGGCATCGCCACAATTCCCGGTGCTCGATATTGTCGGCGTTGCCGACATCAACCCTACGGCGGCCGAGGCCAAGGCAGCGGCCTACGGCCTGGCTGCCATGCCGGTCGACGCGCTGTTGGCCGATCCGCGCGTCGAGATCGTGCTCAACCTGACGACGCCGCAGCATCATGTGCCGGTCGGCTTGCAAGCTGTCGGGCAAGGCAAGCACGTTTACTCCGAGAAACCGCTGGCAACGACGCTCAGTGACGCCGAGCGGTTGGTCGCGGCCGCGCGCCAACAGGGCGTGCGTATCGGCTGCGCCCCCGACACTTTTCTTGGCGGCTCCCACCAGACGGCGCGGCGGCTGGTCGATGAGGATACGGTTGGGACCATCGTCGCCGGCTCTGCCTTCATGCAGGTGCCCGGCCACGAGCTCTGGCATCCCAATCCGGATTTCTACTATCAGTCTGGCGGTGGGCCAATGCTCGACATGGGACCGTACTATCTGACCTGCCTGGTCAATCTCCTGGGTCCGGTAAAATCCGTGAGCGGGCAGGCGAAGTCATCCTACGCCACCCGCACCATCGGTTCTGGACCGCGCCAGGGCGAAACCATCCGGGTCGAGATGCCGACCCATATTTCCGGCCTGCTCGCATTCGAGAATGGCGCCGCGGTCTCGATCACCACCAGCTTCGACGTCTGGAAGCATGAACACAATCACATCGAACTTTACGGAACCACGGGCTCGATGATCGTCTCCGATCCCAACCAGTTCCAGGGCGACATCAGGACCAGCCAGCGCAAGGGCGACTGGACGGTGGCCGATCAGATCCATTCCTATGGCGACGGCAACTACCGGGGCCTCGGCCTTGCCGACATGGCGCAGGCGATCGTCTCGGGCAGGCAACACCGCGCCAGTCTCGATCTTTCCCTCCATGTCCTGGAAATCATGGAATCGATCATCTCTTCAGCAGAGACAGGGCAGCGTGTCGATCTCAGATATGGCTGCGCCCGGCCGGCGCCGATGCGCGCCGACCTGCCTTTCGGAATTCTGGAATAGGGAATAATGCGATGAGCAAGACTGCACTGATTTTCTGGGGCGGCTGGGAAGGTCACACCCCGGCCCGAAGCGCCGAAATCGTCAAGGAGATGCTGGCCGGCAACGGCTTCGACGTGCAGCTGGAGCAGGGGACTTCGGCGCTTGCCGATCCGCAGCTGAGTAAGCTCGATCTCATAGTCCCGGTGATCACCATGTCGACGATCGAAAAGCCGGAGCTGCAAAACCTGACCAGCGCCGTTGGGGCCGGCACCGGCCTTGCGGGCTTTCACGGTACGATGTGCGACAGTTTCCGCAACGAACCGGAATATCAGTTCATGACCGGCGGTCAGTGGGTAGCCCATCCCGGCAACATCATCGACTATCACGTCGACATCACCAGGCCAGACGATCCGGTCATGCAGGGCGTCGACGGCTTCGCCTACCGTTCAGAGCAGTATTACATGCATGTCGATCCGACCAACGAGGTGTTGGCGACGACTACTTTCACCGGCGAACATCTCGATTTCATCGCCGGCGTCGTCATGCCGGTTGTCTGGAAGCGCCGCTACGGCAAGGGCCGCGTCTTCTACAGCGCGCTCGGCCACACCGCCGACGAGTTCGCCGTGCCGCAAATGGGCACGATGTTCGAACGCGGCGCGATTTGGGCCAGCCGAAACGCGGACCTTGCGTAGCCGTTCAATCTGAACGCCACGTATCGTTGTACTCTTTTAAAGGGCGGCCACCCGGACGCCGACCCAGGCACTGGACTGCAAGCAATTGACTGCCATGGTAGCATCCAATACACCACGCTCATCGGAAAATTCCGCAGCTGGAGGTCGAATGGAGCAGACGTGGCGATGGTTTGGTCCGAGCGACTCGGCAACGCTTGCCCACGCGAGGCAGGCCGGCGCAACCGGCATCGTGACGGCACTGCACGACATCCCTTACGGCGAAGTCTGGCCGATCGACGCCATCAGGCAGCGCCAGGCGCTTATCGAGGCAGATCCGGCGATGGGCCTCAAATGGAGCGTCGTCGAGAGTGTGCCCGTGCACGAGGACATCAAGCTCGGCCGCGGCGATCTCGACCGGCTCTACGACAATTTCAGGCAGACCTTACGCAATCTCGGCGCCTGCGGTGTGCGTACGGTCTGCTACAATTTCATGCTGATCCTCGACTGGACCCGCACCGACCTGGCTGCGCCGTTGCCGGGCGGCGGACGGGCACTCCGCATGAACATGCACGAGCTTGCCGCGTTCGATTGCTACATGCTGCAGCGTAAGGGATCGGAGCGCGACTATGCGTCCGATGTTCTCCAACGGGCGAGCGAATGGTTCGAGACGACGCCGGATGCGTCAAAAGAGCGTTTGCTTGCCAACATCATGGCCGGTCTGCCAGGCGCCTTCAAGCGCTACGACATAGCGGAATTGCGCGAAGTGGTGGCCGAGCAGTCGAGCCTGTCGCACGACCGGCTGCGTGAGAACCTTGTCCGTTTTCTCGAAAACGTGCTGCCGGCGGCCGAAGAGGCGGGCGTCACGCTGGCGATACACCCGGACGATCCGCCGCGCGATCTCGTCGGCCTGTGCCGGATCGTCAAGAACGCGGACGACATCGCCTTTATCCTGGACGCAGTGCCATCGGCTAATAGCGGCCTTACCTTGTGCACGGGGTCGCTGGGCGCCAACCCGGCCAATGACGTGTCCGCCATCGCCAGGCGCTTTGCGCACAAGATAAATTTCGTGCATCTGCGCAACGTCAGCAAGGACCCGGACGGCTCGTTCATGGAATCCGAGCATCTGAGCGGCGATGTCGACATGGTGTCGGTGGTCACGATCTTGCTCGACGAGCAGCAACGCCGCCGCGACGCCGGGGAACCGGAGGCGCTGCTGCCGTTTCGCCCGGATCATGGCCACGAATTGATCGATGACGCTGCGCGGCACACCCATCCCGGCTACCCTGTGATCGGCCGCCTTCGCGGCCTTGCCGAATTGAGAGGCGTGATGACGGCGATTGCCCATCAGCGCGGCTACCGGCTGCAATGACGGCGCCCCGCCTGCTCTGCGTCGGCGCGCTCACCTACGACACGATCTTGCGCCTCGATGTCCTGCCCTCCGGCGCCGGCAAGTTCCTGCCAAGCGAGGCTGTGCAGATCGCGGCCGGCATGGCAGCGAGCGCCGCCGCGTCGGCCAGCCGCCAGGGCGGGCAGGTCTGGCTATGGGCAAGTGTCGGCGACGATGCCGTCGGCCGCGATGTCATCGGCCAGATGGAGACGGAGCGGGTCGACTGTTCGCTGGTGCGCAGGGTTGAAGGTGGCCGCTCGGCCATTGCCACGATCCTGGTCGATGCCGCCGGCGAGCGTATGATTGTCCCGTTCTACGATGCCGCCACGCAAGCCGATCCGGACCGTCTTCCGCCGGCGGATTTTTCCCGCTTCGACGCCGTGCTGGTCGACGTCCGCTGGCCCGGAGCCGCCGCCCTGGCGCTGGCGAAAGCTCGTGAATACGGCATTCCGGCGATCCTTGACGCCGATGTCGCATCGCGACCGGTGCTCGACCGGCTGCTGCCGCTCGCCTCGCATGTCGTTGCATCGCTGCCGGCGGCACGCATCCTTTGCGGTCCGGAGATATCCGCCGGCTCTGCCGTCGCCATTCTCGGCGAACGGACCGGCGCCTTTATGGCCGTCACCGATGGGGCGAACGGCACCGCGTTCCGCTACTCGGACAGCAATGATGTCCGTCATCTGCCGTCGCCGCGGGTCGAAGCCGTCGACACCCTGGCGGCGGGCGACGTGTTTCACGGCACCTTCGCTCTCGGTCTGGCCGAAGGGTGGGACGAAGAGCGGGCCATAGCAGTGGCCAGCGCCGCCGCCGCACTGAAATGCCTGCGCTTTGGCGGACGTCTTGGAGCACCGACGCGCGCGGAAACGCTGGCTTTCATGCAAGGATCGACATGACGCCGGACGCGCTTGGGCCGGCTCGGTGGAAAGAGCACGTCAAGCGGTGCCGGGCCACTACCATGGTAGTCACTGCGCAGCTGTTCTTGGGAGGATAAATGACTGAATTCAAAAAACGCGCACTGGTCACCGGGGCGGCCATGGGCATCGGACGTGCCGTCGCCGAAAAACTGGCCGAGCAAGGCGTCGACCTGATCTTGTTCGACCGGGCGGGCGATCAGCTGGATGAGGTCGCGGCGCAGCTTTCGGCGCGCGGCGTGACCGTGCTTACCGTGCTTGGCTCGACCGCCGACACTGAAGCGTGCGGCCGCGCCGTCGAGCTTGCCCGGTCCGCGTTCGGCGGGCTCGACATGCTCTCCCACAATGCCGGCATCCAGCGTTATGGAACGGTGGAGACTACGGACGAGGCGCTTTGGGACGAGGTGATGAACGTCAACCTCAAGGCTGCCTACCTGCTCTCCCGCGCGGCGATGCCGCTGCTGCGCCAAAGCCGCGGCGCCATCGTCCATATGAGTTCGGTGCAGGGTCTGGCCAGCCAGGAAGGGGTTCTGGCCTATACCACGGCCAAGCACGGCCTGATCGGCCTCGTCAAGTCGATGGCCGTCGACTATGCGCCGCTCGGCGTGCGCGTCAATGCCGTCGCTCCGGGCGCGGTTGACACACCGATGCTGCGGGATGCGGTCAAGCTCAACGATAAGCCCGACGAGATCCTGCGTATCCTCGACAACATGCATCCGCTCGGCCGTACCGCCCAGCCGCAAGAGATTGCCGCAGTCGTCGCCTTCCTGATGTCTGACGATGCCTCCTTCGTCACCGGCGAGGTCGTGCGCGTCGATGGCGGCCTGCTGGCGCGCATCGGCGGTTCTCCGCGCAAGGAATAACGCCGGCGCTGCTGCTTGCGCAGGCATTTCATGAACGGCTTGAAGCTGCAGAGCCTTTAAGGGGATTGCCGATGGCAGGGCTTTTGGGAATGCGGACCATCACCGAGGGGCGGCTCGGCGAAACCGCCCCCGGCGCTTCAGTTGCGGCCAGGACGTTCGAGGTTTTGCTCGACCAAATCCTGACCTTCCGCCTGAAGCCGCACGAGCTGATTTCTGAAAAGGCGATGTCGGAGGCCCTCGGCGTGAGCCGCACACCCGTCAGGGAGGCGCTCGCCCGGCTGGCCGGTCTTGGCTTGATCGACATCTATCCGCAGCGCGGCAGCATGGTGGCGCCGCTGCGGATCGCCGATCTCGAGAAATCGCAGTTCCTGCGCGAAGCGCTCGAAGTCGGCCTAATCAAGCGCGCGGTCGAGAGCCCGCGCCGTGCCGACCTGCTTGCCGTGCTCAAAGGCGAACTGGCGGTCCAGGAGACGTTCGCCTCCATCGCCGACGACAGGCGCTTCTTCAAGTCGGACGAGCTGTTCCACCAGCATATCGCCAGCCATGCCGGGTTTCGCGGAATCTGGGCCGACATCAGCGCGGCGAAGCTGCACATGGACCGCTTCCGTTTCCTGTCTTTTCCGCGCCTCGACAGCATGTCGGTGGTCCTCGGCCAGCATCGGCGGATTGTCGATGCGCTCGAGCAGGCCGACGCGCTTGCGGCGGAAGAAGCAATGCGAACGCATCTTCGCCGCATCTTCGAGGTGCTCGAAGTCGTCCAGGAGCGCTATCCCTATTATTTCGAGGCAAACGGCAGCGTGAGCCCGCCGTCAGCCGGCTCAATCCAAGCCTGAGCCTTTCTTGCGCGCTTCCGAAGGCGTCTTAGTCTTGCTGCCGGATTTGTCGGAAGCTGGCTCGGCTTTGCGATTTTGGCCCTCGCCGCCTTGCTCCTTGCGGAGCTGCTTTTCCACTATCGCTCGCGATCCTTCCGCCGGGTCTTGTTCAGGATGAGTATCGGTTCCCGTCATGTCGGCTCCTATCCATTTTGATCAATTGCGTGCGGCGTGGGCTGACCTGCGCCGCCGGTTCTGTCGCGCCCGATCATCAGCCAGGCGGCGAACAGCACGACCAGTACGACAACGATCCAGGCGACGAGACGAGGCATCGGGCCTCACTTCCCCCGCCGCTTGCTGCCGCGTGCCTCCGGATCGGAGCCGGCCTCGACCGTCGGATCGGGCACGACCGGGCCGCGTTCGGCCTCGGATCCCTCAGCTTCGATCTCCTGCACGGCCTGATCCCAGTGGTCGTGCTCGCGTCCTTGCGGACGCCCTTCGCGCTCCCAGATCTCATGGGCTCGCTGCCTGATACGCTCTTCCCTGTCCATGGCCTTCGCCTCCTCATCCCTAATCCGGCGATCGCTGGTTTGTTCCGCGGTGCCAGCGCCGTTCATCGCGGTTCAGTTGACGTCATCCCCCAGCGCTCTAGATCAAACTTCACGCCGAAGTCGCCTGGTGCGGGGAGAACAATCGTGTGGCAGCAACGCTACGAGCACGTATCGTAAATGCCGTTACGGCCGTTGGTCTTCGACCACACCGCCTGTGCTTGCTGCTGCTAATGTTTGTACTGACGGCATGCTCGCCTTCCGGCCAGGTCGAGCAGCAGTCGAAAATCGCGGCTTCCGCCACACAGACCGCATCGTTGGTTCTGGAGAACTGGGTCGCTGGGACAGCCCCTCCGAAATACACGTCGCGCACTCTGCAATCGGTTGGCAAGGCGCTCGCCGATGCCGGTGCGCAAATCCAGTCCGCCAAGTCGCCTGAGCCCAGCCGGCAAGCCGGCCTGACGACGGCGATTGGACAAGTTTCAGCAGCGGTAATGCGCGCGGCGACGGCCGTGCAGAACGGCAACCGCTCGGAAGTGGAACATGCGCAGCAGGATCTGCGGGCCGCCGCCGTTGATCTGAGCACGTCCTACGCGAAATATCTTGCACCGAAACCATGAAGAAGCTGCTCGAAATATCGCTCGGCGTCGTCACCAGCGTCGGCGGCTTTCTCGAGGTCGGATCGATGGCGACCGCAGCTCAGGCCGGCGCGGCGTTCAGGTTCCAGCTGATATGGGCCGTCGTCCTGGGCACGATCTGCATCATCTTCCTGGTCGAGATGGCCGGACGCTTCGCCGCGGTCAGCCATCACACCATCGCCGACGGGATCCGGGAACGGTTTGGCTTCAACGCCTTTCTGTGGCCGTTGCTTGCGACCTTGCTGGTCAACTTCCTGGTCATGGCAGCCGAAATCGGCGGTGTTGCCATTGCGCTCGAGCTCGCCACCGGCATCGGCTTTCAGTGGTGGGCCCTGCCGGTCGCTTTTGTGGCATGGCTGTTCCTCTGGAAAGGCACGTTCGGCTTCATCGAAAAGGGCGTCGCGTTCCTCGGCCTGGTCACGCTGTGCTTCGTGGTTGGCGCCGTCATGCTGAAGCCCGATTGGGGGCAGGTTGCGGCCGGTGCCGTGCCTACCCTGCCGGACCACGACGCGGCCAATTATTGGTTCATGGCAGTCAGCATTCTTGGTGCGTCGATCTCGCCCTATCTGTTCATGTTCTATTCGTCTGGAGCCATCGAGGACCAGTGGGACGAAAGCTATCTCGGAGCCAATCGGGCCATTGCCGGCTTGGGCATGAGTTTTGGCGGCACTATCTCGATCGGCGTGTTGATCGTGGCGGCGCTCGTGCTGGCAGCGCACGGCATTGAGCAGGTCGACGACTACCACCAATTGCCGCTGATGCTGATTCAAATCTTCGGTTTCTGGGGGTTCGTCCTGTTCGTTGCTTCACTCGGCATTGCCTGCTTCGGTGCCGCGCTCGAAATCGGCCTGCAGCAAGCCTATCTCGTGGCGCAGGGTTTCGGCTGGACCTGGGGCGAGAACCTGAAACCGCGCGACGACCCGGGCTTCAGCACTGTCTATACAATCTCGTTGTTTCTCGCCGCCATTCCGATCGCGCTGGGCCTCGATCCGCTGAAGCTCACTATCTTTTCCATGGCACTGACAGCCGCCAGCCTGCCGCTGACCGTGGTGCCGTTCCTCTTCCTGCTGAACGACGAGCGCTATGTCGGCGAGCACCGCAATGGCATGATTGCCAATGCCGCGGTCATCTTCATCATCGGGCTCGGTTTTGTGCTCGCGATCGTGACCATTCCTTTGCAGATATTCGGAGGCACATGATGGATTTGCTGCGCGACATCCTGGATAAGCAAGTGGTAGACCGCGAGCAGGTCAAGATCGGCAAGGTTGACGGGCTGGTGGCCGAGCTCAGGCAAGGCAAGCCGCCTAAGATTGTTGCGGTCGAGCTCGGCTCGATCACGCTGGCGCGCCGACTGGGCGAGCGGCCCGGGCATTGGATGGCACGGCTTGCGGCCAGGCTCGGCGGCAAGCGCCATGCCGAGCCACACCACATCGCCTGGAATAAGGTGCGCGACATCGGCGTCGACATCGAGTTCGATATCGACGTCCGCGAAACGGCGATTTTCGACTGGCAGGACTGGCTGCGCGATCATGTCATTGGGCGTATTCCGGGAGCTGGATGATGGCGACCGTCAATCTTGAGCAATTGGCTGGCAGGAATGTGCTTTCGCAGCGCGGCAAAAGCATCGGCCGTATCGAGGAGATACGCGCCAAACCGGATGGCGACGACCTGGTGATTACCGAGTACCATGTCGGCATCTACGCGGCCTTCGAGCGTCTGTCCGCTTCGGCCATCGGCGTTGCGGTCCTCGACGCCTTTCGACTGCGCAGTCGCGACAGCATGTACCGCATTCCCTGGGACAAGCTCGACATCTCCGATCCGGCGCAGCCGCGGTTGTTATGCGCGAAGGAAGAACTTTCCGGTATGAAGGGGGGCATCGCGGGCGATAGACCGGAATGAAGGATACTTTCCTGCCGTCGGAGATTGGGGTCCAGTGAAAGTCCTGGTTACCGGCGCCACCGGCCTGATCGGTGCCTCCGTCGTCGCACGCCTTCTTTCCGATGGGCATGAGGTGATCGGATTGGTCCGCAGCCCCGGCGCAAACCGGGCCGACAATTATCAGTTGCTGGTGCTGGACATGACGGTGGCGCTGCAGCCCGAAGACTGGCTGCCGCATCTCCGGGGTGTCGACGCCGTCGTGAATTGTGCGGGCGTCCTGCAGGACAGCCCTCGCGAAAAGACGCGCGAAGTACATCGCGATGCGGCGGCAGCACTCTTCCTCGCCTGTGCGCGGACAGGGGTTGCCCGGGTGATCCACTTCTCGGCCATAGGTGTCGATCGGGCGCAGCCTTCGACGTTCTCGGCGACGAAACTGGCCGGCGACCAGGCGCTTATGGCGCTTGATCTGGATTGGGTGATCCTGCGCCCATCCGTGGTGCTCGGCCGGCCGGTGTTTGGGGCCAGCGCATTGTTTCGGGGTCTCGCCTCGCTGCCGGTGCTGCCCTCCATGCCCGGCACCGGTCGGCTCCAGGTGGTACAACTCGATGACGTGGTCTCAACCGTCGTCTTCCTTCTCGATCCCGCCAGTCCGTCTCGCGTCGTGCTGGAACTTGTCGGTCCCGAACAGCTGAGCATGGACGAGGTCGTCGGCAGCTATCGCCGATGGCTCGGTTGGACTCCGGCAGCCAGACTTGTCTTGCCGGCGGCTGTTGCAAGGCTTCTCTACCGTCTCGGCGACCTTGCCGCGATGTTCGGCTGGCGTCCACCGATGCGCACCAACGCGGCCAGAGAGATCGCCCGAGGAGCGGTTGGAGATCCCTCGGACTGGACCGCCGCGACCGGCATACGCCCGCAAACCCTGGCGGGTTTTCTCGCGCTCAATCCGGCAACGGTGCAGGAAAAATGGTTTGCCCGGCTGTATTTCATCAAGCCGGCGGTCTTCGTCGTCCTGCCCGTCTTCTGGATCTTGACGGGGATTGTGTCGCTGACCACCGGCTATAGCGGCGGCGTCGATCTGATGCAAAGCACGGGCGCCGGTATCTTGTCGGCGCCGACCGTGATCGCCGGTGCTCTTGCCGACATCATCGTCGGCGCGCTCATAGCCTGGCGGCCGGCGACGCGAAAAGGCCTCTATGGCGGCATCGCGCTCTCGCTCTTCTACCTGGTCGTCGGAAGCTTCCTGAGCCCCGATCTGTGGAACGACCCACTTGGGCCGTTCCTCAAGGTGTTGCCGATCCTGGTGCTGCACTTTGTTGCCCTGGCAGTGCTGGAGGAGCGTTGATGCTCTATTTCCTGCTGAAATTTCTGCATGTCATCGGCGCATCCGTGCTGCTTGGCACCGGCGCCGGTATTGCTTTCTTCATGCTGCTCGCCCACAGGACCGGCAATGCCGCGACGGTTGCGGCGGTGGCGCGCATTGTCGTCCTTGCCGACTTCCTTTTCACCGCGACGGCTGTGGTCGTGCAACCTTTGACCGGAGCCGCGCTCGCCTGGCAGGCAGGCTACTCGCTGTCGGAGGGCTGGATCGTACTTTCGATCGCGCTCTATATCTTCACCGGAATGTTCTGGCTCCCGGTCGTCTGGATGCAAATGGAGATGCGTAAGCTGGCATCGCAAGCCGCGGCTGCAGGCGCGCCGTTGCCGCCGCGTTATCATCGGCTCTTCTGGCTGTGGTTCGCCTTCGGCTTCCCCGCCTTCGCTGCCGTGCTCGGAATTTTCTGGCTGATGATCGCGCGGCCGGTGATCGAATGGTAGGTCGCAGGCAGGTCCCACTGCGATAATGCCCAGTCAAAGCACTGCGGAAAAATTCCGCCCCATGCAGCGCGAATATCTGCCGGAGCGGACCTGCACCTCGACCTGTAAGTCGCACCGGAGTCCGGTCTCGTATCATTTCCAACCGCGCGCTCACCGCCATCGGCACAGGACAAGATCCCGCCTTGAGGCTGGTTAGGCTTCGCTTACCAAAAAAGATGACGCTT